>JAWSVD010000271.1:0-549 GCA_033852095.1 Granulosicoccaceae bacterium | reverse complement strand
GTTGTGAGGTGAGTGGCTGCAATCGGCTGCTCACGCCATTGTTGGGTGCCTGTTACCCAGCAAAGGCGCATTCTACCCCTGTGACTGGGGGTGTATGATGGCGATAAGATCTTTTTTGAGTATTGCCCTGATATGGCTGGCTTGCCTTGCGGCGGCTGATCCAAAGCTGTGGCAACACGAATGGCCGCGGACCGATTTTTCGCGCAGCAGTATTCACGATTGGGCTGAGATCCTGTCGGGTGGGCCGCCACGGGATGGCATTCCGGCGCTGAATGATCCTGAATTTATTCAAGCCAGCGAAGAGACCCGTATCAGCCCGCGTGAGCCGGTGATTTCGGTGGAGATCGCGGGGCAGTCTGCGCGGGCCTATCCGCTGCGGTATCTGACCTGGCACGAGATCGTGAATGACCAGATCGGCGGCGTGCCGGTGGCGGTGACCTTTTGTCCGTTGTGTAATTCAGGGATAACGTTTGATCGGCGCACGCGCGCCGGGGTGCTGACATTTGGGGTGTCTGGCAAACTGCGCAATTCCGATATGGTGATGTTTGA
>JAWSVD010000270.1:0-18735 GCA_033852095.1 Granulosicoccaceae bacterium | reverse complement strand
AGACGGAGGACAATGTCCAGTCCGCCATTTTTGTCACCGAAGGCAGCGTGGAGCTGTGCATCGAAGGCGAGCAGCACGAGCTACTGAGCGGCGGCTTTGCCTTTATACCCGCCACCAAAGAATGGACCTTGCATAACAACGGCACAGTGAACGCCTGTTTTCACTGGGTCAGAAAAGCCTGGCAGCGGGTGGAGGGCGTGGCGGCGCCCTCAGTGGTGATCTGCAATGACGCCGAGACCGAGCCCAAGGTCATGCCCGATACCAACGGCGCCTGGAGCACCAAGCGTTTTATAGACCCGGATGATCTGCGCTACGACTTTCACATCAACATCGTCACCTTTCAACCCGGCGGTTCCATTCCCTTCGAGGAGACGCACGTGATGGAACACGGCTTGTTTGTATTGCAGGGCAAGGCTGTCTACAAGCTGAACACTGATTGGCACGAGGTGGAGGCCGGGGACTTCATGTGGCTGCGCGCCTTTTGCCCGCAGGCTTGTTACGCCGGTGGGCCAGAGCCCTTTCGTTATTTGCTGTACAAAGACGTGAACCGGCACATGCCGTTCATAGGGCGCTGAGACAATGCGATTATTGACGCCGGTGTCATTGACCTCCGCGGCCTTTGCCCCCTACGGGCAAGTGCTGGATCTGCGGCAGGCGGACCAGATCCCGATCAACCAAGGGCTGACGACGCGCTTTAATGATCTCGCCGATGTGGCGCTGCACGGCGAGGGCGCTCGCACGCTGATCAATGTGTTCCGCAGCACGCCGGTGAGCCTGCCGCATCGGGTAGAGATCATGGAGCGGCACCCGCTGGGCAGTCAGGCGTTCTTCCCCTTGTCGGGTGCGCGCTTTTTGGTGCTGGTGGCCCCGACTGGCGACGCAGTACTTGCGGAGCAACTGGAGCTGTTCATCAGCGACGGGCAGCAGGGCGTGAGCTTCGCGCCCAACACTTGGCACCACTACCAGTTGGCACTGGATCAGCCCAGTGATTTCCTGGTGATTGACCGCGGCGGGCCAGGTGAGAACTTAGAGGAAATAGCACTCAGCGGCGCGGCCGAGATTGCGGTGCTGATCGACAGCTGATCTTTTCCTGGGAATTCTAGGCGTCTGCTGCAGCGGATGCCGCCCATTGCACTGGGCACCCGCTGCGCTGATATCCCTTTTCTTTTCCCTGCAGTGAGTGTTTTGCTCGCCTTGGCAACAGGCTGTTATGCTTTGTTGCGCTCCGGTGTGTCAGGTGCCATCGGCCCAGCGAGGGCGTAGACTGCATCCTCCTGTCATTGATTCCAAAATTGAGAAAGACGATGCAAACGCTGCTCGCTCGCTTCGCTCCCTGGCTTTTTGTCTTGCTGTGGAGCACGGGCTTTATCGGTGCCAAGCTGGGCTTGCCTTATGCGGATCCCGGTGTCTTTTTGTTCACCCGGTTTTTCATCACCGCCACCTTGCTGGTGTGTTTGATCAGTGTTTTTTTCGGTCCTTGGCCGCGCGACAGGCGCTTCTATTTTCATCAGATGGTGATTGGTATCCTGATGCACTGCCTGTATTTGGGCGGTGTGTTTGGCGGCATCTCGCTGGGATTGAGCGCGGGTTTGGCAGCGCTGATTGTCGGTCTGCAGCCGGTCTTGACCGCCCTGATTGCGGGCCTGTGGCTGCGAGAGGTGTTGAGCCGGCAGCAGTGGTTGGGATTTGCGCTGGGTTTTGTCGGTGTGGCACTGGTGGTGCTCGATCGCCACGGCCTCAGCTCGGCGAGCATGGACGGCGGTGGCTTGTCTGTGGCGCTCTGCGTGTTGGCGCTCTTTGCCATCTCCATTGGCACTGTCTATCAAAAAAACTTTGGGCAGGGTGCGCCATTGCTGGCGGCTACCGCGACGCAGTACGTGGCCGCGGCGGCGGTGATGGGGGTGGCTGCGCCGCTGTGGGGCAGCATGGATATTGTCTGGTCGGGTGAGTTTATCTTCGCCATGGCCTGGCTGGTGGTAGCCCTGTCGCTGCTGGCCATTGCGCTGCTCAGCTACTTGATCAGCCGCGGCGCGGCCTCTCAGGTGGCGAGCTTGTTTTATCTGGTGCCGCCGGTGGTGGCGCTGGAGGCCTGGTTGCTGTTCGACGAGCGCCTGGGCGTGCAGGCGATCGTGGGACTGGTGCTGGTGATGTTGGCAGTGCGTTTAGTGCGTAAAACGGCCGTTCCCGCCGAGCGAACTTAGCGCTTACTGTCTATGGCCGTTGGTGAGGTTCAATTTGCTGCGGCGGCGACAGCTCGGCGTTTGGCGCGCCGGGCTTTGCGCCTGAAGTTCTGTTGCTCTACGTATTCGTTGAGCTCAGCAAGGTGATCCGTCGCCATGCTCTTGAGGCGCTTGTCGAACATGCCGCGCATGGTGCCGAGGGTGGAGCCCGCAATCAGCTCGATGCGCAGGCGCAGAGAGACATAACCTTTGCGTTTGTTCTCGAATCGGTAGTGCCAGTGCAGCTCGTCTTCGCCGATGACTTGAAAGACGTGCAGCTGACTGTTGCGGTCCGTCTCCAATATGGTCTCCAGCAGACGCCGCTGTTCTGGTCCTTCATCAAACAACAGTGCGGTGATGGCGCCGACGCAACCGGCATCGCCCTCTAAAAGCACGGCGCGTTGCAAGCGACGCTGCCATATCAGGCGCGCGGCAGGGCGTGTCAGCAGCTCAAAAGCTACTTTTTTGTGCGACTTGATGTCGATGCTCGCGGTGCTTTGTAACACGCTGTCCTCCATGGACTGTTTTCGCGGAACCTTTTGTCCTTCCTTGTTGTTTTAGCACACAGACGGGAAATTGCCGATTTAAAGCGCGGTGTGTGTGGCGTCTTAGTCGGGCGCGACTGCTTTGATCAGGTGTCTGTGCACCGTATCAAAGCAGGGATTGAAGGCGGCAACAAAAGACCGAGAACAGAAGTGGGATTAAACAGTCGCTCAACACATTAAGGCTGCCGCACTTGAGTCGGTGCCGCTGGGTGCAGCGCTGCCGCTGACACAGGGGATTCCCAGTGCCAGCGGCGAAGGATGATTCAGCGTTTAGCGCTTGAAAAATTCGCGAATGACTTCGGCTGTCAGCCGGGCGTCGTCCTGGCTGATGTGACGGTGTGTGACCAGACGCAATACATTTGCATCGCCCGACAGGGTGATGTCGCGTGTCGCTGCGTGGGTGATCAGGGCATCTGCTTGCGGTGCGTCGAGATCCAGCCACACCATGTTGGTGGGCATGCCCGCTGCGCGCACGCTGAGGCCCGGGCAGTCGCTCAATAACTGCGCCATCATGGCGGCATTTTGATGGTCCTCCAGCAGCCGGCCAGGCATGTCCCGCAGGGCGATGATGGCGGGTGCGGCGATCAAGCCCGCCTGACGCATGCCGCCGCCGGTTACTTTGCGCCAACGCCGGGCGCGTTGGATAAAGGCTTCGTCGCCACAGAGCACAGAGCCGATCGGGGCGCTCAAGCCTTTGGAGAGGCAGATGGAGATGCTGTGCAGCGGTGCGCACATCGCTTTCAGGCTTGTATTGTGCGCAACCACGGCATTGAATATGCGCGCACCGTCCATGTGCAGCAGCAGCTCTTGTTCGTCGCACAGTGCGCGCGCATCGCTGAGGTACTGCATCGGCAGGGCGCGGCCGGACTGGGTGTTCTCCAAGCTCAAGATTTTAGTTTTGGCGAAATGGTGATCGCTGCGGTCTTTGACCGCAGCGGCGACCAGATCCAGCGGCAGCGTGCCGTCTTCCGCCCCGGGGATGGTTTGCGGTTGGATGCCGCCGAGCACCGCCGCGCCGCCGCCCTCGTATTTGAAGGTGTGGGCGTTGCTGCCGACGATGTATTCGTCGCCGCGCTGGCAGTGCGCCAGCAGTGCGATGAGGTTGGTCTGGGTGCCGCTGCAGGCAAACACGGCCGCCGGCATGCCGCTGAGCTCACAGGCCAGCGCCTCGAGCTCGTGCACGGTGGGGTCTTCGCCGTAGACGTCGTCGCCCACCACCGCGTGCAACATGGACTCGCGCATGGCTTGGGTGGGCTGGGTGATGGTGTCGCTGCGTAGATCAATGCTCATGTTCAGTCTCTCTCATTGGTTGCGCGCCGTCAGTTGCGCGCCGACGCGGGGCGGCCGCTGGCGGTGGCGGTGATGTTGGACTCAAAAAAGACTTCTTCGCCGTTTTTGCTGGCGACTGTGTCTTTTCGTTCCACGCAGACTTGGGGGTTTTCTGCGCCGGCTTCAACGGCCAATTGCAGGGCGGTGTCGCGCAGCTGATCTTCGCACCAGGCGGCACCGGCGTCGAGTGAGTCGAAGTCCCGCTGCAGCTCACCGCAGTGCACGCGCACGTTGTTGCGGTCTATTGCGGTGATCAGCGCGTGGGCGCGTTGCCTGACGGTGCCGACCACGGCGCCGATGGCGTTGGCAACGTGCGCGAACTCGGGGATCTCGAGTCGGGTATTGCACAATCTGGCTGTCTTCTCGTAGTAGCTCCGCACCGGCGCACCCAGCCCCACCAGGGGGACTGAGAGGCCAAAATTGGCTTTTAACAGACCCTGTTCTGACCCATCCAAGGCCAGCTCAAAGAGCGCTGCCTGGCTCGGGCTCAGCTCGCCGTTTTTGCCGGCGATTGTCTCGGCCAGTGCGGTCTCTAGCAGACGAGATGAGGCATCACGCGAAACGGTGTCGAGCACGTGCTGGGCAAAGGCCGAGCTGCTTTCGAAGGCCTCGCCCAAGTTTTGTTTGCAGTACAGGGTCATGATGCCCGCCGCCAGCTCTGCGGCTTCGCGGTTCCATGCTTGTTGTTTTCCTAGGATATGGCAAGCGTCTGATGGGGTGAAGGCGCTCTTTATCACCAGACCCAAGGAGATGAGCCGGTCCAGTGTGCGGTCCATGGTCTGGTCTTCGAAGAGCTCGCTCAGGGCCATAGGGCCGTCGGCCATCAACTCCCAGAGATACTTTTGGCGGCCGCTGAGTGATTGCGCGCTGGGCAGCACGCGGCGTCGCAGGGCGAACTGCGCGTCGTGAGTGCGCGGGTAGTCCAGTGCCGCTTGCTTGCGCAGGGTGTCCATCAGCTGCGGGTATTCGTGCAGCAACAAGCTGACAGGAATGGTGCGTCGCGGCCCCACTGCATAACGTTTGCTCTCGCGCTGGAAGCGGACTTCGCTGTCGCCGCCGAGGGCGTAGGTGTGCATTTGCACGGCCTCGACCATGGTGCGGTGGCCGCCCACCAGGGCGCCGCGCGGGTCTATTTTAGGGGCGCCGTCGATCAGTTCGGCGACGTCGGTAGTGGTGCCGCCCATGTCGGCCACCAGCGCGTTGCGTTCACCGCAGAGGTGACTGGCACCGACCAGACTGGCGGCGGGGCCGGAGAGGATTGTCTCCACCGGACAGCGCTTGGCCAGGGCTGCACTGATCAGTGAGCCGTCCCCTTTGACCACCATCAGCGGGGCGGCTATCTGACGGGATGCAAGTATGGCCTGGGTGGCCTCCAGCAGCTCTGAGAGCAGGCCAATGAGTCGGGCGTTGACCACCGCTGTGAGCGCGCGTTTGGGGGCGTCCAGCTTGGCGCTGAGTTCAAAGCCGCAGCTGACCGGCAGATTGCTGTGGCGGCGCACGATCTCACGCATCGCCAGCTCATGCGCGGGGTTGCGCACCGCGAACAAAGAGCTCAGGGCAAAGGCGGAGACGTGCGGGCCGTGTGTTTCAACGGCCTCTCTCACCGCCGCTTCGTCCAGTGCCTGCAGGGCGGTGCCGTCCGCGCCGTGACCACCGGCGAGTGTTACCGCGGGGTCGCTGCCGAGCACCGCGCGCAGTTCGGGCCGCTCCAGTTGGCTGGGCTTGAAGCCCGCCAGCAGCAGGCAGACGCGCGCGCCCTCGCCTTCGACCAGGGCGTTGGTTGCCAGCGTGGTGGAGAGGGAGACTAGCTCGATACGGCAGTCAGGTTGCTGGGCCAGTACCGCGTCGATGGCGGCGCCGATACCGAGGCTGAGCTGGTGTTGTGTGGTGAGGGCCTTTGCACTGGCGACGAGCTGCTGATCTTGGTCTAGCAGGACGGCGTCCGTGTAGGTGCCTCCGGTATCAATTCCGAGTTTGAGTGCCATATTTCTTTACAAAAAAGTCGATTTTCCCATGTTGTATTGTCCGCTGCAGAATGTAAACTCCGAGCAGCGGCATAATGCATCGTCTAAACGCCAATTGAACTATTATTCCGGTTTTTTAGCCGGCTCTATGCGGATACTCGCTCTTGACTAAAATTGATCACAGTTTCGCTGACGGCGAAAGAAACATCAGCCCCTACGGTGTACCGCGCGTGCGGGCCAAGCAGCGCATCAGTCTGCTGCTGATCAATACCTTCGCCATGGTGCCTTTCGTGGGCGTGGTCGAGGTGTTGCGCCTGGCGAACCGACTCTCTGGCGAAGCGCTCTACGAGTGGCAGTGTTTCTCCACCGATGGGGAGGCCGCCGTGGCTTGCAATGAGATTCCAGTGCCTGTGACAGGAAAATACACGGAAGCGCAGAGCTGCGACATGTTAATTGTCTGCGGCCCGCACGAGCCCTACCAATTCACCGACAAACTGGTGTTCAATTGGCTGCGCAAAATGACCGCGCCGAAGCGCTTGATCGGTGCGGTTGATACGGGCACTTATCTGTTGGCCCGCGCGGGCTTGCTGGCGGACTACCGCTGTACCTTGCACTGGGAGAATATCCCCGGTTTTGTGGAGGAGTTCCCACAATTGGTGGTCTCCCGCGAGTTGTTCGAAGTGGACGGTGAGCGGCTGACCTGTGCCGGTGGTACTGCCGCCATGGACATGATGCTGCAGGTGGTGCGCAACGAGCACGGTCAGGAACTGGCGGCTGAGATATCTGATGTGCTGATCCACAGCGGCATTCGCCCCTCGCGTGAGCCGCAGCGCATGGACTTGTGTTTTCGCACCGGGATCAATCACCCGGTGGTGTTGGAGGCCATCGAGCTGATGGAGGCGAACTTAGAGCAACCGCTGCTGGCCAGTGAGTTGGCGGAGATTGTCGGTGTGTCGAAGCGGCAACTGGAACGGCTTTTCAGGCGTTATCTGGATATCACGCCGTCGCGGCACTATCTCAACCTGCGTTTGCACCGCAGCCAGCAGCTGCTGCAGCAGACGGGCTTGCAGGTCATCGACATCGCCATCGCCTGCGGCTTCACCTCGGCCGGGCATTTCAGTCAGTCTTTCAGGGCACTGTTTGAGCAATCGCCGCGGGAGGCGCGGCGGCGGGTACGGCAGCTGTGGTAGTGAGAGCCTGATAGACACAGGGTGGATCTATCAGGCTGTAAAGCCCGTTCTATTTTGAGGGCAGCAGCGCGCTGACAGCCGGGTCGCAGCAGACCTCACCGAACTCGGCGTAACGCTCGTGATTGAGCTCTATCTCGTCGCGCTGGTAGATGTAGTTCACCATCAGGCCGTAGCTCTGGCGCAGGCCGTTGGTAGACACATCGCTGTTCCAGTTGATGCGCGACAGGCGTGCGCCGTTGCTGAGATGGAAGTGCGCCATGGCGTTGAGCACCGCTGTCTGGCCGAAGCGGTATTCCTGCGTCAGGTAGTAGGCGCAGAGACGCAGCACCGCGGGTTGTGCGGCCAGCGCCAGCGCCTTGTCGTCCAGCCAGCGCCCTGAGGCGATCAGTTCGGGCGGGGACTCCTCCGGTGCCAGTTTCTTCAGCGGCTCTTGTTCTGCCTCGCTGAGCGATATGCCGCTGTCGACCGGCAGGTGCTGCATCAAATAGTCCCTGAAACCGAGCACCGGCGACAGCGTGCCAAAGGTCTCCAAATTGGGCAATTGCCGGCTCAAGCGGTCGACCACGCGTTTGATCAGGAAATTCCCCAAGCTCACCCCCTGCAGGCCGACTTGGGTATTGGAGATGGAGTAGAACACCGCGGCCTTCGCGTCTTCGGGCTCAATCGTTTCACCCGGATGGTCCAGCACCGTGTGGATGGAGGTTGGCATCTCTGACATCAGCGCGACCCAGACGAAGATGAGCGGCTCTTTGGGCATGCGCGGGTGGAAGAATGCGTAGCAGCGGCGGTTGTCGCCGAGGCGGTTTTTTAAATCGCCCCAGTCGATCTGGTGAATGGCCTCGTAGTGGATCAATTTTTCCAGCAGCGCGGCGGGGGCGTCCCAGGTGATGCGGCGCATCTCGAGAAAGCCCTGGTCGAACCAATTGCCCAGCTGAATGCGCAGTTCGTTGTCCAGCGGCGCCAGGCGCGGGCAGCTGGGGCGATAGCGCATCATGTCCGCGCGCATGTCCACCAAGAACTGCGTGCCCTGGGGCAGGGCGTTGAATTGCGTGAGTAAACGGATCTGTGGCGGCTCGAGCAATTCGCGCAGCCGTGATTTTGCGCGCGCGGTGTCATCGCCGGCGGGGGCCTCGATCAGCGCTTGTGCGGCGAGCTTGATGGCCTCGTCGTCGCAGCCAAACTCCTCCGAAAGCATGACCAAAAACTTGCGCTTGCCCTCGTCGTTGAAGCTCAGGTAGGTCTCACCCAATTGGGCCACCCGTACATGGGCCGATACCTCACCGCCGCGCCCGTCGAGGCAGTCTCTGATGTGCTGCAGCACGGTCTGCTTTTCACGTTCGTGCAGATAGGGGCTGAGCTGCAGGCCGTCGGTGTGGCGTCCGGCGAAACTGATGTTTTTCCAAGCACCCACGAGACTGCCGAGGGTTTTATCGAAGAGATTGCTGCTGTCGTTGGGGCGGGCCATGGGGCTGTGCTGCTCCTGCAAAACGTTGTTTCGCCGGCAACAAACTGGGGAAGATACCGACTGATGCAGAAATAGCGGCAAAAAAAATGCCGTCCCGCGAAGGAGACGGCAAAACACCAAAAGGAGGATGGAGGTACGCCACGTATAACCGGAGGCCATTGACGCGACGCAGGCATTAGATTATGCGTTTTGTTGCGGCGCGTCAACTAGATCTTTGCGTAAAATTGAGGGTTCAGCAAGTGTATTGGCGTCTGTACAAGGCGTTGATAAGTAGTGAGTTAATGTACTAATCACTGATATATCATCTGTTTAGTAACGCTGAAGCTGCGCAAGCTGTGATATATCACTGAAATTAATGATGCAGTGCACAATATTCAATAATCGACGGTGTAGAGCAGATCAATGGCCTGATCTACGCCGCGAACTAATTCGAGATAGAGCGCTTGGCTGAGGTCGTATCGGGCTGTCAGGGTGTTGACTGTGTCAAAAACGCCCATGCGATAACTCAGCAACAGCTTGGGGGAGAGCCGACCGCTGAGCACCACAGCGGTGTCGTCACCTTTGCCGTCGGCGCCGATGTTGAAGTCGTCGATGCCGGCGGCGCTGGCGAACTGCCCGGCGATACGGTTGCTGTTCTTCAGCCCCAGCCCGAGCGCGGCGCGCGCCAGCATGGCGGTTTCGTCGCCGCCTTGGCCCGGTGGCCCACCGAGCACGATGTAGGACAGAATATCGGCCTCGGCCATGGCGGGCTCGGAGAACAGCGATGTCTCGGGGGATAGGATGGAGCCCTCCAGTTTGAGGCCTGCCTCCACCTCGTCGACGGTGCGCACCGCGGACACGTCCACGCGGGTGGCGCGCAGCGGGCCCACGAACAGTAACTCACCGCGCCTGACCTCCAGGTCCTGGCCGTAGGCGACGTAGGTCCCGTCCTTTAGCGCCAATTCGCCCGCCAGCTGCGGTGGCTGACCCGGACGTTGCCGTATTTTGATGTCGCCGTGCAGGCGGGTGTCCAGACCGTAGCCGGTCAGTTGCACCCCGTCGTCCACCTGAATGCGCAGGTCTATGTCGGTGTCGGCAGTGGAATTGACGGCCTGCTGTGTCTCTTGATCCTCGGGGTCGATGAGCACCAGGTCTTTGGACACGGCCGGGCCGCTGCCGCTCATGCCCTCGAGTGATATCACGGCGTCGGGGATGTGGATCGTGCCGCGCAGGCGTGTGGATGTCGGCTCGATGGAGACGATGAGATTGTGGTTGACCGTGGCGTCAACGGTGGGTATCAAGATGACCGCGAGGTCCTCACCGTCTAAGGCGAGCTTGGCGCGCAGCGCGTCTTTGTAACTGAGGTCCCCGCTGATGCGCAGTGAACCCGTGGGTTCGGTGAAAAAATTGGCGTTTAAGGTTGCGTCGCGGCCATCGATGTCCAGTGACACTTTGCCGCCGCTGATGCTCAGAGGCACTTCTGCGCCGGCCAGTGCCGGATCGATGAGTTGTATTTTCCCCTTGAATTGCGGGGATTCAAGGGTGCCGCTGATGTCTCCCTTGGCGGTGATCACGCCCGCGAGTTCGTCCAGCATCGGCGCCATGCTGCGCAGCGGCGCGAGCAGAAAATCATCGATGCTCAGTGTGCCCGTGAGGGCTTTGCTCAAGGGGTCCATGCTTGCCAACAACACGGTGCTGCCCTGTTCGGCGGAGTGGACCTTCAAGCTGAGTTGGCCCTGGCTTTGATCCATCGCCGCCTGTAACTCGGCGGTGTCGAAATCGATGCGCAGGGTCTGCCCCGTGGGGTCGGTGGCGGTGATGGCCAGCTTGTGCGTGCTGCTCTGCAGTGCGATTGTCGCGTCCTTCTGGGCCGACCACTCGCCGTTGAAGGCTGTCTGCAGCTGGCCGCTGAGCGCCAGGTGTTCGGGCAACCAGGGACCGAGCTCCGCGAGCTCGAAACCTTCTAGCAGCACGGAGGCATTGCCCGCTTGGGCGCTGATGTTGGCGTGCTCCTGCAGGCACAGGGAGGCGCTCTTTTGACGCCAGCAGTGCGGTGCCAGATCTAGCGTTTCATTGGCCCAGGCGAGTGCGGTTGGCTGGGCGAGGTCTAACTGAAGCTGCTGGTGTGCCAGCGATGCACTCTGCAGTGTTCCCTGCCATGCAGCACCTTGCAGCCCACCCTGCAGTGCCGCATTTAATTGTTGTTCTTGGGTGCTCGCGGTGATGCCGAGTGAATGGCGCTGCAGTATGCCCTGCGCCTTGGCCTCGACGGAGGCAGTGGCGACGCCCTGTGCTTCGATCCCCTGGGCTGTCAGCAGAAAGGAGCTGGGGCTTCTTGCCCCGTCCGCCACAGCTGCGTCCAGGCTCAAAGCAGCGATGCTCATGTCTTCGTATTGCAGCTCAGAGCCAGATAAAGTTGCTGTGACCGTGGGGCCTAGACGTGCGCCGGAGGCGGTGAAATCACCCTGTAGATTGCCCGCCAGACCGGGCCAGAGGGTGTTGAGCTCCGGTGCGTTGAGCGCGGCTTTGATCGAGAGCTGATCATCGATGGTGCCGTGCGCAGACAGGTGGTTCTGCCCACTGTGTAGCTCCAGTGCGGAGAGTTCAATGATCTGCTGTTCGTACACGCTGATCGCCAGCTCGGCCTGAAAGGGCCTTTCTTGTAAATTGCCGTGCAGTTGTGCGGTGGTCTCTGGGCTGACGAAGCTGTCGCCTATTTGCTGGCCGTGGCTCTTGAACTCGCCCGACAGGGTGGATTGCAACTCAGGCCAGTGGGTGTTTAGATCCAGAGAATCCAGGGCACCGTCAAGCTGCCAGCTGAGCTTGTCTTTCCAACTGAGCTTGCCGTCGATTGTCACTTCGCCGTCGAGGGTGTTGGCGACAAGGTGGGTGTTCTCCAGCCGGGCGAACTCCAGCAATTCGGCGCGGCCACGCAGCTCGAGATCAGGCAGTGTGTGAGCGGATGCGGCGGTGCTCAGCTGCAGCGAGAGCTTGTCGAGATCACCCGCCAGATCCAGTTGCAGATTATTCAGCACGAACGCGGGTGGTTGCTCCGCACCAGGTGTTTGCAGGTGGCTCGCATGCAGTGACAGTTGCAGCTGGATCGGGGTTTTTAGGGGGCTGACTGTGCCGCTGAGATCAGCCTGCTGCGAGCCGGATAGCTGAGCCTTGAGCACAAGCTGCTCTTCTAATAAGCCCGTCAGCTGCAGAGACAGCGCCGAGGGCGTTGGCCCCACCAGCGTGGGCATGTCTAACTCTAGCTTGGCGTTTAAGGGGTAAGCTGAGCTCAGTTCCAGCGAGCCGCTGAGCAGCAGATCGTTATCCTGCCAGCGCAGGGCCGCGCGGTCGATGCTGAAGGCTGATGCATCCGTGTGCAGCGCTAGCGATATGTTTTGCAGTGACTGGCTTGCGCCTGCGCTGTGCCAGTGGAACACGTCTATCTGTGCTTCAGTGAGTTGGATCTGCACAGGCAATTCGGCGAGGCTGAACGGCTGTTGGTCTATAGCCTGGCTTGTTTCGTCTGCTTTTTCGAGCTGTGTCAGCGACACGCTGCCGGCGTGCAGTGAGTCCAGGCAGACCGTCAGCTTAAACAGGCAAGCGGGGCGCCAAGTGCTGTCGAGATCCGTGATCTCCAGTGCGATGCTGTTGTCTTGGTAGCGCAGCTGCTGCATCGCTATGCCGTCGTAGAAGCGGCCGGAGCTGGCGTTGATTGTCAGCGCCTCCAGCTGTTTGTCGGCCAGAGACAGTGCCCATTGGCTGCCAGCGGCGGTCATGATGATCGCACTCAGTGCTGCAATGATGAGCAATAACAGGAACAGCGTGCATCGCCAGATGATTTTCATGTGGCGCTAGCCTCCGATGGAAAAGTGCAGGCGGGCAGACTTGTCATCGCCACTGAGCGGGACCCCGACGTAGACTTTTATAGGGCCGACGGGAGAGTACCAGCGCAGACCGACACCGCCACCGTAGGCGATGGGGTCCAGCTCGTTGTACCCTGCACGCCCAGTGTCCACAAAAACGGCCACGCCGAGGCTGTCGCGCAGCCGGTACTCGTATTCCAGCGAGAGGGTGGTGAGGTAGCGGCCACCGATGGCGTTGCCCTCAGCGTCGGTCGGTGAGACGGCGCGCCTGGCGAAGCCGCGGATGCTGTCGTCGCCACCGGCGTAGAAGCGCAAGCTCAGTGGCACTTCACTGAATCGATCCGACTCAATCCATCCCAGCTCCAGACGGGCGTGCAGCAGTTGTTTTTCCGAAAAGGCATGGCCCGAACCGAGCTTCAAATAAAAGCGATCGAAATCTATGTCGGACAACAGCGCCTCACGCGCTGCGCTGAACTGAGCGTCAACGCTGTATTTCAGCATGCCCCAGCCAGCGATACGGCGGCTGCGTTCGCGGCTCCAGCTGACGCCGGGGATCAGCAGCCGCGTGCGCGTTTTGATGCCTTCCAGTTCGGAGGTTTCGTGCTGGAATTTCAGCGAGTAGTTCTCTTGCCATGCGGCGCTGTTGATGCGGTGGTGCTTGCCGCCCAAGGTATAGCGCAGGGAGCTGGCGTCATCGATGTTGAGATTGGCAATACCGACATCAAGTTGCAGATAGTGATTGGCCGGGTCGGGGTGGTGCGGCATGCGGTAGTAGGAGGTCAGCTCCTGGCTGTCGGCGGATAGTTCCGTGTCGACGCCCGCGCTGTGGCCGTGGCGGTTGACGTAGTGGCGGGTCAGGCTGCCACGTAGCCGTGGCCCTGTGTCGGTGCCATAACCGATGCCGACGGCGGCTGAGTGCGGCTCTCGCAAGGGGGCTTCTACTTGGATGGGCACGGTGCCATCTTCGGCTCTGTCCAAGTCCGGTCGTACCCGCACACTGCCAAAATAACCGCTGTCGCGCAGGTCTCTGGCCAATTTGTCGACACCGGTGGCGTTGTAGGGCTCGCCGGCTTCAAAGGGCACCCAGCGTTGTAAAAACTCGGGCGAGAGCTTGCTGTCACTGAATTTGACTGGGCCGTAGTTGTAGCGCGTGCCGCTGTCCAGCACCAGCTTAAGCTCAGCTTGACTGCGTTTGCGTGACACAGCCAACCGGTGTTCGCTGTATTGGGCATCAAAATAACCGAGCGTCAAAGCGATGGCGAGCAAGTCGGCTTTGAAGGCCTCGTAGTCGGCGTGCACCAGTTGTTGTGTGCGCTTGGGTGCGGCGATGTAGATGAATTCTGTCAGCTGTGGACTGGCTTCGCCCTGGCCTATTAGACGCACATCCACATTGCTGTAGGTGGTGGCTTTTCCGAGCGAGAGCTGCAGCTGCAGTTCATCGGAGCTCAGGGTGCTTTTGAGTGTGGCGTTGTTATAACCCAGCGCCGCCAATACTTGTTTCAGGCGCTGCTCCACCGTGCGTTGCCAGTGCCTCAGGGCAGAGGGTGATTGGCTCGATGGTTCGCCGGCATAGGAGATCAGTTGTTTGGCGAGGGCTTTTTCCACGCCCTCGATCTTGAGCGGAAACGGGGCGGCGTCCTTTGCGCCCACCGCTACAGAGCTGAGCAGCAGGGCTGTCGCCAGTACAGTGCCCAGCGCTGTGCGCAGGCAGCGGTTTTTCGTTGGCCGTTGGCAATGCGCGTATGTCACTGAGTGCCAGAGGGCTTGGTCAGTGCAACGTGGGCTATGCAGGAGGGACTCGTTGGCAAACTTAAGCTCCACTGGCGTATCGCCAAGCTGTTGGGGGCAATTTGAAATAATGCCTTCTCAGACAGTTTATCTCGCCCTGCGTTCGGGCGGCACAAAGCCCGCCGCTGAAAACCTGCAAAGCGCGACCGGATGAGACGCCTCTTGAAAAGCCCGGCAGCAGTTTTTTCCGACACTGGGGCGTATTTTCGCGATTTGCTTAACAAAAAACAATGACTTGCTGGAAATGGCAAAAATGGAGCAGATCGATCCCTACAAAATTCGCAATCACACGCCGATAAAAGTCCTGTGTCTCGGTGATTGAGGTGAGTTGAGATCTGGGACACAGTGAGTTTTTAGGTCAGTAAAGAATGTCGGTAGCACTCCGATACACAAGCTAGGGGCTGAAAATGGATTTTCAGTCCCGAGTGATAGAATCAACTGTGACTAAAAAAATAACGAAGATGGCAGGGAAGTCGTTGTTGGATCTTAGAGCCACCGGTGCCGCCCACTGGTGGTTTTTTTTGCCCCTAGAAAAGTGAAGGCGTGCTTTCGCTGTGCGCGGTCAAGGTGGCTGCGGCGAAGCTGCGCGCCAAAGTCTTTGCCGTCAGTAGACGCAGTTGTTGTTCACACAGCCTGAAATCATCTCGATCGACGGCAGTTGCTGGTAAAACCAGCTATCTGTTTCGAGTAATTCCGCCATCGGCTCGATCTTGTCCACGGATTCGTCGACCAACCTCGGCGTGATAATGACCACTGTCTCGGTTCGATTTCCGGTGTCTTCTGTTTTTCTGAATAAGGTGCCGAGTAGCGGTACTTTGGACAGCCCAGGAACGCCCGTGACACTGTCGGTATTGGTGCGGCGGAGCAGGCCGCCAATGAATATCTCATCCCCACTTTTGGCCAGAATATTGGTCGTGACTTCGGTTGTTTTCTGCACGGGCAGTCCGTCCACTAGCGAGCCATTAGATACTTCGGGGTGAACATCCAATAAAATTTTGTCGTTGCCGTCGACCGATGCTTTCACTCGCAGGATGATACCTGATTCGAGGAATTGCACCGACTCCGACGTAGTGTTACCGGTGGTTGTCACCACTCTAAAACCCAGTTTGTCTCCGACCACGACTTCGGCGCTTTGGTCTTCGAGCACCAAGAGCTTTGGGGTGGACAAGGTGCGGACCCGCCCCGTGGTGCTGAGTGCACTCAAATAGGCGTCTAGATCGGTGCCCAAGATATTCAGGAACATGCCCGCGGTATCACGTTTGGCCAGCGACAGGGTGCCGAAATTTCCATCGCCACGCTTTGCTTGCCAGTCAACGCCGAAGGTCTCTTCGTCGGTCAGGGTGATTTCCAAGATCTTTGCTTCAATCAGTATCTGTCGCGGCTGTGCGTCAATGTGCTTGAGCAGATCGCTGAGTTGACGAATGACGTCTGGATCATCGCGCACAATGACCATTCTTCTGTCGACTAGTGATGTCAGGCTGCCGTCGTCACTGAGGTACTCGCGCATGATCGATTCCACACTGGCGACATCCGAATACTGCACTTTGAATGAGCGCACTTGTTTGCGTGCGTCGCGCAGTGCTGCGGTGCGGTGGGCGTCGGGGATGCTGATGTAGACGCTTTGCTTGTCGCGGCTGACACTCAGCCCGGCAGAGCGCGCGACGTTATCGATGGCGGTGTCCAAGCTGACGTCATAGAGGTTTGCCGACACGGTGCCCACCACATCAGGCGCGACCAAAAGGTTGATTCGGCCGCGCTTGGCCAGCATTTCAAAGGCCTCTTGAATGGGCGTGTCACGCAGCGTCAAGCTGAATTTCCGGCCCCGCGCCGTTGTGGCGTTTGAGGCCAAGGCTGCTTTCGCGGGTTTTGCAGTGGCAGTCGCAGTTGAACTGACCGTAAAGGTGTTGTTCTCATAGCGCATGCGATAGCCAGCATCTTTGGCCACTTGGCGAGCAGCTGAATAAGCGGTGTCGGCAATGATATTTTGGTGCAGGTCTGCGTCCGGCGCGTTGAGCACCAGCTGTTTTGAGGATTGCTCGGCGATGCTTCGTAGTGCCTGGTGCGCGCTTGTGCCAAAGGACTGAATTTCGTATTCAGCGGCGTCGGCAACTGGCTGCAACGAGAGTGTGATGGCCAGCCCTGCCATGAAACTGGTGAGCCGATGTGAACGCTTGATGTGCATAACCTCAACTGTCCTTTTCAAGGACTAATAAAATCGTTTTATCTGCGCTGTGCAGCAGAGCCGATTGTCGGCTGAGTCGTTTGACTGTGTAGTCGTGTACTCGATCACCCGGTGCAACGATCATGCCGCCAATATTTGCCAGCGGTCGATCACTCCACAAAATGGCTTTCAGTTTTAGCTCGAAGTCATGCGAGGGGCTTTGCAGCAGCGGCGCTGCTTCCGGGGGCGTAGGCGCGTCACTCAAGGTGGCAAAAGGATCGCGCACGGCTTCATCTGCCGAAGCCGCACTCAGCATGAAAACAATAACACTGGCGGACAGGCGTTTAGCGACCATAAATCACCAGATCCAGGGACACGGTACGTGCGCCATTTGTGACGGGGTTTTTGTCCGCGTGGATGTTGATCACCGAGGCGCCTTTGAATTCGCTGGAGAAATCACGCAGCCAGCGGTAGAGATAGGGGTAGGGCCCCGCCACGACGATGGACACGGACACGGTTGCAATGTCGCTGTTGCTCTGGATTTCCCCGGGATGCAATGTCTGCGTGCGCAAGCCGTAGCTTTTGGTGAACTTGTGCAATTGCTCCAACAGCGTCGGCAGGGTTTCCTGTAAATCCCGATCGGGGATGTTGAGCATCATCGCGGAACGCACCTGTTGTTCTTGGCTCTTGATGTGTTCAATCTCCGCGTTCAGCGTCGCTTGGTCAAATTTTTTGCTGAGGCGTTGCAGCTGTTGGTAATTGCTGTCCAGCTCCTGCATCACGAGATAAGCGGGTTTGATGCCGTTGAGAAAAGCCAAGGAAGACATTACCGCAAAAGCGCCCACCAGATAGAGCAGCAAGTTGAGGGTTGGCAAGGCGCGCAGTTGATCTAAGAGGGCGTTCACGAGGGGGTTTCCGTGAGTGGGTTGCGTGTTACTCGCATTGAAAATCGTTGTTTTAATGCGTCGTCAGCGCTGTTTTGTATGGCGTCGCTGGAGAGCAGTTCAGCTGTTTTAACCCCTTGATAAGACTTCAGTGCCTGCACCCAGTCGGTCAAATGTTGGTGCGAGTCGGCGACCCCTTCCAACGTGATGATTGACTCCCCAGATTCATTGAATTCAGTGTCGAAATTGTCAAGTGCCGTTTCGTCGGGGACGCTGTCGCCGATCATCTCCAGCGCCTGCGACAGGGCCGAGAAGCTGTTGAGGTTGCTCAAGCTTGCGGCGATCAGCTCCAGTGCGTGCAAGCTTTCAGTCGCCGAGACTTTTTCACTGAGCAGCTGATTGACCGTGTTTTTTTGCGCGTTGAGGGTGTCGATGCTGCTGCTGAGAAAGCGGTTGTAAGCGATTAGCGCCAGCAACAGGATGAGCAGCAGTGCGCCACCAAGGCAGATGGCTTTGAATCCGGTGCTCATCAGACGCTGGTTACGTTGTGCTAACACCATGCCGGCGGGGATGAAATTCATGTCACTCATGTGCGGCCCCGCATGGCCAGGCCTGTGGCCACAGAGAGTAGCGCCCGTGAGTTTTCCATGACCTTGAGGCCATCCAGTGCAGGCAGCACGTCGAAGGGGTCCAGTGTCTTGATCGGGAATCCCAGTGCCGCTTGAAAGGCGCCCGTGGCGCCGGGCCAATGCGCCGCCTCTCCAGTCAGGTAGATGCAATCGATGCCGTCGCCGTGTAGCTGCGAGGCGATGTAGTGGTTCATGCGCTCGATCTGAACGCGCAGGCGGGCGAATGTCTGCTCCAGCAGTGGTGAGATTTCGGCATTGTCTCCAAAGCCTAAGCTGTGAAACAGCGTGCCACCGAGCGTCTGTTCGATGCCCAGTGATTGACTGATAGGGGCGACGAAGTCTGCGTGGCCGAGCGATATTTCCCGGTCCATGGTGAGGTGGCCGTGTGAGAAATGACTGATGTAACTCTGGTGATTGCCCACGTTGAGCACCAGGCAGTTGGCCGGCGGTTCTTTGATTTTTAGCAGCAGTCGCTGCAGTCCCTGCGCTGCAATCTCATAAGCGTGCACGTACAGGCCCGCGCGCTGTAGATTCTGCAGAAACACCAGCGATTCTTGACGCGGCATCGCCGCCGCCATGACGGTGATGTCCTGGGAGTTCTTGCTGTTCATTTTCACCGGCAGGTAATCGACAAGCCAGTCGTTGTCTGCGCCGCCCAGCCGTTCCTTGACCAGCTCCATGACTTGTCTTGGTATTTCTTGCGCACTGGTGGATTTGAACGA
>JAWSVD010000269.1:341-12743 GCA_033852095.1 Granulosicoccaceae bacterium | reverse complement strand
AACTTTCGTCACGGATTCAGGGAGTTTATTGCGCCTGATCAAGTTGAAAAAACAGGGGTATCGTTTTAAGCCATTAGTTCACCTATAAAACAATATTCATTTCTTCTTTTACTCGAGATAAATTCTGTTGGTTATCAAAATATTTTTGCATGCCACTTCCGCATATATTATTACTACCCAACATCAAAATCACTGAATAAGGCTCCTTTCTTTTGTTGCCTATCAGCTCCTTCATATGATCTTTAAAAAACGCTATATTAGCAATATCATGCTGAACAACTGTTTGCCATTTAGTGAGCATGTTTTCGAAAGATTCAGTGGTTTTTTCTGTCCATGAGCCATCATTTTGATAATCGTTACAAGTCTGCATCACTAACCAATTTACGCTGGGCACAAACCCGATTGGTAATTCCATATTCGCGATATTTTCATATATATGCGCTACTTTTTGAATAGTTGTATTATCTATACCTTGTGTTCTTGAAAAGGACTCATACAGCATCATCTTCGCTCGCAGATCTTTGATAACAGCCGTGAGTTGCGTGTCCGTCCCATCTGAAATATTGGTTTCAATGGCATCTAATGTATTGAAGAATGATGAAAACTCCAAATCGGCTATTTCGACCACCGGATTTGTTTTAAATCTCAATAAGAGAGCTTTTTCTGCAGTTATGGTTGCATAGCGCAGTGCTGTCTCTACGGCATTATTCTTCACTGACGAACTATCGTCTAGGGCATTATATTGCTCCTTTTCTTCCGGCTCGCTTATTCCATATAAACGCAAAGCCTCTCTATATGATGTGAGTGATTTTACGTATCCACTCTCCGTACGATCTTTCCTTCCATGATAAAGAGCAAGCGCGGCATGTGCTTCCGGTCTATTGGGATAATCTTTCACCAATACTTCGCAAACTTGTAGGCCGTTTCGAGCATTAGGCGTTGCACCTGTCGCTTGAACGCATTCACTATGCCTAACCGCATATACTTTCTCTGCTGCATCGAACATTACATTCCTCGGATTTAATGTCAGCACTAGCACGAATACTGCGAACCCTCCGCCAGCTCTTATAAGCGCTTTTCTCTTCTTACCAAATTTTGCTTCTAGATCAACATCCAGAAATCCAGAAAGATTGGATGTCATTATTCCAGCAGAAACAGCAGCTATTACATTAGCTAGTTGAAAAAAAGGTTGAAGAAATGGCGACTTGTTACCATCTCCAAAATATATGCCTGCTGTAAACAGAGCTAGCAATATCACAATAAATATAATTGCAGAAATTACTAATAGTTTTCTTTCTTTTTCAATATTCGACATGTTTCTCAATCATCGCTTCAATAACTTCTAAACTCATTGTCTGTTTTAGATGTTCGGTAGTAAACCGCGTAATCATAGGGTTTCTTTCTTTCCCAGCTACTGCTGACACACCTAGTAATAGATGCTTTGAAGCATTGATTAATAATTCATTATTCCCATTCTTCCCATTCTTCGCTGCTTCTTTACTCAACCCTGATTCAACAAACATAATATCTTTGTTGGTCAACACTGCTGACGGAATTGCATGCGCCTTGTCGGATGCCAATATCACAGTGGTATAATTGATGTTTGAGAGTTCTATGTTTTCTTCCGGTTTTATAAAGCTATACTCGAAAACAACTCCTTCATATTTGCTTGGTATAGCTTTCTTTAGTTCAAGTGCTGCAGCTTTCAATGATGAATCCCAAGCACTTTTCTGGCCTGTTACAATCCCAATATTGTATGTTCCTGGCAGCAACGCAGCTTTTGAGACATAGCAAACGGGCTGATCACCTCCTGACTGTGACTGCGCGCTATAACCAATACATATCAGTGCAACAGCGATTAAATTTAGTTTCATCTACATTTCCTTTTTATCACAATTATTTTAGCGGCATGATTACCATATTCCTATCGCGTAATAGACTGCAACCAATATTAGCTCAACAATTGAAGAACATTGTATATCGTTAGGTCAAATATGTCGATATTACTGCAGTTCTATTGCTGCGAATTGCTGCGAATTGCTGACGAATTGCTGACGAATTCACTACCTGTATATGGTTTAAGTGACAAATAGAGCGAATGTATAACACACATACGTTTTTCAATTAATTCATCATACTAATCTTCTATCACTGTCGACTTCAAGGTTACCATCAGCATAGCGAAGTACATTGTTTCCGATTTTGTGGGCAGTTAATATTTTATTTCTGGGGGGTCGGGGTCAGATCCAAATGATCTAGCCATATTTACAAGCTAACAGTGCTACACGAAATTCAGGGTTGTTAGTCCTGGCTCAAAAATGTTGTCAGCCGAATAAATATTCACTATATGCACCATTAAAATCTATCGACAAAAAAATACATCGAATACAGTAGTACGACTGCAATGACAATATTCACTAAAAGGGACACCTCTCTATATCTTTCATTGCTTCTGAGTAACCGATTGAAAAAAGACATCATAATTATCCCAAGATATTTAGCAATGCCCATCAATTTTATTAGCAGAGCATTGGCTACAAACACCGGCCAGACTAGGATTATTTGCAAAAAAGAAACAATTCGAGAAAACCATGATTTTTTAAACAAACCCCCTCCTAGATCAAATCATATGCTAATACGTGAGCAATACAAAATTTATAAAAAATAAGACGCTCGAAAAAGCACCTAATCATTCAGCCTTGCCTCTAATGATTGAAGGATGTTTGGGACGAACTTTTCTGAATATCCGGCAAGAAAACACCAGATCATCAGACGAGCTATATCTTTGTAGCTTTCAGGCTCAACATTATGGAGAAAGGTCACCACATCCCAACCTTCTTTAAAACCATCCTTTACAGTGAACTTTGGAACTAAATCAGCTATCTGAATCAGTTCCCCTACTGAGATCAAATAAAACAAGAAGGCAAAAACAACAGACACAGAGCATTTCCACAAAACATAGAGAAATCTGAAGCTGATTGTCTCTGGTATATAAACTTCTTTTCTAAATGGTTCATTTAACAGAGACCCGAGAACAGCTGCCACTATGACAAACCATCCAATAGGCAAATCAGAAACTTCTCCCTGGACAATGAATTTACTGCTAAGTGTATAGCCAAAATAGACTAGCCCAGCTACTGTGGACACACCCATAATGTAGTACACATTAAACTTGCTATCGAATATTTTTCTTATACTAGGCACAAACATTATGTATATCCACCTATTCAATATAAACAAAAAAACTAGAGAGCTCTTACTCCCATTAGTCGTAACAATATAGAAACCCGTATAAACTATAGAAAATGGATATCGAAATCCTGGCACCTAAGGTTATCCAATACAACATACTATCCCCAAGTGAAAATCTTCTATAACACCGCTTAGACCGAACATTTGGTAGAGTTCAATCCGGTATAAAAGGTTCGAGAACAAACTAACATGCAAGTTCAAATATCATCAGACACAACCCCCGTCATGTCTAGAATGAATATTATTCTAGTTTAGGTATTTCCCATAAACACTACGCTTATCTTGCAGCGGTTTCAAAAGATCTAGAGATATGAAGGCACCATCCCCGCCTCCATCTCGAGTGGTAAAGCCAATACTGTACCTACTATTAAAATGAACAGCGACACCGTATCCAACATTGTCCACAGACCTTCGGTCCGCGTATACCGCGACAATCGACCACCCACTCGGTCTGTACCATTCACGGGGCTCCCAACTATTCCTACCAATAACTTCTAGCAATAATGCTTCTTCTGTTTCCTCCCCAGAAATTGCATCTGCAACGTTCTCGATTACGATCCCTGGGTGCAGGAAAATAATCTGCGAAGACGGAGGCCGTGAGAAATCTGATCCTTCTCTCTTTCTGTATTTATTGCCATTAATCCATAATTCTAAAGGAGTTTGCGACCTAGATTTTTCCAGAAAATCATCCCACTGCATCCCCAAATCTCTCACGTACAGCAAGAAATCAACTGCCCCTGCAGATGCAAGTGTTGTTTGTACAAACCCATATACTGCCTCAAACTCCCTAAACACTTTTAGACAATCGCCGTCTGGGCACTGCTGTGAATTCTTAGGCTCAAAATACTGCTGGCCATTGACGCTCAGAGCCCCGCTTTGCACAGGCGTTATCGTAGCAAATTTAGGTTTCCCCAATAAAAAAGATTCATCAAATATGGATGTCACTACCGATAGTGGATTGATGCCTTTTTTAAATCCACCAAATGGTTTAAACCAGACGCCTTTGTACCTATCTACAAACTTGTAGAATGCGGCATTCAAATCTTCTCTAGTTGCATTACCACTACAAAGTAGCTTTCGAATTTGCAAAGCATCCCTTTCCATCCCTTTAAATAGAACTACACTCAATTCACTTTTTTTCCCGCAAAGACACTCTACATCATTCGTACAGATTTTTTCGTCATTCGCAAAAACCCCTCCAGACCAAAGAGCAACTAAAACCAAAATACAAACCTTCCAAATCGAGCTATCCATAACTAAAAACCCTCCGAGAATCCATCTAACAACTCTTTAAGCCCCATTGCGGACCTGAGTAGAGCTTCTACAGAGTCATCTGAACCCGCAGCCAAGCCTCCGAATGCTTCTTGAACAGCTATTGCTTTTCCTTGAACGGTGGCCTCTAAGTATTTAGACTCAGCAGATTCTCTCTCTGGTTTGTTCGGTGAAAAACCAAATAGAGATTTAAACAAAAGCAGATGGACGGAAGGGTTCGCGATGTAATGTGACAATGAATGAACATTAGCCGCTGTAACCTCTGTTAGGCCATCATGCACAAGACGATACGCGTGTTTAAAGGTTTCCTGCTCAACCCAACCGCCATTATTAGTAGGGTCAAACGGTTTAACATAAGTGAAAGGGTCAAGTTTATGTCTGTATTCAGTAAAAGCAGATGTGCAACCATATTGCCCAGGGCGAACTACGGATGATCCAACTTTTGCAAATGATTGCAATATTCGACTGACATTAGATACCATATGCACACCGCCGAGCTTATGATCAATAACACTTAATTTTATTTTATCTCCATCCTCCAAACTTTCAGGGCCATAGGATTTCTGGAGCGCGTCATGTAGAACTGCAGTTCCTAGAGAGTGTCCCAAAACGTGTAGATTTGCGGAACCTACTTGTGACACCACTAATGCGATTTCTTCTGCAATATGAAGCCTTATACGCTCAGCCAAAATACTATATCGATACAGTATTACATCAAGTAGATGAGTGTAAAAAAACTCATCTTCTCCAAATTTCTCCCCTAGACTGTTGATCGTCTCAATGCTGCCACTTAGCAACGAATTAGCTACATCAACCATCTTAATCTTATCTGAAAGCAGCCCCGATTCTTTGGAAATCGACTTACGGTATTTTTCAAAAAAACTCCCGTATTCTAGAGTCTTTACAGTTATTTGACTGGCTGGTGATTTTCCATCAAGTGATGGATAGAGTTTGAATGCAGCCGTTAGTGCAGAGTTCACCTCGGACTTAACCGATGCTTTGGTATGCTGCCCCATTCCATGAATAATAAGCAACGTCTTTTTGGTCATCCCAATCTCCAGAAATCACTAATAGAAATAAAATATTTGGTGTGGCCTTGAATTCATGTATAGGGTCAGGACTAACCAATCCAACATTGTTCGTCAGTCTCTCACTACCAAACAATCCTAATCACAAAGACATGTGTCGGTTACAACTACCTAACATTTTTCATCAAATTTCTTTGACACTTCAATTACAACCTATCGCCGTTAGCTGGGCGTTAGTTATCCGCTAATTTATAAATACAGCATGAAAATTTATTGAAAATAATAAAAAAAATCGCGTGCTGCAAGCAACGCTTCCTCCATGCTAAATGTAATCAGTTGGTAAAATTAGCTCTCCGGCTCTAACGAGAAAGAACCCGCTCCGCATTCAAGAGCACTTCCTTGTGCTGCTTTAGTTGAACTAACTAACAAGGCACGCGCAACTGGTCCCCACGAGTTTTCGACAGAACGCTTGCTTGTCGCCAAAAGGCCAATCCCGGCAGTGACGATTGCTGCGGCTGCTGAAGTCCCACCGAACTCTGGTCGATCTTCTAGGCCACTTTGATAGGCTTCAGGATCTTGAGCAAATCCAGCGGGACCATAGAGGTCAGCAGTTGGGATCACGGAAACTGGGTATTTTTCATCTGACTTGCTTACACCTGATGTAAACAGAGCTGGATCTGTGGCACTTGGAGCGATAAGGGCGAGACCTGTACCGTATTGACTGTAGGTCGCACGCTTTAGTAGGGTTCCTTTGTCTCCACCAAGTGCTTCGACACCCGCGCCCACCACAATGATGCCCGTTCCCTCAAACGGATCGTCGTCATCGCTAAACCCCCAGTCGTCGAGAGATTTTAACTGCGCATAAAGATCCCCGTAGATTTCTGCACCTTGACCCTCTCTGACGAGTCTCTCTACGTCGTAGCCAAGCACTTCCATCATCATCAGTGCTGCAAAGGCTCGTTGTAAATCGTTGACCAATTGCTCTTTTATCAGCGCGAAATCTTTGAAATTACCTGGATATGCGATTTGCGAAATCCCTTCGTTCCCTGCTGGAATAACCATGGGAATACGTTCAGACAGGATCATAAGCGACAGGAGAAACGGATCGCATGGAGCTGCCTTTAACTCAAGGTAAGTATGGCCGATTCTTTCTAAAGTCACTTTTGACACGTCAGTGTCACCTGTCACACCCAGCTGAGAAGCTATAAGTTGCAGCTGTTTTTCGTTTAAGAACGAGCTATTCGGATCAGGCGCGCGAAAGGGAGGGCCTATCAAAATAGCATCCAGCTTATCATCCCCATCGGATTCGAAGATCATCCTGCAAGCTAGCTCAGCAAGCGTCATCCGATTATCGTGCCGATCTGCAAGAAGTGTGGAAATCCGAGCTGCGGCAAGATTATGATTTTGACTAAGGCCCGCAATTGGCGTCTGCTCAGTTGCCCTGCCAACCATGATACCGGCCATAGCGGTACCATGCGCTGTGCCATAAGAGCCAAAACAAAATCCATCATTTGCCGGTACCGGATGGTCGTAGTTATACCGGAAGCGGCTTGGAACAAGTGACGTGCTCCCCACTTGCAAAGCTGGATGGAATACATCAATAGCTGTATCGATCAAGCCCAAATAGCGATCAGGAGCGACTGTTGAATCAGGTTTTTTGATTTTATCGGGCTCCTTAGTATCCTCTCCTATTTCTGTGAGACCAATTGCTTGTTTGTACCAAGGTAACCCAGCAACATGTGGCTTTGTTGATACTTCCCGCTGCGAAGCAGCGATTTGATAGCGCAGATCTGATGCCGAGTGTCGATGGTATGAAGCTACAGCACCTGCAAATAAGTCGTGTAACAACACTCTAAGAATCGGAAAAACCACACGCGCTATGTCCTCGCTAGCCTCACTGTCGGAGCGGTAATGCACACCGGCAAATTCTCGGTTCTCAGCTATTCGGTCTGCCGTTTCCATAAAGGCTATCGCAAGCTCACCATCATCGCCCACTACATCAATTAATCCAAAAGCAATGAGATAAGCCTGCAACGCATGACCTGAGGGGTAAGCAGCATGATTTGGAACAGTGATATGCGGGGATATTCGGCTGTCGAGTAGAAAAGGACGAACGCGCTGGTACTTCTCTTTATAAGGCGCGACGATGAAGTGACCGGCAGTCTCCATCATGCTGGCAATTCTGGCAATCTCACTGTCTACCCCAGATTCGTTGGAAAAGAGGTCGAAAAATGGCGTGAGAATATCACCGACTTGCTGCTCAACCTCAAGCATTCTATTTTCATCTTCAGCTGACGGATTGCCACGCGATGCTGCAAATTTCAGGAGATCATCCAGTTCGCCGCGTAACACGTCACCAGTGGGGGGCGGCTTGAGTACACTGACATTAGGCTCGATGAAAAGAGCTGACTCAATAACATGAAAATTGTCTACCAATCTGGTGACATACTTAGCTTCCTCAACAGCAAATGCGTTGACGTCGAAGCCTCCTTCGGCTACAGAAATACCCGATTTATTTTTGGTTTTCGTCTTCGTTTTTGTCTTGGTTTTTGTCTTGGTTTTCGTTTTTGTTTTAGTTCGACTCAATAGCTCGAATTCATATTTGTCAGCTATAAGTGTCGCTAAAGGAAAGCGATGACCCGCGGGCATATGAAAACCACTGATTTTTGGCGCTCGATCTCGCCGCCCGAAGTAAAAGTCGACCAAACTAATTTCTGATCTAGTAGTTACAACACAAGCCTCATTATCAGCTTCATCAACACATTCAAGCGCTTCGTTTAGTATCGCAAAAGGTCTAGGAGCTTCATCGCTGTCTTTCACGTTTAACTTAACGACCAACTCGGCCAATTTGGCTAGTTTATTGCCAGCGCCGGCTGAAGTGCTATTTTTTGTCATTGTGGGTCTCTCTATAGTAAGCCGTTCTTTTCAAATACATTTGTTATAAATACACGGCTGTGTTCGGAGGGCAGAGGATAATCTAGTGTTAACATCGCTGGAGTCGCGTAGTCGGGATCAAGTCGACGAATTTCGTCCAACATGGCCATGGCAGCATCTACCGCCCCGACCTCTAGCAGGCTCGGCACCATGTGACGTAACACGGGCAGAAATGTAGGTCGGGATCTCAGTAACGTAGTGCCTAGTTCGATTGCCTTTTCGTGCTCACCCTGAATACTCGCCAACATGACGCCAGTCCCCGCAATGTAATGCCTCATTGGCCCATAACGGCCCATGCGAAAGGCAAGGTTCGCATGGCGAGCAGCATGCTCGATGCGGCCCTCGTACAACTCTAAAGTTGCGCGTACATCTAGGGCGAAAGGGGAAAATGGCGCAAGCTCTAGCGCGGTGTTGCTCAAGCTACGAGCAAGCACGAAGTCGCGGCAGACGTATGAGTAATAGTGAGCACCAATGGACAAGGCGCTTAGATCAAAAGGATCCATATCAAGCGCTTTTTTAACGAGACGTTCCGCCTTAGCAAGGGCAGAGCTACGATCCTCAACCAGGCGTTCGCCGTTTTGCAACATGTAACCAAAGGCCTGCCAAGCGAGAAGCTGTGAAGTTTCTTCGGCACCGTTAAAAGCAAGGAGCCTTTGGGTCGCTTCTTCGACCGCGTCCGTTCTCATAGTAAACAGCTGTACAATCGTATCGAACAACTGCAGATGCTGCGGATTACCCTCACGTTTTGCAGTGTATTGGCATGCTATTTTCTCAATAAACGCACCTGCTCGATGTGCGAATTCCAAGATACCCTGCCGATGATTTCCGAGTTCCGTTCCCGAAGGGAAATTTGCAGACTGGCTCCATCGGCAAGCTCCATCGATAAATCCGCCAACGGCGATCTCGACCTCTTCGCCAATTTCATTGACAGAAACGCGCACTTCTAAATCAGCAGATTTCGTAGAAGTTACATCTCGCAGGTCCACGAACTCAACAAATGAGTTCCAGACAAATACATCACGCAAGTGATTGGACACCCAGTCGGCAACTATACCGGCTCTATATTCCATCGAATTCAGACCCACATTAGTGAGACCAACGACAGGATGCGGAAATAATAATGGTTGGAGATCAGAGTTTTGAGGTTTAGGAACAAGGATATCAAAGTTAGCATTTTCAATGCGATACCACTCTTCAAAATCCTCTGTACCAATCCCTGCGTCTTCAAAAAACTCCATCTGAGCACCGTCAAAGCGCTCTGTCTGATTGCTTACATCAACCAGTGAGACCGTTTCTTTGTCCGCGACAAGTCTGTCAGAAAAATCACCTAACCTACCTTTAGTCTGACTCAGCAGTTGGCGCAGATTGAGCTGTGGATCACATTTAGTCTCGTCCCAAAGCAACAGCTGCAGGGACGACCGTGATTTTTGCATGTTTGGAGACAGGAGAAGTATTGCAAGCAGGCGCTTGCTCAATTTGCTACTGATGGTGAGCGATTTACTTTTAGCCGACCATATTCGGAATGGCCCTGCCAATGAAATACACAAGGTGTCATTCGATTGTCTTGCAGATAGTCGAACCATCGTACAAACTCTCCCTGTAGAGGGAGTTATTGTAACTTGGGAATTCATATCCATACTACCTTAATGAGTAGCGAATTGGTTGCTTGCTCTATTGCTCGAATATTTCACCAATCCAAGGAGTGTAACTACCGCGCAATAACATGCGGCATTTTGGCGCCTGGGAATTACGGTGTAGCACGACAAACTCTGCACGCAGTTTTGAGCTTTTCAAGTCACTACAAAAATCGATCTCACCCTTTACTGATTTAAATAGTAAATTAGAGCTTATTTGGCGCGGCCGTACCGACTGAAGGCGAAAAACCTCTAAACCTTCTTGACCTGCTCTTTCCAACACCCCAACAATTTGGCGTTTCGTTTTTAGTGATAATGCTAGATTCGATTGGTTAACCCACGTTCCAGCGTCGGATATTAGTATTCTTTCATCGAATGCACTTATTCTCGTGACCACAACTAATCGCTCTCTAACAATACGGGCACGTGAAGGATTATTAAGTTTTTGAAAAACCATATTTACCTTCATTGCTACGGTGAATGACATACCGTCCTCTCAGCGTTCTAGCCAAGAGCTTCTGATATGCGCGTTAGTACGACGTTAGTTTTTGGGAGCCGATAACATTTGCGGATGCGAGACGACATCAGGTATTGATATCAAAATTGAGTTGACACGGCAGATTTTGACGATGCCGTCACTTTTACTTTGGACAAAGAGACAGAGCGAGCTACCGTGAAAAAAGCGTGAAAAAAAACGGAGAAACTGCGCAAACCAACGACCTCAGCGCTGCTCTATCAAACCAACTATTTCAAACCTTCGCTCAAACCGACTCGCCCATCCCACATAAGCCACAGCTCAACCCTACCCAACCACCCCGCCACCCCACATCCCCCAAAAGTATGAAAAGACACAAACCCCTGCTACATTGACCACAACGGATCGTAAACATCATCGGACGATGACCTCATGGATCGTGGACTGTGCATCTCAAAGATATACGACGCGGCGACATCGGAGTCCCAGTGGGACGAAACCATGGATGCTGTTGCCGAATTCACTGGCGCAAAAGGCGGAGTATTTTTCTCGCACGGTTTTAATATCACCAACGAGTGGCAACGGCACAAGCCAAGTGCCTTGTGGCGCTCCACCTCAAAGTCTCAACGTACCTATATAGGCTCCGAGTTTGGTGAATATGATGCATACGCGCGCGATCAGATTCTTGCGGGCCAAAAGCACATCATTCACCACGACGGCGATCACGAAGAAATTGGTCAACTCAACCATCGCCCTGACTTGGTTTACTTTCGTGAAAACTTCGGCGTTGCACGGAGGCTCGCCACCAAGCTCAGCGACCACCCAGGGTGGACTGAGCTGCTGACACTGCAGTTTGACCAAAAACACAGATCCGTCCCCCAATCATCCAGAGATGCACTGGCAGGGATTGTTCATCACATTGCAAAGGCCGCTGAGCTGAGTCGCTCTTTTGCATTTTTGGAGGATCGTTACCAAGCCGCGCTCTCGGCACTGGACCATGTGTTGGTGGGAGTTTGTATTGCGCTGCCCAATGGCGAGATCATCCTCGCGAATCAAGAGGCGCGGCACATATTCGATGCACATGACGCGGTGTGGTTATCGCCTGAAAAAACACTGAGCTCGCATCAACACCAAACCGCCCTGGAGATAAAGGCGGCCGTCAGTGCTGCAGTGGATACGACTATCGGCCAATCGACAAGTACGGAGACATTGCTCAGCATTGAGCGCTCCAGTGGCTTGCGCCCTATTCTGGTAGAGATCACGCCTATCACCGACAGCCTGGGTGAGTTGCATTCAAACTTTGAAGGTGCGTTGATTTACCTGATTGACCCAGAGAACCCGGCCCCGCTGAAGATAGAGCGCCTCGCCACCCAGTGTGGCCTGAGTGAGGCGGAGTCGATTGTTTGCGAGCACATGGCAAAAGGCTGGACCAACAACCACATTGCGGATGATCGCAACGTGACGCCCGAGACGATTAAGTCGCAGATTGCGAGTGTGTTCTCGAAAGCTGGAGTGAGAAACCGGAGTGAATTGGTGCGGTTGATTTTAAAGTCTTCGCCGCCGGTGAGCTGAAGCTTGTGTGGTAGCAAAAGCTCACAATCCAAACTCCTCGACGTGTCAAAAAATTATTATCGAGAGCGCCAATTGACAACAATTAGAGACGGGACACGACTAAACTCTTTGATATTGTCGCTAACCAAAGTCAGCCCTTCTGATAGAGCGTGAGCGGCAATCAGTAAGTCATTTGCTCCGATGGGTGTTCCTGACTTTGCAAGCTCAGCCCGAAATTTCCCGTATTCAACGTCGG
>JAWSVD010000269.1:0-243 GCA_033852095.1 Granulosicoccaceae bacterium | reverse complement strand
ACCCATGCGGGTCTTTGATCAATTCGGAGATGACATTCGTGTCCAGCATAAACCGAGTGCTCATTCGCCAACACTCGGTTCATCGAGCGGGACAAGGTTGTCGTCGATATCAGGGAAAGGTTCTTCTAAAGGGCCGAGCGAATGCAGTGTGAACAGCAGCTTACTTTTGCGCAAAGGCTCTATCACTAAACGGTCGCCCTCTTTGCGCATAATGGCTTCGCCCCCGTCGAATTCGAATTCCAC
>JAWSVD010000023.1:0-2635 GCA_033852095.1 Granulosicoccaceae bacterium | reverse complement strand
TATAAAGATGAGAAGGGCGAGACGCCCGTGATGGCCGCCGTGCGCGATGCCGAGCAGCGCCTGTTTCAAAGCCAGACCAGTAAAGCCTACTTGGGCGGGCTGGGGGATCCGGGATTCAACGCCGCCATCAGTGAGCTGGTGTTTGGCGCCGATCTGGACACCTCGCGTGTAAGGGCGCTGCAAACCCCTGGTGGCACTGGCGCACTGCGTGTGCTCTGCGACACGCTCAAACGCAGCAACCCCAAGGCAAAAATCTGGTTCAGTGACCCGACCTGGCCCAACCACCTGCCCATCGCCAAGGCCGCCGGCCTGGAGATAGCCAGCTACCCCTATTTTGATGCGCAGACGGGTGAGCTGAGCTTTGACGCGATGATGGAGGCCCTGAAGCAGTGTGGGCCCAACGACATCGTGGTCTTGCACGGCTGCTGCCATAACCCCACAGGGGCCAACCCCACGTTTGCTCAGTGGCAGGCGATTGCCGAGCTGGCGAACAAAACGGGTTTCTTCCCTTTCGTGGATTTTGCTTACCACGGCTTCGGTGACGGGCTTGAAGAAGACGCCGCGCCGGTGCGTTTGCTGCTCAAACAAGTACCGGAAATGATGGTGGCCTCGAGCTGCTCCAAGAACTTCGGTATCTACCGCGAGCGCACAGGGGCGGCTATTGTGGTCGGTGAGAACGCCGAGCGCGCCAACGTGGTGTTGAGCCAGCTGGGCAATGTGGCCCGTGGCAACTACTCCATGCCGCCCGACCATGGTGCCGCTGTTGTGCGCATCATCCTCAACGACCCCACGCTGCGTCAGAGTTGGGAGAGCGAACTCGATGCCGTGCGCAACAGAATGCTTGGTCTGCGAACGACTTTGGCCGATACACTGCGTGCGAAGAGCGGCACTGACACCTTCGATTTCGTCGCGCAGCACCGCGGCATGTTCTCGCGCATGCCTGTCACGGCCGAGCAGGTGGAGCGCTTGCAAACAGAATTTGGCATCTACATGGTCGGCGATGGCCGCTTTAACGTCGCGGGTCTGCGTGAATCCATCATCGAGCCTTTCGCTGATGCCCTGATCGCTGTGCGTGACTGAAGAATAGTTATGAAGCAAAACAAGCGCTTGACCGTAGGCATACTGGAGACGGGCCGGCCGCCGCAAGAGCTGGTCGAGCACGGTGATTACCCCCGGATGTTTGAGCGCCTGCTGAACAGCAGCGACGAGCAGTTGAGCTATCAGCACTGGGCGGTGCTGGACGGTGAGATCCCGAGCGACATCAGCAGCTGTGATGCTTGGTTGATCACCGGCAGCCGTTTCGGTGTCTACGAGGATCACCCTTGGATTGCACCGCTGATGGCCTTTGTGCGCAACGTGCACGCGGCGGAAGTGCCGCTGGTCGGTATCTGTTTTGGGCACCAACTCATCGCCCAAGCACTGGGCGGTAAGGTGGAAAAATCCGCCAAGGGCTGGGGCGTCAGCGTGCAGGACTACGCGCTGCTGGACGGCGTGCAGATGCCTGACTGGATGGCGCAAGACGCGGCGAGCTTTGCCATCCAGTGTTTTCACCAAGATCAAGTCGTGCAATTGCCAGCAACCGCCGATGTGTTGGCCGGCAATGATTTCTGCCCCTACGGCATGCTGCAATACGGTACTCAGGCGCTGACGTTTCAAGGTCATCCGGAGTTTGACGCAGCTTACGGCCAGGGCTTGTTGACGGTGCGCCGTGATCTGTTAGGTGATGCAGTGGCGGACGCTGGTGAGCAGGTGGTCAATCAATCCATCGACAGCGCCCAAGTGGCGCGCTGGATCACTGCCTTTATTCGCGCAGGTCTATAAAAGCAGCGGCGCTGGGCTGCATTTCATACTGCAGCCACTGGATTTCCGTCGTTGAGCAGGTGCTCTTGTCTTCTCCGTTCCTGGGTAATGGCTGGCGTGCAGAGTGACCGCCCCTTGTGGTTCCTGCCTATACTTAATTGATCTTCCTCTGGAAATCACCCTTGTACTGGGGTCTGGATTTTAGAAGGGGCTGTTCTCAGCGCGCACATTGATCAGAGGCATAAGTTTGCAGTATTCACCCCAAGACCTATTTGAATTGTCCTGTGGCCTTGTGTCCAATTTGCTGGATCACAACGCTAATTCATTTGCAGCCGATTTACCGTCTTCAGACAGGCTTGTATTGCGTGAACTGGAATCGGCTTACTTGCCGGTGGTGAGCGCCATTGAATCTGTGGGTGCTGTTGCCGAGAGCACCGCTGAACTGGTGGCCGCGATAAAAGACAGCGCTGAAAAGCAAGCCTGGCGTCAACCTAATCCAGAAAATGATCTAGATGCTGCTTTTGTCCAGGGCTCTGCCTGGTTTCCGATTGCCGACGTCGATGGGCCAATGATTTTCAGCGAAGGTTTGGTCGAGTTCATGTTGCTGAGGGGCGGTGTACGGTATCCAAAGCACAGCCATGGCCCCGAAGAGCTGTATATCGTCTTGGCGGGCGAGGTCTGGTGGGTAGCGGACGATGCTGTCGACAGCCCGCGCTGGAAAAAAGCGGGAGATGTCATCCACCATGTGCCACATCAGGCACACGCCATCACCGCTGGCGAAGATGCTGTGTTGATATTGAGCCTCTGGCGTGGCGGCAGCTTTGAAATGCCGAAT
>JAWSVD010000268.1:0-10286 GCA_033852095.1 Granulosicoccaceae bacterium | reverse complement strand
GGCGATGTGCAAACACTCGCGGCACGAAAAACATTTGAAATGAGTTGCTAGTCAAATATTCCGTATATGAAGGGTTTGATCACTTGCAGTGAAGTCAGCAGTCGACTGCATCAGAGTGTGGGTTCATAATTAACAATTTGCCGAAAATAAATGCCCTCTCATGCGCGTGATGACTAGAGAGAGGGCTTTAACGAACAGCGACGAGCCGGTATCGTGCAGGGCGGCAGATGGTCGAGACCGAGCGCTGCGCTCGCTGCATGGTTCGCGTCATAGAAGCTGCGATCAGTCATTGGCAGCCGCACTAAAACCCTCTAGCATTGGCGCTATTTGGAAGTCCTCATGACCGAATTATCGCCAGAGACATATGCCGCACGCGGGTCGCTAGAGGCCGATGGCGGCGTGCACCCTGTTGTGCCGCCATTGTTAGCCGGCACCACGTATCTACGCGATCAGAATTATCAGCTGCCCGCCGAGCAGACCCCCTATGTGCGTCTCAACACACCCGGGCAGCAGCCAGCAGAGCAATTGCTGGCCAAGCTCGAGCAAGGCACGGCCGCCGCGCTGTTCGCCTCCGGAACAGCTGCTGCCTCGGCCATCGTGCTCGCCCTCAAACCTGGCGATCGCATCGTCGCGCCGCACGTTATGTACTGCGGTCTGCGCGATTGGCTCATCACATTCTGCGAGCGCTGGGGCCTGGCTCTGGCCTTTTACGACGGTGCCAGTATCGACAGCTTGGCCGATACCGTGGCACAAGCCTCGACCCAAATGCTGTGGCTGGAAACACCCAGTAACCCTCTGTGGGACGTGACCGATATCAGCGCCGCCGCAAAAATTGGCAAAGACGCCGGTGCGTGGGTAGTGGTGGATTCCACTGTGGCGACTCCGGTGCTGACCCAGCCGTTGACGCTCGGGGCCGACATTGTCTTTCACAGCGCCACCAAATACCTCAACGGCCACAGTGACGTGATCGCGGGCGCTGTGGTCACCGCTGCTGATCACGAACTCTGGCAGGCGGTGGTGCAAAACCGCAAGCAAGTGGGTGCAGTGTTGGGCTCCTTCGAATCTTGGCTGTTACTGCGCGGCATGCGCACGCTCTTCCCGCGGGTCCGCCTGGCCTGCCAAAGCGCGCTCGAAATTGCCCAGTTTCTGGAGCAGCAAGATCAGGTCTCCGAGGTGCTCTACCCGGGCTTGCCCAGTCACCCCGGCCACCAACTCGCCAAGCTGCAGATGAATAACGGCTTCAGCGGCATGTTGTCGCTGCGTTTAAACGGCGGGGCGCGTGCGGCCTTGCAAGTGGCGGGCGCCTGCCAGGTGTTTCTGCGCGCCACTTCCCTAGGCGGGGTCGAGAGCCTGGTTGAGCACCGACACAGCATAGAGGGAGACGACAGCCCCGTGCCGGAGGACCTGCTGCGCCTCTCCATCGGCATCGAATCAGTCGATGATCTCAAAGCCGATCTAAGCCAAGCGTTGGCCAGCTTGTAAATACGGCTCATAGGCTGTGTGTTGGCCATGAATTGCCATTGCGTAACTGATATCTAAAGAGCTTTATCTTATTGATAGGGCTGCTTAAATTATGTTTTGGTGGCACTTGGCTGAGGTGGTAGAGGCCTTTGGCTTCATGTTTTTAACGGCGTGACGCTAACAATTTCAGTTGTAGTAATACATGGCTGCGGTTTAACGCAGCGCCCTTGATAAACGCCAAGAAGGAATTTAAAACCATGGAAGCAACCGCGACAAACAATACCTACGCTGCACCGAGTGCCGAGCTTGAATTTGAAAGTGATGCGCAGACCGCTAAACTGTTCACTTTGCAAGGGCGAATGGGCGTCCTTAAATACGCTGCGCAGTCGCTGCTGTGGATGGTGGTGTTCGGTCTGTTGACCGTTGCCGCTTTCGCTGTGACAGGCGGCATGAGCAGTATGACAGGTGAGGGGCCTTCGCCAATTCTCTTTGGCATGATCGGTTTGATAGCGCTTCCCGGCATCTTCTTGATGTTGTGCCTGTTGTCAAAACGCCTGCACGATCTGAACATGAGCGCTTGGTTCGCCTTGGTGATGATCATTCCCGTTGTCGGCTCTTTTTTTGGCCTCTACGCGATGTTCTGGCCAGGTAAAGCGGATGCAAATCGTTTTGGTGCGGCTGCAGAGACCAAGACCTGGGAAAAAGTCGTCGGTGGTCTTTACATCGCGCTGATGGTCGTTGGTGTCGCGGCTGGTATATTCGCCGTCGTCAGTGCTTCTTTCTGACTGTAACTTTCTGTTACTTCAGCCTGCCGCCACTCGGGCGGCGGGCCTCAGCTCTGGATGATAAACCGGCGTGCTGCATTCCACCGTCAAAGTACAAACACCTGAAGGCATTGAGCTCTCCTTGCCTGTCGCCGGGCTGGTTGCTCGCAGCCTCGCCTGGTCAATCGACTTTGCTCTTCGCCTGTTCCTATACGCCATATTTGCGTGGTTGGGTGGGGCGCTGTTAATACAGCTGCTGTTTGACAAAGTATCAGCCGCCGAGCAAGGGGCTGCCTATATGGCGGGGCTCGGCTTCTTGCTGTATTTCCTGATCGAATGGTTTTTTACTGCGGTGCCCGAGGCGCTGTTCGGCACCACGCCAGGCAAAAAAATCATGGGCCTTTACGTGGTCCACATCGACGGTACACCCATTGGCTGGCAAAGTGCGTTGTTGCGCAATTTTTTACGGTTTGCTGATTTCCTGCCTTTTTTCTATTTCTCCGCCGTGGTTTGTATGCTGATGCACAAGCAATCCCGCCGCCTCGGTGATTTGGCCGCGTCGACGATGGTGGTGTACAGCGCCGAAAATACAGCGCAGTTGGAGCGCGGGCAGCAAGCGGGCATTGAGCCGCCACGAGCGCTGCGAGCAGAGGAGCGAGCAGCCATTTTGGAATTCGACGAACGGTGTGACGGATTGAGCAACGAGCGTCAGCTCGAATTAGTGGCCCTGCTGCCGGACTTGCAGCGAGCGCCTGCAGCACAAGGAGTCGCCGATATCCGCGCCTGGGCGCGCTGGATTCGCAGCGGGAAAGTGGAGGGCGCCGGTGCTAACACAGACGCAGCTTGAGCAAAGTTTTGGTGCGCAGTGGCTTGAACTCGAACAGCTGCTGTCGGCGCTTGAGTCCGCGCGCTTTTGGCGGCGATCAGTGGTGGATCGTGGGCGCCTACCTACCTTATACACGCTGGTCTGCGAGCACCTTGCACTGAGCGAGAGTCGGCAGTACAGCCTGCAGCTGATCGCACGCCTGGAGGGGCTGAGTCGCCGTGCCTACCGCCAGATATACCGCCGCCGCAGCAACTTCCTGCGGCCACTCTTGCGTTTTATCTGCGGTGGTTTTCCACAGCTGTTACGCAAACACAGCGGTGCTTTTTCGCTTTCTTGCCTGTTGTTGTTTCTGCCATTTTTTGCCTCAGTAGGCTTGTATTTTTTTAAACCTGAGTGGATCTTCTACATCATGACGCAAGATCAGGTCGCGCAGATGGAACAGATGTATTTGCAGGGCGAGGCTGGGGTTTTTGGCGCGGGCAGAGACGAAGCGGATAACTTCCGCATGTTCGCCTTTTACATACAGAACAACATCTCCATTGATTTCCGCTGCTTCGCCGGCGGTATCTTTTTTGGCCTGGGCTCGGTGTTTTTTCTGGTCTTCAACGGTCTGCACATCGGGGCGGTGGCGGGCTACCTCACGGAGGCCGGGGCCGCGCATGCCTTCTGGGGGTTTGTGGCGGGGCACAGCGCACCTGAGCTATTGGGGGCGGCGGTGTCGGGCGCGGGCGGTTTTGTCATGGCCAAGGCGCTGCTGATGCCAGGGGATCGCCAGCGCTGGGATGCTTTGGCAGAGGTTGCGCCCGATGCCCTGGGCCTGGTGGGTGGTGCGGCGTTGATGACCTTTTTTGCCGCCATCGTCGAGGGCTTTTGGTCGCCACTGAATGTGCCCATGGCACTGAAATACACGGTTGCCTGTGCAGTGTGGGCGCTGACCCTTGGCTACCTGTTATTGCTGGGTAAATCGCGTGGGCCCGGCGCATGAACATTCAAAACCCTGAGATAGATCTCCGGCCGCTGTCGCCATACCGCTGCACGGATCTGGGTTTTGCTCTGGCCCGGCAATGGTATTGGCACTTGCTGCGGATCTACCTGCTCGTGGCATCACCGGCATTGTGCTTCGGCATAGCCGCAAGTGTGTATTTTCCGGGGGCGAGTGGCTGGATCGCGGCCGTGTTGTGGTGGTTTAAACCACTCGCGGAGCTGGCTTTGCTGTTCTGGTGCTCCAAGGCGCTGTTTGGCGAGCAACAAACAGCACTCAGTGTGTCGCTCACCGCCTGGCGCGCCTTTCCTCGCTTGTTGCTCAACTACCTTGGGGCCTTTCGTCTGTCGCCGGTGCGGGGCATGGGCCTGTGCGTTGTTTTTCTGGAGCAATCCCGCGTGGGCGGCGCGCGCAAGCGCCTGGAGGTGCTGAAGGGCTCTGGTTCGGCCCTGTCGTGGTTGTTGGTGGTGGGGGCACACATCGAGTTTATCCTCACCATTGGCGGCTCCTTGCTGCTCTATTATTTTTGGCCCTTTCAGCTGCCGCTGACCGAGAGCTTTGATCAGGATTGGCAGCAGAGTTTGCAAAGCTACTTTGAAGGCGGGCTCTACAGCTTCGCCTATTTGTGTGCCACCGCTGCCTTCGCGCCATTTTTTGTCTGCGCCAGCTTTGTGCACTACATCAATCGCCGCAGCCGTCTGGAGGCCTGGGATATCCAGCATGCCTTTAACCGTTTGCATCAGCGCCAGATTGGCGACGAAAGTGTGCAAGCTATGCACAAATCAAAGCGTGGCACGGGCACCTCCTTGTCATCCCTGCTGGTACTGCTCGGCATGCTAACGCTGCAACCGCTGCCCGCTGATGCGGATACGGCCGTTGCGCAGTCAGTGCAAGCAGGCGCTGTCACAGAAGACATAGCCGCAGCCGATATGACGCAGCAGTCTATCGCAGAGCTTTTCCAGCAAGAGCGCTTCGGCTACTACTCGGACTGGGGTCGCCTGAAATTTAAAGAAGCAGATGACGAGGAAGAGAAGTCGATCTTTGATTGGTCGTGGTTGAAGGTCCCTTTCGAGTTGTTAAAAAAAGCACTGCAGTCCTCGTGGCTCAATGTTGTCGTTGTGCTCTTGTTCGGCGCGTTACTGTTGGCGTTGTTGTATCAACAGCGCGGGCGATTGCAGTCCTGGTGGGGGCTGTTGACCGCACCGCGTTTTTCCCCAGAGCAGTCGCTGGACCCCGTTGTGCTCGCATTGCCTCCAAGCAGTTTTGTCGATGCTCGGCGGGCGATGTTGTCGGGTGAGCTGCGCGGCGCTATTGCCTGTTGTCTGCGGGCAGTTTTGCTTGCAGCGGAGCAGCAGGGCCGCGTCGGCATCCTTGCTTCTGACACCGAGTCCGAATGTCTGGAGAAAATTTCCGCGGCACTGGCGCAGCCCCAGCGAACGGCCTTCAAAGGCTTATTGCAGCTCTGGCGGGATATTGCCTACGCAGCCAATGACGTGCCGCTCATCTACGCTGAACAGGTGTTGGCGCTGTGCGAGCGTGAATTTGCGGTGTCGCAGCCATGAGCCCCAATAAAATGAAAGTGTTGGTCCTCGCATTGGCCTTCAGCGGGCTGTTGTACGCCGCCTTTAACGCCTTCGAATGGGATGAGAGCAAAAGATGGGTCCCCGCCCAGCCCGAAGTTCGCAGTCGGCCCCTGCTGGTGGCCGGTTTGTTTCTGCAGCAACAGGGTTTTGAGGTCTCGCGCATAGTCGATCGGAAGCGCTACGACGAGCTGCCCGACACGGTGGGTACCTTGTTTGTCTGTGAGGGGCGAGGGGAAATGGGCGAGTCGCAGCTCAATGAGTTGCAGGCGTGGGTCTTGCGCGGTGGGCATTTGGTGATCAACTCCGCTGGTACAGGCGGACTGATGAGTGATGACACAGAGCAACAGGCCTCAGCTGATCAGAGCCAGGTCGCTGTCGCCAAGCTGCACTTGGAGCGGGGCATCAGTGCCGCTAACGAGGCGGTCAGCGAAAACTGCTGGCAGCAGGATTACAGCCTCGAGCCCGAAGGTAACAGCGCCGAAGCCGCCATTAAGCTCTCTGATTATTTTGCTGATGAGGGTGAGCACTATTTGCCGGCCTATCTCAGTGAGTCCCTGTCGGGGGCGGGCCGTGACACCACCGTAGCGTTCAGTGGCGCCAACTGGCTGCTGCAGGACGACAAGGGTAGCGCGGATATGCATTGGCCCAGCAACAAGGGCACGCAGCTCATCAGTCAGCCCTACGGCGACGGGCGGCTCACGGTCCTGGCAGGCTTTCAACCCTTTTTTAATGCCCATATCGAGCAGCACGATAACGCTTATGCGCTGCAGGCAGTGGTTGCATCGGGTGGGCGTCGAGACGCTGAAATCTGGTTTCAAGAGCGCTCGCTGGACTACCCCAGCTTGATCTGCGTGTTTTGGCACCGTGCACCGCAGCTGTTTGCGCTTAGTTTGCTGCTGTTTGCCGCGCTGGGTTGGGCGCTGTTCGCCCGCCGCAGCGAGCCCCGCGAGCACAGAGTGCAACCCGTCTCGCAACTGCGGCAGCAGTTTCATGCCTTTGCTTTCTATCAGTGGCGGGTGTCTGACACACAGCGTTTGACTCGGCATTTGCACGACACAATTTTTACGCCCGACGGCCCGGCGGGCAGCGTAGCTGAAAACAACCATTCGAAGCCCCGGACTAAAACCGGCCTGATCGCCCTGAGCCGCGCGCATTGGCGGCAGCTTCACAAAAACAAAGCGGAGAAATCAACATGACTGACGCCCAGCAACAGCCTTTCACTACGCCCTCGCCATTGGACAAATTGCGCCAGCACTTGCAGCAGGTCTTGATCGGCCAAAACGCGGTGGTAGAGCAGAGCTTGATCTGCCTCTTGGCGGGTGGGCACGCGCTGGTGGAAGGCGTGCCAGGGCTGGGTAAAACCCGCTTGGTGAAGGCGCTGGCCGCGGCCTGTGGTGGCAGTTTTAATCGCCTGCAGTTCACCCCAGATTTGATGCCCAGCGATATCGTCGGGCACGCCATGTTCCAAGCATCTGACAGTACATTTACTCTGCGCAAAGGCCCTATCTTTGCCAATTTCATCGTCGCCGATGAAATCAACCGCGCACCGGCCAAAACACAGTCCGCCATGCTAGAAGCCATGGAAGAAGGGCAGGTGTCATTGGAAGGGGAGACGCTGGCATTACCCGCACCATTCATGGTGTTGGCAACGCAGAACCCCGTGGACCACGACGGCACTTACCCCTTGCCACAGGCGCAGTTTGACCGTTTTTTGATGAAGCTGGTGATCGAATACCCCGCGCTGGAAGACGAAGTCGCGATTGTGCAGGCGGCAGCCAAACCAAAGCAGCACGACAGCCTCTCCAAGCAAAAAATCATGCATTTGGGGGAGATCCAGGCGTTGCAGGATCAGGTCATTGCGGTGCACGTCGATCAAGAGCTGGCCGCCTACGCGGTGCGATTGGTGGCGGCGACACGACAATACGACGGCCTGGATTACGGCGCTGGTCCGCGTGCCAGCATGGCCTTAGTGGCGGCTGGCCGTGCCAAGGCCGTGTTGCATGGGCGTGATCATCTGCTGCCTGAAGATATCAAATCCGTCGCAGTGCCAGTGTTGCGACACCGTGTCGCGCTGTCGGCAGAGCAGGAGATACAGGGAGCCCACGTCGACCGGTTGTTGTCGCAGTTGATCGAGTCCGTGGAGGCGCCGCGCCAGTGAGGCCTACGCCGCGCTGTATCTACTCGCTGTCGGCGCTGTGGCTCTGCGTCGCCCTGGGCTTGTTCTGGCCAGGCGCAGCTGTTGCGCTCACGGTGTTGATGGGACTTGTGTTGTTCGCTGTCGCGCTTGACGGGCTGCGGCTGTGGCGCCCTGCGCTGCCCACGGTTCGGCGCGCCCTGCCACCGATGGTGCCGGTCAATCACCGCTTCGACTCCGTGCTGCACATCGAGCCCGCAACCAAGCCCGGTGCCAAATCAGGGTTGCAGGGGGAGCTGATGGAGCTGTGCCCAGCAAACATAGAGCCCTGCCATGAGCCGCTACAAGTGAGCATTGGCGCCAGCGCGCAAGTCCTGCGCTTTAGCTGTTTGCCAAGGCAGCGCGGTGCCAGCGAGTGGAAGCAGGTTCAGTGGACGGCAATGTCACCGCTGGGACTGTGGTGCCGCCGCTCCTTGCTGCCCTGTGAATCGCAGCTGGCGGTCTATCCGGATTACGCCAGCTCGCGTCGTCAGCTCGACATATCTCTCTCGCGCAGTCTGCGCGAGTTGGGCGTGGTGCAGCGCCGCCGCAGTGGTGACAGCCAGGAGTTCCATCAACTACGCGCTTATCAGCCGGGCGATAGCCTGCGCCAAATCGACTGGAAGGCCACCTCCCGCAAGGGGCAATTGGTGACGCGGCAATACGCGGAAGAGAGCAACCAATCTTTAGTGTTGATGTTGGATTGTGGCCGCCGCATGGCGCTCAAACACGGCGAGCGATCCTTACTGGACGAAGCCTTGGACGCAGCGCTGATGGTAGCCGAAGTCGCCTTGCGGCAAGGTGACAAAGTCACTTTGCAATGTTTCGCCGGCACGCCTTTTTACTGGAGCGGTGAAAACAAAACACCCGGCGCGGTCAGTCACATGCTGGCTCAGCTGCACGACTTCCACCCGCGACTGGAAGCCAGTGACTACGTCGCGGCAGCCCGCACAGCGCGCTCTTTAATTAAGCGCCCGAGCACTGTGCTGCTGGTGACGCACAGCCGCAACGAATCGCTGCGCGAGCTGAACACCGCGGCGCGTCTGTTGGGTGACCGGCACCGACTGGTGGTGGCAGACATCGCCGACAAAGCGCTGCAGGATGTGCTTGCCACTGAGCCAGTGAATTTTGACGGTGCGCTCAGCTACTGCGGTGCGCTCGACTACCAACACAAGCGCCAGCGGGCACAGCAACAGCTGCGCGGGCAGGGCACCGACGTGGTGGAAGTGGCGCCGCAGCAACTGGTCGGCGCCCTCGCGCAGGCCTACCACCGCCACCGCGGCCAAGCGGCGTAGCGTCACGCGCTCGCACCTGTACGCCACTCCCCGCAGATGCACTTCACTAATGCCGCGCTACAAAATTCGCATCATGCCCAGCCAGCACCGATCCCCGTAGGGCCAAAAAGCTGCAGGCGCCTCGGCGGCATGCCCTGCAATCGCACACCGAACCCATCGAACCCATCGAACCCTGCCACACAGGTCCAATCTTAGGCCATTCCGTCGTGCAGATTGGGCCCAGGCAGATTGGCGGCATAGCCCTCATACCACGCGAAGAGAGGCCGAGTTTCTGCCGCCCTGGGGCTTTCGGCGCAGGCCGCCCCTTGAATCCGCGCTGCGCATCCCCATCAAGGACTTAAGTTGTTATCTCGGGCCTGCACGGCCGTCAAGGCTGTGCGATAATGTCCGATTACTTTTTCAATTGCTAATTTTGTGGAGCGAAGCATGGATTTCTTTATTTCATCAGCGTATGCGGAGGGTGCTGGCGCGGGTGCTGGCGGTGATATTTTTGGTTTGGCCCTGCCGTTGATCCTGCTGGGTGTGTTCTATTTTCTGATGATTCGTCCGCAGCAAAAGCGTGCCAAAGAGCATCAGGGCATGGTTTCGGACCTGAAGAAAGGCGACGAGATCATCAGTGGCGGCGGCCTCGGTGGCACTGTCACGGCTGTGGGCGATGTATTCGTCACCGTTAAAGTGGCCAACAACGTGGAAGTCCGCGTGCAGAAGCAGTCGGTCGCCAGTCTGTTGCCCAAGGGCACTTTGAAAGACGCCTGATCGTCCCACATCGGCCGGTGCCCAGGCGCCGGGCCGAGCAACCCAGCAGATCATCCCCATGAATCGATACCCCTTGTGGAAGTACCTGTTGTTGGCCGCCGTGCTGACAGTAGGCTCCCTCTTTGCGCTGCCCAATCTCTACGGCAACGACCCCGCCGTTTTAATCTCCCCCCGCCAAGGTGAGCCCGACCAGGCACTGGTCGACAAGGCATTGGCAACGGCCAGGGCTGTTGTCCAGGGCGAGGTGAGCGCTGAGTTGTTGGAAGAGCGCATTGAGCTGCGTTTCGCCAGTGTCGGCGATCAAACGGTGGCACGGGATGCGATCGATGACGCGCTGGGGCGCGACTACATCACCGCGCTCAATTTGATATCCGCCGCCCCGGAATGGCTGCGCGGCATCGCCCAGCCCCTGTATCTGGGGCTGGATTTGCGCGGCGGTGTGCACT
>JAWSVD010000267.1:0-4883 GCA_033852095.1 Granulosicoccaceae bacterium | reverse complement strand
GGGCAGAGTCCGGCTCTGTTGTAAGGCTGAAGCCTTACCCACAAGCACGGGGAAAGTGGGTGAGCCTTCAGGCTTAGGTGCCGCCCGGGCGGCGCCGGGCAGAGCCCGGCTCTGTTGTAAGGCTGAAGCCTTACCCACAAGCACGGGGAAAGTGGGTGAGCCTTCAGGCTTACGTGCCGCCCCGGCGGCCCTGGGCAGAGTCCGGCTCTGTTGTAAGGCTGAAGCCTTACCCACAAGCACGGGGAAAGTGGGTGAGCCTTCAGGCTTATGTGCCGCACGGGCGGCGCCGGGCAGAGCCCGGCTCTGCTGTAAGGCTGAAGCCTTACCCACAAGGACAGGGAAAGTGGGTGAGCCTTTAGGCTTAGGTGCCGCCCCGGCGGCCCTGGGCGGAGCCCAGCCTGCGGTGTCAGTGTTTGAGACCGCCTTCACTACAGCGGGCCCATGGCCATGGTCGCCTCGATATCGGCGACGCTCAGCGGCGCACCGGCGGAGATCACATCGTGGCCGTCCTTTGTCACGGCGACGTCATCCTCGATACGGACGCCGATGTTGCGGTAGGGCTCGGGCACGTCAGGCGCTGCAGGTATGTACAAGCCAGGCTCGATGGTCAGCACCATGCCCGGCTCCAGCGTGCGCCACTGCTTGTCGTCTTTGTATTCACCGACGTCGTGCACGTCCAAGCCCAGCCAGTGGCTGGTGCGGTGCATATAGAAGCGCTGATGCTCGCCCTGCCGGATCAAGCTGTTGACCCGGCCCTTGAGCAGCCCCAGCTTCACCAAGCCTTTGGTCAACACGTCCACCGCCGCGTCGTGTGGATCGCAGAACTGATTGCCCGGTTGCACCGCCGCCACGGCCGCGTGGTAGGCGGCCAGGACAATTTCATAGACTTCTTTTTGCGCCTGGCTGAAAACGCCGTTGACCGGGAAGCTGCGGCTGATGTCTCCGGCGTAGAGCCCCAGCTCCGCGCCCGAGTCAATCAGCACCATCTCGCCGTCTTTGAGCTCGGATTCGTTTTCCAGGTAATGCAAGATGCAGGCGTTTTCACCGCTGCCCACGATCGGCTCGAAAGCGTGCACTGCGTTGTTCTTACGGTAGTGGTAGATCAGCTCCGCCTCCAGGGCGTGCTCCATCATGCCGGGCTGGCAAGCGCGCATGGCGCGCACATGAGCCTGTGCGGATAATTGCCCGGCACGGCGCATCTGCGCAATCTCGCTGCGAGATTTGATCAAGCGCATCTCGTGGATCAGCGGTTCCAGGGCCGTGAACTCCGTAGGCGTGCTCTGCCAGTTGCGCGTCTTGGCGTGTACCTGATTGACCCAGCTCATCAGTTCGCTGTCGAAATCTATGCGCTGACCAAAGGTGTAGTGCACCGTGGCGCGGTCTTCGAGCAGACCGGGCAAAATCTCGTCGATGTCATCGATGGGAAAAGCGTCGTCGCACTCCAGCACCTGCGGCGCCAGCATCACCCCGACCCGGCGCCCGTCCCACTGCTCGCGCTTCGGGTCGCGATCACGGCAGAAGAGGATGTACTCCCCCTGCTTACGGCCGGGAATGAACACCGCCACGGCCTCGGGTTCACAAAAACCGGTGAAGTAGTAGAAATCACTGTTTTGGCGGAAAGGGAATTGCGAGTCGCGGTTGCGCTGTTGTTCGGGCGCAGCGGGCAAGATGGCAATGCCACCTATACCCACCGATTTGAGTAAAAAGCGCCGGCGGCGGGCGCGCTCATTGAGCTGGGTTTGTGTGGGCATTGTCTACAGCCTCAGTGCAAAGTCTGCTGGGTAGCTGCAACCATCGGCAGCAGCTCGTCGCGGATCAGCAACACCCCAACACGCACGTATTCCTCAAGCTCCGCATAGGCCATCTCGGCCTCGTCCTCGTCACCCTCTTCATCTTCATGGCCCGCGCGGGCGATAGCCGCGAAATCCCCCAACAGCTCTTGAGAATCTTGGCTCAAATTGCGCGCTGGGTCGAAAGCGCTCAAGCTCACCGCGTAGGCAAAACCCCTGCACCACTGCCCCAGGGCATCGGCGCGCTCAGACAGCTGCGAGTCTGTGTCAGGCAACAAGGGCGTAAACGAGACACCTTCATCAGCGAGCATCGCCAAGCTCGTATCAAACAGCGCTTCCATCTCGCCCGCGTAACGGCGCGCCAGGTGATCATCTTCTTCTAGAGGCTCAAAGACTTCTTCGTACCAGCGGTTGAAGCGCAACTCGGCCGTTCCGCCGGCCAGGCCTACGAGCACGCCGTGCGCCTCGGCGATCGATGTATTTGCCCCGAGCTCTTCCGCCGCAGCGGCCAAGTCGTGGTAGTTCGGCAGGTGTTCAAAGTTCATTTCAGTCATGCGCGTCATTGTAGCGCCAAATGGGGTTTTAGGTCTTCCGTGTGCGCGAGCGGGCTGTGCGGTAGAATCGCCGCATACGGACGCGTTGACAGCCTAAACCTCAACGCCATCACCCTTTCCCGTGACGGAACAAGAGCCATGAAAGAAGACGTACAGCTATTGCAGCGGACCATGCGGCTGTCCCTGCACATTGACGAGCTGGTCGCGGCGATGCAAAAACTACGGGTGGAAAACTACTCCCTGCTGCAACAACGGGAAAACCTCGTGGAAGAACGCGCCAAATTGATCGAAAAGAACGAATTGGCACGGGTGCGGGTCGACGCCATGATCTCCCGCCTCAAAGCCCTGGAGTCCCACACGTGAGTGACCCTAAAAACATCGCCGTCGAAGTGTCGGTACTGGACAGAAAATACCAGCTGGCGAGCCCTGCTGAAGAAGTTGAGAAGCTCAAAACCGCAGCCGCCTATCTGGATTCGCAAATGCGTGAGCTGCGCAAGCGCAACAAAAGCAGCAACGGCGAGAAACTGGCGGTTGTGGCGGCCTTGAACATCACCAGTGAATTGCTGCAACTGCGCAGCAGCTCTGCGTCCATGTCCGATTACAGCGAGCAGCTGCAGGCCATGGAAGATAAAATTCGTGGTGCCTTGGCGGACCCTGAGCCTTCATCTGAGGCAAAATCTGTCGATACCTGATTTGACCGCTATAATAGGGTCACGGGTATCCCACTGGGGCGGCAGGTCAGTCTGGCCAGATATTCCCTTGAGCCTTAATTCGACCCCCCGGGAGCCGGCTGCGTGTCGCGGTGTGCATGTCCGCCACGGCGGAAAGCCTGATGCGATCGCACTTGTTCCCACCCTGAACCGATCGGTTCAAGGTTTTGGCCTGACAACGGCTGCCTTGGTGGATACCCTCATTCCCCCTCACTTCACTCCCTCTTTCGCAGTATTGCCCTCGCTTGCAAGTCGGCAATGCTTGGGCCGTTGTAGCCCGATCGTTGCGCAACGCTATCCGAGTTTGCGCAGCAAAATGACCTCAGGCCTGCGCCGTACACACGGAGGAAAACGCGGCTGAGGGTGTTGTGCATGGGCTCTGTCTCGACGCTCGGGCCGGTGACACCCTTCGGCTCTAAGGCAGGCTGCAAGTGACTTAACATCGCGGAGCCAGTGATGCCTAGTCGCTGTAACCCAGCAGTTGCGGAACGACACCCGGGCCTTCACAGCATGACCTTATCCCGGCCGGAGCCCCGCTAAGACGAGCACAACTCGCCAAATCGGTGACACACCTGAGCAACATCCGCGCAGCGGGGATGCACTCGCACAATTGCGCAGCCCTCCAGTCGCAAATTCTGCCCTTTCGAAGAGCTGCACGCCTCCCCCACCAAAACGTGAACAAAGAGCAACAATCCCCGTCTGGGGAGCACTCCTTGCTATCCCATCACCATGAACTCCCTCAACTTTTTGTGAGGGTCGATTTTTTGACAGGCGCCAAGCCTTTGTAAATCAAAAAATGCCCAGCTTTTGGGCCACACAGCTGCCAAAGCCGTTGAGATAATGAAAAGAACAAGCCTTGTGAAATTCGCTTTACGTCGTTTAACCGTTTTTTTAAGATCGCTGCCCATATTGCTATCGCTGGCGATGCTGCCACATATAGCGTGGGCAGAGCTGAACACCAGCCCCGGCGGCTGGGTGGCGGGCATGGTGAACTCTGGCACCGCGCCTTATGACAGCCTCGACCCCTCTGCAGGGGACAACCTTGTTCGCACCCACGATTCCGTGACCTACCGTGTGGGCTACACCACCGTGAACGGCTCTGACTCCAACGCACTGATCACTCTACGAGCCGGGTCACTGACGCTGCCAGCGACCTACACGGGCGCGGAGATCACCACAGCGGGTTATTTCGATGCGATCGATATGCCTACCTCGTGCACCAACGCCAGCCCAAACCCTGTCACTGACCCGCCCTCGGCAGGGTTGTCGGGGATATCAGCCGATGGGCAGGCAATCTTCTGCGCTCAGCCTTCCCCTACTAACGGCAACAACCTGGATTTCAAACTGCGTTTCAACGGCGTTACCCCCAATGGAACGACATTGACAGCGCCAAGCATCAGCTACACATCTGATCAATCAGAAGAAAACAACAACCCCCTGTTACTCAGCGGAAACTACGGCACTGAGACCTTCCACGGCCTGCCCCGGTTGACCGTAGTTGCCGAACCGCGCTGGAATCTAAAAGTAGAGGCCTATCGACAAGGGCTCTACCTGCCGGCGAGCGGCCCGGCAGGCGAAGACGGATTTGTATTTAGCGCAAGCCTGGGCGTCATGGGGCTAGGTTCGCGCAAGGGATTGGAGGCGTTGCAAGCACCTTTTGATATAACACTGAATTTCTCCGATAACGACTTCCCCAACGCTCGCATTGTTGATTGGAACATGCAAAGCCCCGGTTATGTCCGCGCCAATTTTTCATCTCTTGGCAGCAACCCTCATCACGGCTGCGGCAATTGGTACAACCAACTGTGGGTCTCCGGAAACGTCTTCGA
>JAWSVD010000266.1:0-5534 GCA_033852095.1 Granulosicoccaceae bacterium | reverse complement strand
AAAACCTACCTGCTGCGGCAGCTCGGGCGGCTCGACTACAGCACGGTGTTTGAGGCCCAGCGCGCATTCACTGACAGTCGCGATGCGGGCACCCAAGATGAAATCTGGCTGGTGGAGCACGAACCGGTGTTCACCCAAGGGCAGGCGGGCAAGGCTGAACATGTACTGGACGCAGGGGATATCCCCGTGGTGCAGAGCGACCGCGGCGGGCAGATCACTTACCACGGGCCGGGACAGGTGGTGCTCTATCTGTTGGCGGACCTGCGGCGCAGCGGCTGGGGCGTGCGCACCGCGGTGACGGCACTGGAATCTGCCGTGATTTCTCTGCTGGCTGAACATGACGTGCTGGCCGCCGCCGACCCCCACGCGCCGGGGGTGTACGTGCAGGGCGCGAAGATTGCAGCGCTTGGTCTGCGGGTGCGCAAGGGTCGCTGTTACCACGGCGTGGCCCTGAACGTGGACCTGGATCTGACCCCCTACCAGCGCATTAACCCCTGTGGGTACGCAGGTCAGGCGGTCACCAGCACCACGGCGATTGGCCTTGCTGGCAATGTCGACGAGATGGGGCAACGTCTGGTCAGCCAGCTGGCCGCCCACTTGAAGTATACTGGGCTAGATATCACGCAGGGCTTGCCGCCGCTGCCTAACGACTGAAATGCCACCCGTGAGCTGGCACTGGGAACACAGATGACTGATTACACTTCGCCCTCGCGCCAAGACCCCGAGAAATTTCAGCGCGGTGCTGACAAGCTGAGCCGTATCCCGATCAAGATTCAGCGCAGCGAGACTCTGTTGCGCAAACCCAGTTGGATCAGGGCCAAGGCGCATTCTTCCCCCAAAGTGGCTGAGATCAAACGCATGATGCGCGAGCTCGACCTGCACTCGGTGTGTGAAGAGGCGAACTGCCCCAATTTGGGCGAGTGTTTTGGCGCGGGTACGGCCACTTTCATGATCATGGGCGGCATCTGCACCCGCCGCTGTGCTTTCTGTGACGTGGCGCACGGCCGTCCAGACAAACTGGACGCCGACGAACCACAAAACTTGGCCAAAGCCATCGCCAAGCTCGATCTGAGCTACGTGGTGATCACCTCGGTAGACAGAGATGACTTGCGCGACGGCGGGGCCGGGCATTTTGCCGAGTGCATCGCGGCGGTGCGCGAGCATTGCGGCGACACCAAAATCGAAGTGCTGGTGCCTGATTTTCGCGGCCGCATGGAGCGCGCGCTCGAGGCGCTGTTCCACAACCCGCCCGATGTGTTCAACCACAACATCGAGACGGTGCAGCGCCTCTACCGCGCCGCGCGGCCAGGCTCCAGCTACGACTGGTCGCTGGATCTGCTCGAAGAGCACAAAAAACAACACCCTGACGTGCCGACCAAATCCGGCATCATGCTGGGCTTGGGCGAAGAGCTCGATGAAGTGCGCGAAGTCATGCGTGATTTGCGTGCGCACAACGTCGACATGCTCACCCTGGGACAATACCTGCAGCCCAGCCGCGACCACATCGCGGTCGCGCGCTACGTCACCCCTGAAGAGTTCGATCAACTCGCTAAAGACGGGTATGAGATGGGCTTTAGCCACGTGGCCAGTGGCCCGATGGTGCGCAGCTCCTACCACGCCGATCTGCAGGCGAGCGGTGTGGTCAAGCCCTGAGATCCCCCGTGCTGCATGAGCCCGGCGGCTTCCCCTCTCGGCTAGCCGCCCATCAAACCTCGCTTGCGCAGCCAGGGCTCGGCCACCCACAGTGGCCCGATCAGCAAAAACTTCAGATCATCAAAAAAACTGGGCTTTTTGCCCTCAACTTTGTGGCCGTAGAATTGTCCTACCCACGCGGCGATAAACACCACACAGAGTGTGACAAAGCCAAAGTTCAGTGCGGCTTGCAGCAGAGCACAGGCCAATATGGCCGCGGCGCCCGCCACGCCGATTTGTGGCGACAGGCGGTAATAGAACCAGGTGGCCGCCGCGGCGCACACAAAGAACAACAGCGGTGAGATTTTCCACAGCAGCGCCACCAGCACAAAAAATATTGCCGGTACGCAGTAGTTGTGCAGCTTTTTGTTGGTGGGGTGTTGGTGTGACTCCGCGTAGGCGGATAACCAGTGATCAAGTGTTGCCATGTATAATCTCCCGCGACTCATCGACAACGCACTGTAACACCCTTTAATCAAAGGTAATTTTTTGCAAGATGAACAAGCAAGCCACACCGAAACATCAGCCTGAGCCCACACGTGTAGCGGCCACCGGCTGGCGAGGGCGATTTCGTCGCCGCCGTTTTTGGCTCTGGGTTGTGCTGTTGATCTTGCTGTTGGCGATGCTGGTCACTGGTTTTTTTGCCTGGCGCACCGTGCAGCGCATGGACGCCCGTATCCAGGAAGTGTTCGAAGGCCAAAAATGGTCCATCGCCGCGCGCGTCTACGCCCGACCGCTCGAGCTCTACGTGGGCCAGAAGCTGAGCCAGGATGAGCTGCTCTACGAACTCGGCCTGTTGGGTTACCGCCGCAGCGAGCGTTTTGGGCCGGGTCACTACGATGTTTTGGGTGACAGCTTCACCGTGCACACGCGCGGTTTTCGCTTCCCCGACGGGCGCGAGCCGACCACGCGCATCACGCTGCGCTGGCAGGGCGATACCATCACGGACATGCGCGATGCCGACGGCAGCGACGTGGCGATTGCCCGGCTGGAGCCGGTGTTGGTGGGGCGGATCTCACCGGCGCAGAGCGAAGACCGCTTGCTGGTCACCGAGCACGAGCTGCCAGAGGGGCTGAAACAGGCGCTGCTGTCGGTGGAGGACCCGCGTTTCTACGATCACCACGGCATTTCCCCGCGCGGCATCTTGCGCGCGATTTGGGTCAATATCCGCGAGGGCCGCTACGCGCAGGGCGGCAGCACGTTGACCCAACAGCTGGTGAAAAACCTGTTCTTAACCCAAGAACGCACCATCAAACGCAAGCTCATCGAGTGGCAAATGGCTTTGCTGCTCGACTACCGCTATGGAAAAGACGAGATACTGCTCGCGTACATCAACGAGGTGTTTTTTGCGCAGGATCGCTCCCGCGCCGTGCACGGCTTTGGGTTGGCCAGCATGTATTATTTCTCGCGCCCGCTGCGCGAACTGCGCACCCACGAATACGCGCTGCTGGTAGGCATCCTCAAGGGTCCCAGCTATTACAACCCCCTGCGGCACCCCGAGCGCGCGAAAGGGCGCCGAAGCATCGTATTGAAGTTGATGCACAAGCATGAGGTGTTGAGTGACGCACAACTCGCCGCGGCAATGGCGCAGCCGCTGGGCCTTGCGCAGGGCGGGGCGGTGCGGCAACAGCCGGCTTATTTGGATCTGGTGCGCCGTCAGCTGGAGGCCGAATACGAAGTCAAAGACCTGCAGCGCAACGGCCTGGCCATCCACACCAATTTTGACCCGCTGGTGCAGCGCCAGCTGGAGGCAGCCGTCGCCACGGCCTACCCGCGCATCCAAAACCAGCAAACGATGGACAGCGAGCGCCTGCACGAGCTGGAGACAGCGGCGGTGGTGTCCTCGGTGGACACCGGCGAAGTGCTGGCGATGATCGGCGGGCGCGAGCCGCGCTACGCCGGCTTTAACCGCGCCCTGGACGCGCGGCGGCACATCGGCTCGTTGATCAAACCGGCCGTCTACCTGACCGCGCTGGAGCAGCCCGAGAGCTACCACTTGGCCACGCCGCTGCGCGATGAGCCCATTTCCATCGAACAGCCCGACGGCAGTTTTTGGCAGCCGCAAAATTTCAACGGCGAGAGCAACGGTCAAGTCAGCCTGCTGCGTGGCCTGAGCAAATCCCTGAACCAAGCGACTGTTAACCTCGGCATGGACCTGGGGGTAGAGCAGGTGCTCGACACGGTGCGGCGGCTGGGGCACGAAGAAGAAATCGCCCCCTTGCCATCGGTGCTTTTAGGTGCAATTGATCTGGCACCTGTGGACGTGCTGGGCCTGTTTCAGACCATCGCCGGCAACGGCTTTCGTGTGCCACGGCGGGTGATCCGCTCCATTCAGGCGCAGGACGGGGAGCTGTTGAAGCGCTACCCGCTGCGCTTGGAGCGCCGCTTTGCTGCAGATGCCGTGCACCAGCTGCAGTTTGCGCTGCAGACCGTCATGCGCAGCGGCACCGGTCGGCGCGCCTATTGGTATAATCCCCCCGAAGCTGCGTTTGCGGGCAAGACGGGCACCTCCAACGACCAGCGCGACAGCTGGTTTGCGGGTTACGGTGGGCAGTATCTCGCGGTGGTGTGGATGGGCCGCGACGACAACGGCCCCACGCCGGTCACGGGCAGCAGCGGCGCATTGGAAGTGTGGTCGGCCTTCATGGCGGGAATCGGCGAAAAAGGCCTCGAATCCCGGACCCCGGACGGCATTGTCTATCGCGCAACAAATTTGCAAAGCGGCAAACTGGTGCCCGAACGCTGCTCAGGTGCGGTAGCATTGCCCTACCAAAAAGCCTCGCTGGCGATCATTGAAGAGTTAAGAATATGGTGTCGTTGAGTACTCGCCTTTCCCGTGTGGTCACCTTATCAGTGCTCGCGACCCTGAGCGCCTGTGCGGTTGTGCCCTATGAGCAGGCGAGCCGCCAGCAAACATCCGCACCTGAGCAGTCGCCGCGTGTCGAAGAGCCAGAGGCCGCGCTGATTGTTCCGCAGCAGCCCGAGCGCGACGTGCGCGTGGAGAAGAGCGCGCCCAGCAGCCTGCCAGCGGCCAAGCGCATGCGCCAACTGGCCAGCGCCGAAGGCGACAAGGGCGATTACCAGCGGGCGGTCGCCCTGTTAGAACGCGCGCTGCGCATCTCCCCGCGCGACCCAGAGACTTACTACGAGCTGGCGCGCAACCACCTGCTGCTGGACAACCCCGAACAAGCCCTGCAACTCGCCCAGCGTGGTCTGTCGCTGAACCCCAGCGCCAGCCAACGCACCCGGCTGGACCGCCTGATCGACGCCTGCCGCGAAAAGCTCACCGCCTGATCACCGGGTCCGAAACAGCCCTCGCACTTCAAATGTGCATGCTGCTGGTGTAAAAAAAGCAGTGCAGGCCCGAATGCTATTAGTGTAGATTTGAATTAATTCTGGGACGCGCAGTTGGACAAAAGGTTCCAAAAGAACCCCCTGACCGAAGCTTAAATAGAACTGAGATGTGCAGCCGACCCAGCCCGCTGAAATTACCGGCCTCACCCCTTGCGGCGTACCCTGTAGTTATCGGCTTTAACTCGGTCGCGCAGCCGGCGAGGTCACTTGTAGGTTCGGCTTTAGTCCGGGGCGCGCAGCCGGAAATGCTCGACATCACTCCGGCGCGAACAGCCGGACAATGTTCCAAACAGTTATTAAAGACCCAAGCCCAACAACAACGCCACCCAACAAAACAACCCTAAAACCAAAACAAAGAAGGCCGCAGAAATGAAATTCGAAAAAACCGAAGCGGCCATCGCCGCGCTCAACCCCGAGCAATTTCAGGTCACGCAGCAAAGCGGCACCGAACGCGCCTTCAGCGGCGAATACGACAAGCACTTCGAGCC
>JAWSVD010000022.1:0-6487 GCA_033852095.1 Granulosicoccaceae bacterium | reverse complement strand
GCGTTTCGCAAGCTCAACAGCATCCTACAATCCAGCTAACCGCCCGTAGGGTGCCGATGAGCGGAGCGAATCGCACCACCCATCCCGCTCCACCTACCCCGAAAACTTGCCACCTGCCAAACGAATCATTGCCGCTACGGCCCGTTTCGCAGGCTCGACATCACCCAACAAACGACAAGAGAAACAGCCTGGCTACGGCTTGGCCTTTGGAACCTGCGCAGTGTTATGCACCGTTGTTGATAGCGTTCAAATAACTTTTGTTGATTCGGAATCTAAAAGCAATACGCCAGAGCAGTGCGGAACGTGTTTTCTATGAATCCACCCCATTTGGGCTATGAATATGCACGTTTTGTGCAGTTTCAACAGCAATCGTTCGAATACATAACATTCGATTTTTGAACATGCTGCAGGGAAGACACTTGTACGACGGCTCACGCACCGCAGCGGACAAGCTGCTGCGATCATTGGCCACGTGCTACCACCGCATAAAAGGAGACCGCTCCATGAACATTCGCATAGGCCTGCTCGACACGGGTATTACCGGCCAGGAAACAAGCGCATCAGCCTCATTCCTCAGTGAGCCACAGACAGCCATGCCCGTGGCGGGACATGACCAGGGCTCTCAGTTGGCAGCTGTCATCAAGACCCACACGGCTGCCAGCGAGCTGCTGGATGCGCGCTCGCTGCTGAGCGATCAAGAGATCGACCCAGCGGCTGTGGCGGCGGGTATAGAGTGGCTGGTGGAGCAGCGAGCGGATGTCATCAATCTGAGTTTTGAGCTGCCACAGCGTGACGCTGCGGTGGAGATAGCCCTAGACAAAGCGCTCTCCGCTGGCGCCCTGTGTGTGGCCGCCGTCGCTGCAGCGGACAAGCTGGCCTTCCCGGCCAACCACCCCGGTGTTGTCGCGGTCAGCGCTGACGCCCGCTGCAGCGCGGGTGAATACAGCCAACTGGAGACATCACCCAGCTGGCTGTTTGGCGCTGCCAGTGGTGGCCCCGAGCACCGCGCTCACCAGCGCGGGCTGGGTGCTAACTACGCTTGTGCACATGTCAGTGGTGCGCTCGCGCAGCTTTTGCACTCGGGTGTCAGCAAAGAACAATTGCTGAGCCGATTCGCCGATCATTGTTATTGGGATGACAGCGCAAGCGCGGCACAACTTCAGCGCCAAGGCTAAAGCTGTTCGTTGAGTGCAGACCACGGCGGGACAGAGTGCTTCAGCCCGCCGCTGAAAACCCCCATCACCGCTGAATCGGCCTGTTCATCACTGCGCGAACAGCGAACTAGGCATCCTTCGTATCCTCACCCTCTGAGCCCTTTGCCGCCCATTGGATGCCGTCACCCTGCTCTTGCTCCGCACGGGTTTTGAAGCCCGTCTCGGGCAACCAGTCTTTGAATTCCAAGCCGTAGATCTCCCACACGGTGACAAACAACGCGGCGACAATGGGCCCAATGATGAATCCGGGGAAACCAAACATCACCAATCCACCGAGGGTACTGAAGAAGATCATCAGCTCGTGCAGCTGGGTGTCGCTGCCGACCAGCTTGGGCCGCAGCACGTTGTCGATGGAGCCCACCACCGCCGCGCAATAAACAAACAGCGCCACGCCCTGCCACACCTGCCCTGTGGCGAGCAAAAATACCACTGCAGGCCCCCAGATCAGCGCACCACCGACGCCCGGCACCACCGACATGAACATCATGATCACCGCCCACAGCAGCGCACTGGGCACACCCAACAGCCAAAAGCCAAGCCCTGCCATGCTGCCTTGCAAGAAACCGATCACCGCCGTGCCCTTAAGAGTGGCTCGCGTGACCGAGGTAAAGCGCGCCAGCAGCATCTCTTCGTCGCGGTCGTCGAGCGGCAGATAGTAGAGAATGCGCTTGATCAAGCCGTCGCCATCAAGCAGGAAGAAGAACATGGTGTAGAGCACGATAAAGGCTGTCATGACGACGTTGACCGTGCCCAGTGTCGCGGACTGCAAGAGATCGACCACGGACTTGCTGATGCCGCCGATGAAACCGCCCAAGTGCTCCAGCAGCATTTCGCGGTAGGGCAGCAATTGCTCATAGAAGGGCAACTGGCTCAGCCAGGCACTGATCTGCCCTGGCTCACCCAAGGTGCTTTGCAACCAGGGCCTTGCTTGGCCGGCGATCTCGAGCGCCTGGCCGATGACTGTGACCGCGATCAACAACACCGGCACAAAGACAAACAGCAGCGCCAAGAAGACAGTGATGAGAGAGGCCACTGCCTGCCGCCCGCCGACGCCTGATTTGATTTTCTGGTAAATGCCGTTGCACAAGGCGGAGAACAGCCCGGCCAAGAAAATGGCCTCCAGAAAGTTGCTGATCATCGCCAAAAACAAGCCGGAGATGGCGAAGGCGATCACAATGACCACCCACCGGTTTACTGCTTTTTGATCCACGACCCGCCCTCTGCGCAACAAGATACCGCTATTGTAGCGGGTTGATTGGCCTAAAGTTAAAGCAGGAAGGTCTCTTCATTTCCGGGGAGCCAGAGATTCGGCTGGCGTTGTTGTCCAGCTGAAGCAGAACCTACAAAACACCCGCACCCTGTAGGTTCTGCTTTAGCTGGACACACCTTCTGCGGTTTCTTAAAACGTGATGCGCAGATTGAGGGAGTAGCTGAGGTCTTCCTGAGTGTCGAAGAGATTGAACACACCGCCGAGCGAGACATTGTCACTCAGGCGCAGGCGGTTAGCGTGCAGCTGGTCAACCCGGCCCCGGGATTTGATCACCTCGATCACACGGCCAAAGCCAAGCGGCTCCAGCGGCGATTGCGTGGAGACAAAGGCACTGTTCGCCGGCGACACGCTGAGTGTCGTCAAGGGCAAAAGCAAGGCTAGAATGGGCGATGGGTCCAACGGCACAACCTCTGACTCGGTGATTGGGGCCTGCGCGCAAAAAGCGGCAGTGACTCATCCTTATTATTACAAATATTACGCCACAATATTGGCGCAAAAACCGAAAAAATCATCTAACCTTCCACTAGGAGGCCGACCGAAGACCGGGCGAGCATCCTATGACTCTAATGTATAGATGGCGAAACTTGCTTTTGCCAAAAAGTTTCAGGACGAAGCTTGGCGCGACTCAGCACCGGAGCAGTGATTGCTCGCGCTGCTGTGCGACAGGGCGCGCCCCATCAAACAATGGAATTTAAGGAATTATTGTGTTGACGTTAAAGGCTAATTTCATGACCCGATGCCGCCGCAACCTGTGGCCTCTTGTGCTGGCGACCAGCGCGCTGTCCACGCTTGCTCATTCAGCAGAAACCGGCACCTACCGCGTCATCGACATCAAGGCCAACAGCGCCCTGAACGTCAGAGCCAACCACAACAGCAGCAGCGCCGACATCGGCAGCGCCTCACTGGGTACCCCACTGGAAGTGGTCGGTTTCAACGCCACCAGCAGCTGGGCCAAAGTGAAGTGGGAGAAATCCTTTGGCTGGGTCTCCATGCGCTTTCTGAGCGCCGAGGGCAGTGAAAAATCCAACATCGCAGCCCTGGCCGCACTGCAGCGTACCCAAGGCACCCAGAGCGGCGACTTCGACGCGCCCGCCTCCATCGCGCCGGTTCCGGTGATAGCGGCAGTCACACCCACGCCCGCACCCGCACTAGCCGCCGCACTAGCCGCCGCACCCAAAGTCACCCCTGCACCTGCCCCGAGGACCACGGTGTTGCCACCGCCAGCAACGGCCGCCCTACGCCACGTCGACGACGGCAGCAGCCCCAGCATCTCCTGCCTTGGCCACTACCCCAGCTGGCAGCTCACGGTGAACAACAAAGGCACATTGGTTTTTCAAGCACCGGATGAAAACGCACTCTACGCCACCACGCAATGGCAGCAGGCGATCGACAACAAGAACAGCTACGCTTTCAATATTTCCGGCATCGAGGGCACCGTGTCGCGCGAGAAATGCGTGGACCTGCGCACCCAAAATGCACTGGATTGGCGCCTGGATTTACAGACCAACGGTTTTGGCAGTCAAGAGCAATTGAGTGGCTGTTGCTCCAGCCAGTGATGGCAGCCATCTTCTTGCAAATGTGACTGCAGCTGAATAAACACCGAGCTGCCTTCTCAGGCAATGTGCACCCGGCACACTAAGACCAGTCCAACACCACCTTGCCGCTGCTGCCCTCGCGCATCGCAGCAAAGCCCGCTTCAAAATCATCCACGGCAAAGCGGTGGGTGATGACTCGCTCCACATCCAAGCCGTTTTGCAGCATGGCGATCATCTTGTACCAGGTCTCGAAAATCTCGCGACCGTACACGCCTTTTAAGGTGATCGCTTTAAATACAATGCGCGACCAATCCACCGGTGATTTACCGGGCGGGATACCCAGCAGCGCTATGCGGCCGCCCATCACCATCGCCTCCACCATCTGATCCAGCGCCATCTGGCTGCCAGACATCTCAAGCCCGACATCAAAGCCCTGCGCCATGTTCAAGCGCGCAGTGACATCCATCAGGTCTTCTTGCGCGACATTCACCGGCACCACGTCTGCGACTTCCGCCGCCAGGGCTAAACGCTCCGCATTGATGTCCGTGATCACCACGTTGCGCGCACCCGCGTGGCGCACCACCGCCGCGGCCATGATGCCAATGGGGCCTGCGCCGGTGATCAACACGTCCTCACCCAGCACATCAAAGGAGAGTGCCGTGTGCACCGCGTTGCCGAGCGGGTCGAGAATAGCGCCTATGTCGTCGCTGATCTCATCCGGCAAGGGCACCACGTTGAAGGCGGGCAGCCGCAGATACTCGGCGAATGCACCCTGTTCATTAACCCCCACACCACGGGTGGCCGGGTCGAGGTGAAACTTGCCGGCACGGCTCTGGCGGCTGTCCTTGCCGATCAAATGCCCCTCACCGGAGCAGCGCTGCCCCAGCGATAAGCCGCTGACATTGCGCCCCATCTCGACAATGCTGCCGGCAAATTCGTGGCCGGTGATCAGCGGCACGGGCACTGTTTTAGCGGCCCACTCATCCCAGTTCCAGATGTGGATGTCGGTGCCACAGATACCGGTTTTGCTCACTTTGATCAGCACGTCGTCTGGCCCTATTTCGGGCACCGGGTGTTGCTCCATCCACAGGCCTGGCTCGGGCTTCGCTTTCACCAGTGCTTTCATTTGGTTGCTGAGGCTCATGCCAGCGCCCCACTGGAGCGGCCAGCCTTGGCAAATGCATCCAGGGAAAAATCCAAATCATCCGGCGTCAAGGCGGCGCTCATCTGGGTGCGAATGCGGGCCAAACCCTTGGGCACCACGGGGAAGAAAAACCCCGAGACAAACACGCCCGCCTCAAACAAATGCGCGGCCATGCTCTGCGACAGCGCAGCATCACCGAGCATCACAGGCACGATGGGGTGCTCGCCCGGCAGCAGCTCGAAGCCCAGTGATGCCAGCCCCTCGCGCCAATAGCGCGTATTCTCAAACAACTGCTGCCGCAAATCATCCCCCGCCTCCACCAGGTCAATCGCCGCAAGCCCGGCCATCACCACGGCGGGTGGCAGGGAGTTGGAGAACAAATAGGGCCGCGCTCGCTGCCGCAGTAAATCGATGACCGCCTGCGGCCCCGCGATGTAACCGCCGATAGCACCGCCCAGTGCCTTGCCCAAGGTGCCGGTCATGATATCCACCTCAACACCTTGGTGGGCCGGCATGCCGCGCCCCTGCGGCCCCATAAAGCCCGTGGCATGGCAGTCATCCACCATCACCACCGCGTCGTATTGCTCGGCGAGGGCTGTGATCTCGGGCAGCTTCGCCAGGTAGCCGTCCATAGAGAAGACCCCGTCTGTCGCGATCATGATAAAACGCGCCCCGTCCGCCCGAGCCGCCTGCAACTGCGCCTCCAGCTCTTGCGTGTCGGAGTTGGCATAACGGTAACGCTTGGCTTTGCACAGGCGGATACCGTCGATGATGGAAGCGTGGTTTAAAGCATCGGAAATGATCGCATCTTCAGGCCCCAGCAAGGGCTCAAAAAGCCCGCCGTTGGCATCGAAGCACGCGGCAAACAGGATGGAATCGTCCTTGCCCAAGAACGAGGCGATGCGCTGCTCCAACTGACGGTGAATATCTTGGGTGCCGCAAATAAAACGCACCGACGCCATGCCGTACCCGTGTGTCTCGAAGCTGCGCTTGGCGGCGTCGATCAGTGCCGGGTGATCCGCCAGGCCTAGGTAGTTATTGGCGCAGAGGTTGATCACCCCACGGTGTCTCACCGAATCCTGCAATACGTCCACGCGGTTACCCTGGGCCGAGCTGATCAGGCGTTCGGTTTTTTTGAGACCATCGGCTTCAATCTGCGAGAGGGTGTGCTGCAGATGATCAATAAAATCGCGGGACATGGCGCTTCTCCTGTTTAGCGGATGATAATCCTATAAACAGGATTAAATCAATACCTGAATCAGGCGAAGACGGAGAAGCCGCTCAGATTCATCGCCCGCCGGGCGTTCGGCACCGTAAAGCTGAA
>JAWSVD010000265.1:0-1770 GCA_033852095.1 Granulosicoccaceae bacterium | reverse complement strand
TTGATCGAGGACGATGTCTTTGGCGACCTGAGTTTTGAGGCGGACCGGCCGCGCATGTGCAAGGCCTACGACAAAACCGACAGCGTGATCACGGTGTCGTCTTTCTCCAAAACCCTGGCACCGGGCTTTCGCGTTGGCTGGGTGATGGGCGGGCGCTTTCACCGCGCGGTGATGCAGCAGAAGCAGCTCAACAGCTCAGCCACCAGCAGCCTGACGCAGCTGGCGGTTGCGGCTTTTCTGGAAGAGGGCAACTACGACCGCCACCTGGTGGGCCTGCGCCGTGCCTACAGGCGCCAGGTGGGCCAGCTGCGCGCGGCCATCGCCCAACACTTTCCCGAGGGCACACGGGTGTCCGACCCGAGGGGCGGCTTTGTCACCTGGGTGCAGGTGCCCGGGGACGTGGATACCCAGCTCATCTACCAACAGGCGCTGGCCCGCGGTGTGAGCATCACGCCGGGCTTTTTGTTCGGCACCACCGGCGGTTATCAGCAGTTCATGCGGCTGTGTGCGGGGCACCCCTGGGACGAGCGCATGGCGCAGGGCGTGGCGACGCTCGGTGAGGTGGTAAAAGAGGCCTCAACAACGTGATGCGCGGCGCGCTGGTGCTCTTGTTGCTGGGGCTGGCGAGCAGTTGTGAATACAGCCTCAGCGGTTGCGATGGCTCCGTGTGTGTGTCCAGTCAGCAGGGTGAGATAGACACTGACTGCGAGCGCGAGCCAGGCTGCGCAAGCAGTTGCCCGGCGGCGTCGACACTGAACGCGAGCATGTTGCGAGAAGTCAGCTTGGCGCGTCGTTTGTTCCTGTCTTGTCCCGCTGTCGAGAGCCCCACAGTTGTGGGCATGACGCTGGACGCTACTCTCGATGAAGCCGCCACCGTGCACGCCGGCGACATGGCTGAATATGACTTTGAGGCGGTGACCGGTTCGGATGGCTTGGGTGTGCATGAGCGCGTGGAGGCGACAGCTGCCGCGGGTTATGGCTTGGATGAACACCTTGCGCAACTGGTGCTCAGCGGTGCCTCCGACGCCGAGGAAGCCGTGAACCACTGGCTCGACAACCCCGCGCACTGTGCGGTGCTGCTGTCTGACCTTTACAGCCATCTGGGTGCTGCTTGCGCCGAGGGAGATGAGCTCACCCGCTGGAGTCTGGTGCTCGGCGGCCACTAACTGTGGGTGAGCCTTCAGGCTTACAGAGGAGGGCACAGAGCAAGGTTGGGTGCGTCTTTTTTAATCGGCATCGTCTTTAGGGGTAGATCATCAACAATGAGGCATCTACCGATGAAAAAAGTACATTTGTCACTCGCCGTCACGGACATCGCCGCCAGTCGCGCCTTTTATTCAGTGTTGTTCGACACACCGCCATCTAAAGAGAAAGTTGACTACCTGAAATTCGAGCCGCGTGATCTGGCGCTGAACATCTCCTTCAGTTTGTCCGCGTCAGGCGCCGCCGAGCCCGAGCGCCACCACCTCGGGATTGAGGTCGACAGTACAGCCGCACTGGATGCGCTGCACGAGCGTCTGCTGACGGCGGGGCTGGTCAGCGACCGGCGCGTTGCTTCCGTGTGTTGTTACGCGGAGCAAGACAAATTCCACGCGCAAGACCCAAGCGGCTACCGCTGGGAACTGTATCGCCTGCTCGAAGACACCGAGATCAAGCGCAAAGACGGGGGCAATTGCTGCGTTGATAACCCAAGTGCGGGGACGTGTTGCGCATGAGTGACATGCCGCTGGACGCGAGGCTGCTGCAGCAGCTTTCGCGTTATGTGCAAAG
>JAWSVD010000639.1:0-720 GCA_033852095.1 Granulosicoccaceae bacterium | reverse complement strand
GCAAGCTGGGGCCCATCACCCTCGAAACGCCCGAGATGATCGCCGTGGAGATGGTAGAGACCGAAGCGCGAGAGGCGGCACAGGTGGCCAAGCGCGAAGCGCGCATTGCTCGACGTAAAAAGGGCAAGAAAAACTGGTAGCGGCCGTTTCAGGCCGTGACCGATTCTTGGGACTTCAGGGATCACGCTATTTAGCGAACAGACGACCAACCGACGCAGCAACTGAAGTGGTCAGCTTGATTCTACCGGCATTGCCCATCTTGCCACTGGGCGACTAGTCCGTTTCTAGCATTGGCTGCTTTTTCATCGGCCTAAAGCAATACATGCGCCCGTGGGCGCATGCATTGGTTCTGATCTTCACGCTTCACGCAGAGGCAATCACTGGCGACCGCCTCTGCGCTTAAGCGCAGCTGTTACTCAGCCGCTTTAGGCGCGTTATCTACTGCAGCTTGAATCATCGGCGCAAGCTCACCCTTTTCGAACATTTCCACGGTGATGTCGCAGCCGCCGATCAGCTCGCCGCCGACGTAGACCTGGGGGAAAGTTGGCCAATCGGCAAAAGCGGGCAGGTGCTCGAAGATGTCGGGGTTGGCGATCACGTTGACGAAAGCGAACTCACGCTCACACTTCTTCAGCACTTCGGCCGTGCGTGAGGAAAAGCCACACATGGGCATGCCCGGTGTGCCTTTCATGTAGATGATGACCGGGTTGCTCTCAACCT
>JAWSVD010000264.1:0-15379 GCA_033852095.1 Granulosicoccaceae bacterium | reverse complement strand
CGGTGCACCCAGCCGGTTGTTTTCCCCAGGCCTTTGCCCAGTTTTCCGGCTTTGCGTTGTAAGAGCCACACTTGCCTGTCCACCTTTTCTTCTACAGCTTCCACCAGTGCGCCTCGGGCGTCACTGTGCAGGTCCACGCCCCAGTGTTTGAGCCACTGGGCGCTGTGCTCGGTGGCGGATGGTTTGCTCTCCGTCAGGTAGGTGGCGATGTCGAAGCCGATGCCGCCAGCGCCTATCACCGCCACGCGCTGTCCTGCCTGAGCCGAGCCGTTGAGCAGCTGCGCGTAGCTGATCACCTTTGGGTGATCGATGCCGGGGATAGAAGGGATGCGCGGGGCTACGCCCGTGGCAATGACGATGTGGTCAAAGTTGTCATTGAGTTTTGCCATGTCCGCTTCTGTGTTCAACTGCACATCGACACTGTGCAGTGCCAGCTGCCGTTTGAAGTATTGAATGCTGTGCACAAACTCTTCTTTGCCCGGCACTTGAGAAGCGAGCGAGAACTGACCGCCGATGTGTGGCTGTCGTTCGAACAGCGTCACTTGGTGTCCGCGTTTGGCGGCGGTGATGGCGCAGGATAGGCCGGCAGGTCCGGCGCCGACCACGGCTACCTTCTTGGCGGAAGTTGTCTCGTGGTAACGTAGTTCGGTTTCATGACAGGCTTGTGGATTGACCAGGCAGGTGGCGCGCTTCATCTCGAAGGTGTGGTCAAGGCAAGCTTGGTTGCAGGCGATGCAGATGTTGATTTCATCCGCGCGGTCATCAATGGCCTTGTTCGCAAAGTAAGGGTCCGCCAGCAGCGGCCTGGCCATGGAGACCATGTCGGCGTGACCGTCGCTGAGAATGGCCTCAGCCACTGCCGGTGTGTTGATGCGGTTGGAGGCGACCACGGGAATGCTGACCGCTTGTTTGACCAGCGCTGTGGCTTCGCTGAAGGCGGCGCGGGGCACCGAAGTGACGATGGTGGGCACACGTGCCTCGTGCCAGCCTATGCCGGAATTGAGCAGATCCACGCCGGCGCTCTCGAGCGCTTTTGCCAATTCCAGTATCTCACCCTGGGTGCATCCCTCTGGCACCAGATCGACCACGGACATGCGGAACAGGATCATGAAATCCGGCCCGCAGGCAGCGCGCACCGCCTCGACTATTTCCACTGGAAAACGTCGTCGATTTTCGGCGCTGCCGCCGTAGTTGTCGCTGCGTTTGTTGGTGGCGGGGGCGGTGAACTGATTGATCAGGTAGCCTTCGCTGCCCATGATCTCGACGCCGTCGTAGCCAGCAGACTGCGCGAGCTTGGCGGCGCGGGCAAAGTCCTTGATTGTCTTTTTAACAGCGCGCTTGCTGAGTGCCTTGGCTTTAAAAGGATTGATCGCGGATTTTGTGCTGCTGGCCGAGCGGGAAAAGGGATGGTATGCGTAACGCCCCGCGTGCAACAGCTGCATACAGATCTTGCCGCCTTCCGCGTGTACCGCACGGGTCACACTGCGGTGGCTGTAGGCGTCCAGCGCGTGGATCATGCTGGCGGCAAAGGGGTAGAACCAGCCGTGGCGGTTGGGATTGAAGCCCCCGGTGATGATCAGGCCAATGCCGCCGCGGGCGCGCTCCGCGTAGAAGGCCGCCAACTTATCGCGGTGCCACCACCTGTCCTCCAGACCCGTGTGCATAGAGCCCATGATCATGCGGTTGGGCAGGGTTTGGCAGCCGATGGTGATAGGGGCTGTCAGCAGGGGGTAGGGAGAAGCCATTACTTTGGGTGTCCGCCGGAGAATGAGGCTAACATTAGTGCTGTAACTTGACGCTGTCAAGATCGCGTTTGGCCGCGTGTGCATAAGCGCTTAAGCTCCTTGAGATTGCGCTAATATGTGCATCAATTTTAGTTTTAGAGGCTGCTTTTATACGAATGGCTGAGAAATACCACCACGGCGATTTGCGCGTTGCCTTGATTGCAGCCGCCGCCGAACAGCTGGCACAGCTCGGATTGGAACAGCTGACCTTGCGCAAGCTGTCCGACAAGGTCGGTGTGTCGCGCACCGGGGCATACCACCACTTTGCCAACAAGAACGAACTGGTGTGCGCGGTCGCGGTGGGCGGTTTTGAGCAGCTGATGGCATTGACGGAGGCGGCGGCTAAAGCCGCGAGCGGTGCGTCAGACACTGGGCAAGGCCTCGATCTGCACCGCGTGGTCAGTGAATATCTCGCTTTTGCCGAAGGCCAGCCGGAGCTCTACGAGCTGATGTTTGGCCGCACCATTTGGAAAGTGGGGGAGGCGACAGCGCAGTTAAAGACGGTGTCGCATGCCAGCTTTGAGTTATACGCTGGGTTGATCGCGCAAGCGCTGGGCGAGCGCCAGCCGGAGGTTCTCGACAGGCAGCGTTGCCTGCGAATCGCGCAGACGTGCTGGGCCCTGTTGCACGGTTTGTGTCGGCTGTTCTTGGACGGCGTCTATCTGGCCTCGAGCGATCGGGTGGAGCTGATAGACGAGGCAGTGATGACCCTGGAGCTGGTGCTGTCTTCGCCGCGGGCGGTGGGTAGCGACAAGGTGTGTAGCAACAATATCGAGTAGGGGCTCCGCTGCCGCCCGCGAGCTGTTGTCAGTTGTGCAGCAGGTGCGCGCAGTCGACGCAGTGGTTTTGCTCTGGGCTATCCAGTGACACAGCCGTCAGCTGGCCGCCCCACATGCAACCGCTGTCCAGGGCTGTCAGCCAGCGCTGCTGGCGGTGGCCAAGAGCCGCCCAGTGACCGCTGAACACACGGTAATCAGCGTAGCGTTCGCCCGCCACTTCAAACCAAGGGGCGGCCTTGTCATTGCGTATTTCCGGTGGGCCCTTCTCGCCCATGTTCAAGCTGAAATCGATGGGGTTCACAAAACGCATGCGGGTGAAGGCCGCCGCGCTGAAGCGCAATCGCTCGACTGGGCTCAAGCTGTGATCATCGCGCGTGGGGGATTTGGCAGCGAAGATATCGCCCAGCACCTGGCGGTAGTTGTGACCGCTCAGCTGGCTCTGGAGTTCGCGGGCGCGGGCCTCGGCGGTGTCGATGCTCCAGCGGGGGTAGATACCGGCGTGTACCAATACCTTGTTGTCTTCGCGGTGCATGAAGGGCTGTTGACGCAGCCAGTGGCAGAGCTCGTCGGCGTCCGCCGCGTCGAGCACTTCATGTACTGTGTCGCCCTTGCTGGGCGAGCGCACACCGAGCCAGCAGCCGAGCAAATGCAAGTCGTGGTTGCCGAGCACAGTGATGGCGGCATCGCCGAGGTCGCGCACGCGCCGCAGGGTGTCGACCGAGCGTGGGCCGCGGTTGATCAGATCGCCGGTGAACCACAGCGTGTCGTGCGCTCTGTCGAACTGCAGTTTTCGCAGGAGCGCGTCTAACTCCGCGGCGCAGCCGTGCAGGTCGCCAATCACGTAAGTGCTCACGGTTTCGAATTCACCCTAGTGTCAATTTTGCGAGCCTCGATCTGGCGGAACCAGCCGCCAAAACCGGCGGGGGTGTTCTCGACGAGCTCCAGCGCGGGCGCCTGTCGCAGCAGCTCTTCGAACACCACGTCGGTGCGGGTGGCGATCGCGCCCATCAAAGGGCTGAGTGCACGGCGAAAAGGGGCGCGGGATGTTGCTTGCAGGAACTTGTCCAAAATCAACAGCCGTCCGCCGGGTTTCAGCACCCGGGTGGCCTCTTGCAGGGCGAGCTGGGGCTGTGGCACAACGGCCAGGATCAGGTGCATGGCGACGGCGTCGAAGTGCGCATCGTCGAAGGGCAGGGACTGGGCGTCTGCCAGCTGCCAATCTATCTGTAGGGCGGTTGATGCAGCGCGCGATTTGGCGCGATCAAGCATCGCCGGGGTAAGGTCGGTGGCGGTGATCTGCGCTTGTGGGGGCAGAAAGTCTAAATCCAGCCCAGTGCCAAAACCCGGCAACAACAGTCTGCCGCTGAAGCCCTGCAACCGCGCCAGGCTGCGTTGACGTAGGCCTCGCGTGGCACGCTGTATCAGCAAGTCGTAGATCGGGGCGAGCAAGGTGTAGCTGTGTTTTAGGCTCATGTGCGTTGGTCTGTGTCTTCAAGATCGGTTGCCACTGAGCCAAGAGCAAACCGCAGATTGCCCGTGCCGTGCTCAGTGCAGAATACGGGGGGTCGAGAGCAGGAAGTCGGGGATATTGGCGTCGAAGGCGTGGCCGTCGTCGGTGATCATCTTGTAGGTGCCGCCCATGGTGCCCATGGAAGTCTCGAGCATGGTGCCACTGGTGTATTGGAAGCCTTCGCCGGGTTTGAGGTGAGGCTGCTCGCCCACCACGCCTTCGCCGCGCACGTCTTGCACCTTGCCGTTGGCGTCGACGATTTTCCAGTGCCGATTGGTCAGCCGCGCCGGCACTTCACCCTCGTTGCGGATGGTCACAGTGTAGGCAAACACGTAGCGGTCTTCGTTCGGGCTCGATTCAGATTCCACGTAATGCGTGTCCACATCGACGACGATGCCGTCGCTGAGTTCGGTGCTCATGATGTTGTCCTTGCTAGGGCCGTTGATCGACGCCAAATGGTCAGTGGTTGAATTGTATGTAATTTTGAATCCCTGCGCGGGCTATGTTGGGTCGAGCGGCGATTCCTGCGCCTGATTCTCGTGCAGCTGTCGCGAAAGTGCAGCAAAGTCTTGCAGCGTGACCCTTTCTGGGCGGTCTGTGGGGTCAACACCACAGCTTTTGATCGCCGCTTCGTCCAAGAGTTCGCGCAAACTGTTACGCAGCGTCTTGCGGCGCTGCGAAAACGCAGCAAATACCACTGTTGCCAGTGACTGTTCGGAGCCACAATCAACCGGCGGTTCCTGGTGCGGAAACAAGGACACGATAGCTGAATCCACTTTGGGAGCCGGGGTGAAGCTCTCAGGGGGCACTAAAAAACGCTGCACCACCCGGCAGTGGTATTGGGTGGTGACGCTCAGGCGGCCGTATTGCTTGTCGCCCGGCGGGGATGCCATGCGCTGCACCACTTCTTTTTGCAGCATAAAGTGCATATCAGTGATAGCGGCCTTGTGCTTGAAAAGCTGGAACAGCAAAGGGGTCGAAATGTTGTAGGGCAGGTTGCCGATCACCCGCAATGGTCCGCCCAGTTCTTCCGCGAGTGCTGTGAAATCCACGCGCAGTGCGTCGGCGCTGCGAATGTTGAGCTCGCCCACACCCTGTGCCATCTGCTCTATTTTGGGGATCAAGTCGCGGTCCAGCTCGATGGCGGTCATTTTGCCCGCGGCGCGCAGCAGCGGCAGCGTCAGTGCACCCAGCCCCGGACCGATTTCGACGATGCGCTCGTCGCTCTTGGGGTTGATGGTGCGGACGATTCTCTCGATCACGGCGTGGTCTTGCAAAAAGTTCTGGCCGAAACGTTTTCTGGCGCGGTGGTCCACGGTGGGGTGTCCTGCGTGTGGTGGCGATAATATGCCCGCATTGTACGTGGTTGCGTGCCACATGGCATGTGCTTCGCAGGTCTGATGGCAGGCGAGGAAGCTTTTTTGTTAGCAGACAGACGCAGCCTATGCGCACTACACTTAGCAAATCGCGGCCACAGGAGGGGGCCAGCGAAACACGGTTTGCAGTACTCGTGTGTTCACCCCTCTCACCTATCCCTCACCGTTCAACACCAATTTACAGAAGCCCAATTATGTCGACCTGGTACCCCTTGATCAAACACCTGCACCTGAGCCTTGTGGCGCTCAGCATCGCGGGCTTCGTGCTGCGTTACATTGGCGGCGTGTGCCAATTTGCCTGGGTACAGGGGCGCTTTGCCCGTATCGCACCGCACGTTGTGGATACTTTTTTGTTAGTGGCGGGCGTCAGTTTGGCCTTTGTGCTCTCCCTCAATCCGCTCACCGAACCCTGGTTGGGCACCAAGCTGGGGCTGTTGCTGCTCTACATCGGGCTGGGGGCGATCACCTTGAAACGTGCCAAGACGCCGATGACACGGCTGTTGTTTTTTGTCGCAGCGGTGGCTGTGTTTGGGCAAATGATTGGTGTCGCCGTCAGACAAGACACCCTGGGCTGGTTTGCTTAAGCCCGGGCGGCCCGGGCCCGTGCTGAGGTACTTGTACCTGGCGCTGGCTTGGCTCGCGGTGACGCTGGGCCTTATCGGCGCGGTTTTGCCGGTGCTGCCCACCACGCCTTTTTTGTTGGTGGCACTGTGGGCGGGCAGCAAGGGGTCGCCCAAATTCAAGTGGTGGCTGCTGCGGCACAAGGTGTTTGGCCCCTCGCTGATACAGTGGTATCGCCACGGCGCCATCGCGCCGGCGGCCAAGGTCCTGGCCGTGAGCATGATGTCACTGAGCTGGCTCTACGTGTTTCTCAAGGGCAGCCACCCGATGGTGGTGATTTTTCTGGCGCTGCTGTTCAGTGGGTTGGGTGTGTTCTTGTGCACGCGGCCGTCGCCTCAGGCTCGGGGTTCCGTGCGCTGATATCAGCGACTCGGCGCTGCCTCGGTCGAGGTGGATTGGCTTGGTCTGATTATCTATATGCAGCGGCACGGATGTGTGGCTTTGATGCCCTCTATCGTCGGGCGGGCGACGTACTTTTGCGCTGGGCGCGCCCTCCCAAAAATAAGCAAAAGTTTGCGTCCGGCCAGGATCCCTCACCCTCGACCCCACTTCGTCACCTAGGCGGCCCCACACAACTGCGCTTCTCACGGCCAGAGGGGGCATTGGAAACTCGTCGCACGCTCCTCAGACACCCAATGCTCTTAAGCCTCTGTCCGCTGCGATGCTCGACTCTGGCGAAAGGGGGTTTTGGGTGCGGTGATTTTGCATATTTCGGTGATGTCGCGGAGGCCGGCGGTGTGTAGCTCGGGAATATCAAGTTGCCCAACACCGTGCAAATGGCTAAGTCACACACGTTAGCTTGCATCGCCGCGGATGCGCTTCGCTTATACGCCCTACGATTGTTCCAGCACCCGTCAGTAGGGCGGACAAGCCGCAGGCGCCTCCGCGGCATAGCTCACAATCGTTCGCCGTTCTGACGAATCAGCATTATCCGAGGCCCGCTTTCAGTCCTAGCTTTCAATCAACTCAAAGTGGCGAGGTGACTGCAGCGCGGCGGTTGCCTCATGGCAAATGCTCTCAACAATATCCGCCGCGCTGGAGACGCTGTTGATCAGGTCGGCCGCTTCGCCGACGATGGTGGGTGCTGTGGCGTAGTCTTGCTCGCTCACTGCTTGCTGGAAAAGCGTTTTCTGGGCCTTTAGATCGGCTTTCAACGCCGCGCTGTCGCCGTGCCAACGCTCGGTCATCTGGTTGCGCAAGCTGCGCAGTTTGTAGGGGGCGGGCCAGTGCTTCTCGCGCAGCACGTCAAACACATCACTCCTGAGCGTTTGATCACCGCTGGATTGCACTGCCTTGGCCTTGGCCGGGTCTGGAACCATCGACTCGTCGCTGGCGTAAAAGCGGCTGCCCAGCAGTGCGCCGCTGGCGCCTAACATCAGAGAGGCCGCCAGGCCGCGGCCGTCGGCGATGCCGCCCGCTGCCAGAACGGGCAGCTCACCGACTGCATCAACCACAGCCGGAACCAAGGGGAGGGTGGCGCGTTCGCCGCCGTGCCCGCCGGCCTCGGTGCCCTGCGCAATGATCACGTCGGCGCCCTGTGCTTTGGCCAGCAGCGCTGCTTCTACGCTTTGCACTTGGGCAATTAAAGTGCAGCCCGCCGCTTTGATCTTGGGGGCGAAGATGGATAGATCACCGAAGGACAACATCACCGCCACGGGCTTGTGGCTCAGCGCCATGTCCAGCAGGGTGGGTTGTTCGGCAAGGGCCCAAGTGATGAAGCCCACGCCCACCGGCTGACCCTCGCTGAGGGCGAATTGTTCTTCCAGTAACATGGCGTCGCCATAACCGCCACCGATTAATCCCAAGCCACCCGCGCGCGACACGGCGGCGGCTAATTTGCCACCGGCAACCAGCGCCATGGGCGCCAGCACAAGCGGGTGCTGTATGCCCATCAGTTGGGTGAAGGCTGTCTGGATTTTTACGCTGGGTGAATCTGCCACGGTTGTCGAGCTCCCACAGGTGATTGAGTTTTCAAAGCAGTGTAGAGGCAATCTTGCGTGCTGCAAACAGCAGTGGTGGGCTTAGTCGTTTAGGCGGCGGAAATTGCCGATTAGGCCCTCAAAGATAAGGGCGATGACCGCGAGACAGAAGGCAGCGAGCGACAACGATCACGGTTGCGGCGGCCAGGGCCGTGCGTTCTCAGCATCGATCCATTGTTGTTCCCACGCTTGCGGTGTGAAATCACCGCCATCAGCGCCCATGGCGTCGAGCAGGGTTTGGCTGGGGATCACTTTACCGGCGCTGGTAATCCCTGTGCGCAACAGCACTGAGGAGGCAGGGCGTCCGCCCACCCACATGGATTGGCTGATGTACACCCAGCGCACGTCGACACCGGCGAGCTGCGTGCGCAGGGTCACCTTGTCGAAGATGCGGATGCGCTGGCGGTAGCGCACCGTGCTGCTGGCCACCACCAGGCCCCAGCGCTTATCCTTTAACAGTGCCGCTAGCCCGACACGCAGGGACAAATCAAAGCGGCCCAAATCGTAGAGCGTAAGCACCCGGCCGTTGTTCATTTCCATGAACATGTCCAGATCCCAGGGGCGGCAACGGAAAGAGATTTCACCTGTGCCAGTAAAGGCGAGCTTGGGCTTGGAGCGCGCTTTGATCAACGTGCCGAGTAATCGGGTGATGGGGTACATATGTGCCGTGAAAGGTGGAGGGTGGGGAGAGCGTTTACTGCGCAGCGGGGCGCAGCAGAGGGAAAGATATTAGCCGATGCCCCGCACGGTGGCCAGCGCGTTTGCCTGTGGATCAGCTCAGCGCCTGCAGCGGAAGCGAGCCAGATGCGCCGAAATAATCAGCAGGTATAACATCAAGAAGGGCAGGCCAACGCTGCCGAGCCCAGTGCGCACGGGCTCGGTCTTGCCGCCGGTGTCGGGCAGCAGCGGTGCATTGGCCGGCTGCATGATTGCGCCTGGGTCTACGATGTTGCCGTTCAATCCCGCGTCCATGCTTAGCTGCCCGTTGTGATCGAGTCGGTCGCCGTCGTTGGGGCCGTCGTCCTCTATCGCCGGGCGGGCGAGTCACTTTTTCGGTGCTCAATCACTCCCCAAAAGGCACTCCCGCGTCCACGTTTTGCTGCGCAAAACCCATTGCGCTGCTCACTCTGCTGGGGTCCGGCCGGGAGCGGATTGCAAAAACTCTCTGCGTTCAGACACTTGCAACGCTTTATCCCACCAGAGCTGCGCTACTCGGTCGAGGACACAAATGGGGGGGGCAGGGAGTTCGGTGAGTTTCCTGTGTCCACCCCTGTGGGTGAGCATTCATGCTTACAGGCGGTGCTAGGTCATTCGCCGCACGACAACGTCTTGCTCATCGATTGTCGATTCGTTTTGCTGCCCAAAACCACGGCGTTGCTCGCTCTGGAGGGGGCCGCGAAAGCTCGTTTTAAAGCTTGCTTCGCGGTGCTTCCCGCATTGCGCTTCGCTCCATGACGGGCTAGAGGGGGCGGTGATGCCGCGGCTTCGGTGGGGTTGGCTGTGTTGTAGCCTGATCGTTGCGCAGCGGTATCCGGGTTTGCACAGCAAACTCAATTTCACGTCATGCGCCGAGCCCAAGCCGTGTTTTGGCATTTGATTGTGGGCCTGCCGCCGATGCGCCTGCGGCTTATCGACCCTACAAAATACCGAGCGACACCGAGCTGCACCAAACCGTAGGGCGAATAAGCGAAGCGCATCCGCGGCGATGTCGGCTTGGCGGTGTGGCTCACCAAATTACACTGGACTCGATAATACGAAGCTTGCTGCACGTCCCGCCTGCAGCAAGACTTCTTGGCGGGTCAGGGCTGCGGTGTTTTTTCGAGCTCTGCTCAGGGGGCATGAGAAGAGGCGCTGAGGATGCGCAGGGCTTCGGCTACCGCGGCGTTCAGGCTGCTGACTTTGGCCTTGCCGGTGCCGGCCAGATCCAGCGCGGTGCCGTGATCCACTGAGGTGCGCACAATGGGTAAGCCAAGGGTGACATTGACCGCACGGCCAAAGCCGGCGAACTTGAGCACCGGCAGGCCCTGGTCGTGGTACATGGCCATGACCGCGTCTGCATTTTCCAGGTGCGGTGGGGTGAAAAGTGTGTCGGCGGGCAGGGGGCCCGTCAGGTTCAGCCCTTCTGCACGTAGTGCTTCTAAGCAGGGCTCGATCATTTCGATCTCTTCACGGCCCAGATGACCGCCTTCACCGGCGTGGGGGTTGAGACCCGCCACCAGGATATGGGGTTCTTTGATGCCGTATTTCTGTTGCAGCTCGCTGTGCAAGATGCGCAGGCGGATGGCGAGCACATCAAAGGTCAGTGCTGCCGAGACATCCTTCAAGGGCAGGTGGGTGGTGGCCAGCGCCACCCGCAGCTCATCCGCCACCAATAACATGACAGGGGTGGAGTCGCACAGCTCGGCAAAATATTCGGTGTGGCCGCTGAAGGGCATGCCGGCGTCGTTGATCACGCCCTTGTGCACGGGGGCGGTGACGATGGCGTCGAATTCACCGCTCAAGCAGCCGGCAGTGGCGCGTTCGAGGATCTCCAGCACGTAGGCCGCATTGCTCGTGTCCAGCACACCGGCGGTGCTCTCAGCGCGCAGGCTGATGGGCAGGATGCTGAGAGCTGCGTCACTGCCTTTCTCATAGAGGGGCAGCGCTGCGCTGGAATCGCCTTGGGATGTTGCACGCGCTTGCAATAGAGCTGGGTCGCCAATGATGACGATGCGTGCGCCGCGCTCGGCGCCTAAGCGCATGCAGAGCTCAGGGCCAATGCCCGCGGGCTCGCCACTGCAGAGGGCGAGCACGGACGGGGTGTTAGTCGGCATTCGGGTATTCGAGATAGGCTTGGTCGCGCAGGCGCTGCAGCCACTCGCGGGTGGTTTTGGCGCGTTTTTGCTCCGCGATAGCTGCTGTGGCTTTTTGTCGGCGCTCTTCTTTTGATGCCTCGGCCTGGCGTCGATCCTCGAGCTTCACCAAGTGCCAACCGAAAGGGCTCTCGAAGGGCTGGCTGAGTTGGCCAGGGGCCAGTAGCTTCAGCTTCTCTTCGAAGGCGGGTACCATGGCGCCGGCGCCAAACCAACCCAGATCGCCGCCCAATACGCCGCTGCCGTAGTCTTCAGAGTGCTTGTGGGCGAGGGCCGCGAAGTCTTCACCGCCGGTGATCTGTTGGCGTAATAGTTCCAGCTCTTCGCGCGCCTGATCAGCGTCCCGCAGGGGGTTGAGCTTGATCAGGATATGGCGCGCGCGGCTCTGCTCTACCGCGTCTGCTTTGCTGCTGCGCACCGCTTTGAGCCTAAGGATGTGCACACCTTGGGCGTCGACCACGGGCTCGCTGGCCTCGCCGATCATCAACTGCGGCACGATTTTGTTCATGGGCTCAGGCAGGTCACGCGCGCTGCGCCAGCCCAATCCACCGCCTTCGAGCGGGACGTTGCGGGCACGGAACATGGCCATGATTTGTTTGGCATTGCGCTTGTCGCCCAGCGCCTTTTGCAGCAGATCGACGGCCTGCTCAGCGCGGTGGTTGCTGTCGGCGGTGGGCTGGCTGGGCAGCGGCACCACAAAATGTTCCAGGTCGTATTGCGGCTTGCCTTCGCTCGACGCCTGCGAGAGCAAGTAGTCGTCGACTTCCTGATCACTGACGTTGATGCGGCGCATCACTTCGCGCTCACGCAATCGGTCCAGCAAGATCTGCCGGCGCACGGATTCGCGCAGTTCCTTCCAGTTCAGACCTTCCGCCACCACTTTCTTGCGAAAGTTGGTCAAACTGCTGTTGTTTTGTTTCGCCAGATTTTGCATGGCGCGGTCCAGGGTGGCGCTGTCGACCCGCAGGCCCATGCGCTTCGCCTCCTGCTCCTGCAGCGAGAGCATGATCAGCTCTTCCGTGGCGCGTTTGCGCAGCTGCTCGAGGGGAGCGTTGCGGTTTTGCGCCTGCAGTTGTTTCACCGCCTGGCGCAAATCCCCCTCAGTGATGGCCGCGTCGTTGACCAGCACGCTGACCTGATCGACCAGCTGGGTCGCGGCAAAAGCAGCCGTGGCGGGCAGGCCGCTCAGGCAGGCGATCGCGCAGGCGAGCAGCAGCGGTTTGAGGGAAGGATGGAGCGGAGTCTTCATCGTTAGATCATTCATAGCTGTCTTGATACCCAAGGATAGCACGGTCAAATTCGTTGCCTACGCTGTTGCCCAGCCCGCCGAGACCCTTGAAAACCATCTCCACGGTGTAGTCGCTGTTGTAGACGTCGTCGCTGTAGTCGTAGTAGCGCCTTGCTCCGCCGCGCAGTACCCAGCAGCAGCTGTCCCAGCTCATGCCGACAAACTGCTCGATGGCGCGTTTGTCCTGGAGTGAGTGCTGGGCGCGGCCGAGCAGGGTGAAGCCGTTGTCAAAGGGCCAGGCAAAGGAGATGTCCAGGTGCTCTAGGCGGTCGCGCTGCAGGCGGTGGCCGAGGTTAAAGAGGCGGTTGTCTTTGTTGTAGCGCAGGTCGATGCCCGAGCGCTCGAGCTTGGAGCCTTCGGCGCCGAACTGCGCGATGGCGCGCAGCTCCCAGTTGCGCTGGCCGCTGTAAACCGCTTCGCCGACGATATCTGAGCGGCCCTCTTCGGCTTCTTCTTCGCTCAGGCTGACGTCGCGGTCGTCCAGATAGAAGGCGCTGCCAACGCCCGCGCGCCAGAGTTCATTGCCGACTTGGTCCAGGTGGCGGGTGGTCAGTGCCAGGGATATTTGGTTGGCGTCGCCGATGCGGTCGCGGCCGGAAAAGCGGTTCTCGCGGAACAGCTGCTCGTAGCTGAAGTCGAGCTCGGCGGTGTCAAACAGGGGCAATTCGGATTGTTCTTTGTCCGGCACGAAGAGATAGAAGAAGCGCGGCTCGAGGGTTTGTGTGCTCTGGTCGGCGAGGTCTTTGCGCAGGCGCGCGCCGGCCTCCAGCGACAGGATGGGCACGGTGCGCTCGTAGCGGTTGTCGATTTCCCGCTCTTCGTTGTTGAGCCAATAGCGCGTGTGGGCGAGGGTGGCGCCGCCCTTGAAAAATCCCCACATAGCGGAGCGTTCAAACTGCAGACGCGGGCGCAAATCCAGTCGCCAGGTTTTGACCGACTCATCACGCGTCAGTTGCACCGCCTCGCCCTCCATGGTGATGGACAGCGGGCCGCTGGGGTTCCACAGTGTGGAGTTCAGCAGTATTTGCGGCAGTCGCTTGTAGGGGCGGCCTGCAATGGCCAGTGTCTCATCAAGGGTCTGGTGGGCCTGCACCCGGAACAGCGCGTTGGTGGTGCCGTCGTTGAAGCGCAAATCCACGCGCCGGTCCAAGTGGCTGACGTTGGCGATGCCGAAGGGGTTGCCCAGGTCATTGAAATAATCGCTGTCGCTGGCGTCGGAAATGACAACAGTGGTGCTCCACTGGCGCGCCATGCGACCCCTTTGAGATAAGCGCATAAACTGGCGCCGCTCGTTGAGTTCGGTGTCGTCGAGGTATTCGTAGTCCAGCTTCCAATTGCTGTTGGCTGTCAGCAGACGCCATTCGCTCTGCAATTGCAGACCGCGGTCTTGCATGAAGCGCGGGGTTAATGTGGCGTCCATATTAGGCGCGATGTTCCAGTACCAGGGCAGCTGCAGCGCCCAACCGGTGGTGTCTGATATGGCGACCCGCGGGGCGAGAAAACCACTCTGACGCTCATCACTCAGCGGCCAGCTCAACCAGGGCAGGTACATGACCGGCACGCCGCCGAGCTCGAAACGCACGTCCTCCGCCTGGCCGCGGCCGCTCTGCTTGTCGATGGTGATGCTCGACGCGCGCAGCCGCCAGATCTCGTTGTCCTCTGCGCAGCTGGTGATGCTGGCGTCGCGCAGGGAGAAGGACAGCTTGTCCTGGGTCTCGAACTCGGCGCTGCTGCCGCGCATGTACCTCGAACCACTGAAAAACTCAAAACTCGCGTCGGCCACCAGCATGCTGTCGCCGCGCAGCGAGGCACTGAACTGCTCGGCCCTGAGGTTCAGTTGCTCGGTGAATAAGGTGGCTTTCCCCTGGGTATTGACCAGCATGGTCTGGGTATCGAGCACGGCTTTTTCCGCCTGCAATGCCGTCTCGCCGTATTGTAGGAACACGTCCCCCTCGAGTTGCACCAAGCCGGTCGGGGAGCCGCTGATCAGCTCCGCCGTCGCCTGCAGCGCGCCTTCGGGCAGGGCTGTCAGCTGTGGCTTGGACACCGAGGCAAAACACGCGCCCGCCGCCTGCGCCAGCGAAGGCAAGGCCATCAGTGCGAGCAAGGTCAGTCGCGGCAAGTTGTCGGTGGCTGCAGCTTTAATCGTCAAATCTCCGACCTGGGCACCCAGTGCCGAAAAACAGCTGGGCAAAGGGTAGAATGTAGTTCACACAGATCGATCCGTAGGAGTAATGGCCGTCGACACCCAGCAACGCATTAAATTAGAACCCGGTTGGAAGCAGGCACTGCTGGCAGAGTTCGACCAGCCGTACATGAAAGAGTTGCGACTCTTTTTGCAACAGCGCAAGCGCGCCTCCGCCGTTGTCTTCCCGCCGGCGGAGCAGATGTTCAACGCCTTCAACGCCACGCCCTTTGACCAGGTCAAAGTGGTGATGCTGGGTCAGGACCCGTACCACGGCGCGGGCCAGGCGCACGGCCTGTGCTTCTCGGTGCAGCCGGGCGTGCCCGTGCCGCCATCCCTGCGCAACATGTACGCGGAGCTGGAGACGGATATCGACTTCGTCAAACCCGAGCACGGTCACCTGCAACCCTGGGCCGCGCAGGGGGTGTTCCTGCTCAACAGCGTGCTCACGGTGGAGCAGGGCAACGCGGGCTGCCATGCCGGTAAAGGGTGGGAGCGTTTCACCGACGCCGCCGTGCGGGCACTGGCCGAGCGGCGCGAGGGCGTGGTGTTCATGCTCTGGGGCGCCTACGCCCAGAAGAAGGGCCAGTTCATCGACCGCAGCAAGCACTGCGTCTTGCGTGCACCGCACCCCTCGCCGCTGTCGGCTTATCGTGGGTTCTTTGGTTGTCAGCACTTCTCCAAAGCCAATGAGTGGCTGGAGAGCAACGGCCTGGGGGCGGTGGATTGGGCGCTGCCGGAGTTGGGTGAAGATTGAATGCCAGCGGGCAGCGCTGACGTTCGCCCCAGCGGCCGCGATACCGGTCAGGGTGTAGCCCGATTGTTGCGGAGCGGTATCCGGGATAGCGCAGCAATCTTATTCTCACGTCAGGCACCGAGTTTTCTGTTGGTTCGTTCGCGCCGCCCAGGTCGGGCTGCGGGCAGAATATTCGGACAATGCTGCTTGGGGCAGTGTTCCTCGGCTTTGGCATTGTCCAGCTAAAGCAGAACCTACAGCTGGGATGG
>JAWSVD010000263.1:0-12039 GCA_033852095.1 Granulosicoccaceae bacterium | reverse complement strand
CTGTGACGGCGCTAAATTATTGAGCAGTCTGAATGAATCCACGAGACAGCGGCTTCAGCAAACGCTGACTGTGCAGAGGCGGGTGCCTGAAGAGTTATGGAAAAGTTATTTGGCAAACGAGCACCCTGCTCTGTCCTGCGCTTCCCAAGTTAAAGCCGAACATCTGGAACAGATGCTGGCAGCGGTACCCGGGCAACAGGGCTGTATAAACGCCGACGGTTCACTGAATTACTCCGTGACGGTGAACCCCATTTTGACCAGTGCTTTGGGTAAGCGTGCAGCTTTTGCCAACGCCGTGCTAGGGCCTTCGTTTAACTACGAGCCACCGCGCTATACCTTTGCCGATGGTTCTGAAATAGACGATCAATTCAAAGTCAAAACATCTGCACTCGCTGAGACACACACGGTGGAAATTGACTGGCGTGACGGCGACGTCGCACTTATCGACAACCACCGGGTAATGCACGGTCGTCGTGCCATCATCGATGCCGCGCGGCGTGAATTGTACATTGCGATGGGGAACAGATAATGGCGCTCGTCATGAAGGATTCGGATCCCCCCGCTGCTTCGTCAACGGTTCTGAATACGCCCTATGACACAGTAGCTGCGATGATTGAATCGCGTTTTCGCGAAGTGCACGCAGCGGACATACAGTGCCAATACAAGGAGCTGATTGTCTGCACCGACGGCGAAGGGCGAGAGGTATTGGCCGCAGCGGGCATTCGCCGGCCTGAGCAACGCTTTTACCTAGAACATTATCTGCCCACTTCGGCGCAGGCCTGTGTCAGCACCCTTCGGCAGCGAGCGATCCCGCGAGAACACCTTGTGGAGGTGGGCAATTTTGTCGCTTTCCAAGGCCGCGCAGCCTTTGTATTGATGCACAGCCTGTTTCGCTTCCTGCAGCGGGCGAACTTCCGGCACATTGTGATGACCTGCACCGGGCAGCTCAGGCGCAGCTTCAAAGGCATGCCGATGCACCGACTGGCAGCGGCGCATCAGCACCGAGTCGACACCCCGCAACAATGGGGCAGCTATTACCAGCAAGGCCCCGAAGTGATCACCGGCCAGCTCAGCCACTACGACCAGCGATTCGCTCGCTTTAATCGACAGAACGCGCTGCGTTGTTACTACGTCAATCAATCAGGAGAAAGTGATGTCCTTTAACACCGCCATCATGCGGGCGATAGACGCCCATGCTGCCAACAAAACCCTGCTCAATGACGGCAACGCGGCCTCACTGGACACCGCCAGCGTGTGTGCGGAAGTGCGGCGGGTATCGGTCTTCATGCGCGAGCTGGGCAGCTACGGTCTGGCCATCGCCATGGACAATTCACCGGCCTGGGTGATCGCGGATTTGGCGGCGCTGGAAAGCGGGATCTGGACCTTGCCGCTGCCGCCATTTTTCAGTGAAACACAGCGACGCAACGCCATAGAACGCAGCGGCTGCCCGTACCTGCTGAGTGACCAACCGCAACACCGTGACACGGCGCTTCACACCCTGGATATCGCGGGCAAAGCAGTGTTCGTTCTCCCCGTGGGCAGCACGAAAAGCCGAGACCTGACCCACGCGGGCACCGCGAAAATCACATTCACCTCAGGCTCTACCAGCGCACCTAAGGGAATATGCTTGTCGCAGCAGCACCTGTTTGGGACAGCGCTATCGGTCTGCCAGTGCTCCGCTGAGCTCGGCATTGACACCCACGTATCGCTGTTGCCGCTTGCGGTGCTGCTGGAGAACGTCGCCGGGGTGTACGCGGCCTTGTTTGCAGGCGTGTGCTGCGTGATCCCGCCCCTGGCAAGCTCCGGTGTGTGCACACAGCCAGCACCGGATGCCGAACAGCTGCACCGCTGCCTGGCTCAATACAGCGCGCAGAGTTGTATATTAGTGCCGGAATTGCTGAAAGGCCTCTGCCGTGAGATCGAAGCCGGGGCCGGGCCACTGGCGCAGATGTGTTTTGTGGCGGTTGGTGGCGCGCCCGTGGGCGCTGAGCTGCTGCGCCGCGCTCAGGCCTGTAAGCTGCCCGTGTTCGAGGGTTACGGTTTGAGCGAGGCGGGTTCGGTGACCACGCTGAACCGCCCTGCTCTGAACCGCGCTGGCAGCGTCGGCGCGGCACTGCAGCTGGACAGCTTGTGCATCAATGAGCGAGGCGAATTGCTGTTGGCAGAGGCATCTTTTCTGGGTTATTGCGGCGATGATAAGCCTTTGGAGAAGCCTTTCCCCACAGGGGACATAGGTGCCATTGACAGCGATGGTTTTGTCTATATCCACGGCCGCAAGAAAAACACACTGATCACCTCCATGGGCAGAAACGTATCGCCTGAATGGGTAGAGAGCGAGCTCACGGGACAGCCGGCCATAACGCAGGCCTTGGTATACTGTGACGATCGGGCCCAGCTCAGCGCCTGGCTGGTCAGCGCCTGTGATGATCTAAGCATTGAACACACCCTCAAACAGGTGAACAAACAGCTGCCGGACTACGCGCAGGTACAGAGCTGGTCACGGGTCCCGTGTTTTCAAGCCGCAGATGGCACGCTCACTGGCAATGGCAAGCTGCGGCGCGACGCTATCGTCGAGCGGCAGCAGCGCGTATGCAGTTATACTGAAACGAGTGTCTAAGGTAGAACTCTATGCTCAGTATTCTAGTGGTCGAAGACGACCCCATCATCGGCAGTGCCACCCAGCTATGGCTGTCCAAGGATCACGCCTGCCAGTGGGCCAAAACACTGCAAGAAGCCATTTTGCAGGTTGATGTACAAGCCGAAGCACGGCAGAATTTCGACATGATTTTGCTGGATTTGCGCCTGCCCGATGGCACTGGCTTTGATTTTCTGCAGCGTTTAAAACGACAAAAGAACAACGCCGGGGTGATAATCATGACCGCCCACGGCGCGGTGGACGAGCGCGTCCGCGGCCTCGATCTCGGCGCCGACGACTACCTGGTCAAACCCATCGACTTCAAAGAACTCGACGCCCGTATTCGTGCGGTCAAGCGCCGCCGCGACGGCATCAACAGCAACATCATCGAGCACGGGGATTTGCAGCTCGACGTCAACGGCAAGACGCTGAGCCAGGCCGGTCAGGCCGTGCATCTGTCCAAGCGCGAAATGGCGGTGCTGACCATATTGATGCAAGGGCGCGGGCGCTACTTCAACAAAGCCATGCTGGAAGCGCGGCTCTACGACGGCGAGCAGGAGATCGAGAGCAACTCGGTGGAAGTACACATGTCCAGCCTGCGCAAGAAGCTGGGCAAGACCTTGATCAAGACCACGCGAGGGCTCGGCTACATCATCGAGAAGAGCGCCACGTGATGCCCACCCCGGCCCCGTGGCGCAGGCGCATATCCTGGCGACTGGTGATCTACGTGCTGGTGCCCGCTTTGTTGCTGCTCTCGATTGCTGCCGTGATGGCCGCCTATCGCTCGCGGCTGGCGGTCAGTGAACTCTACGACCGGCAGATGGAGCGAAGTGCCAATATCATGCTGGCATTCCTGCAGCACGAATACAGCGAAGAAAAAACTGATGAAGAAAACGAGTCTGAGCCATTGACGCCGGGCCAGAATCTCGAGCAAGACGCTGAGCAAGCCCCCAATCAGGAGATCGCCGTGATCATCGGCCAGATTTCAGCGCGGCAAACGTCGGACGCCAATTACAGAATCTACCTCGACGCCACCCTCTTCTTCTCCACGCCCGACGTGGCCGCATTGCCGCGTTGCGACGCTGCCTTCAGCGCGGTCGACGGCCCAACTCCAACCGCAGAATCTGCGTGGCGTTGTTACAAAAAATCCGAGCCCAGTGCGGGTCGGCAAGGCATAGAAATCGAAATATTTGATCGCATGCAACGGCGGGAGCTGTCCACGCGCGAATTGCTCTACAGTGTGTTTTTGCCGTTTTTATTGCTGCCGCTGCTGCTGGTGCTGAGCGTGTTCGGGGCCGTTCGGCGCGGATTGCTGCCCCTGCGCAAGGTGTCCACAGAAATCGCCACGCGCTCGGTCGGAAATCTGCAAGCGCTGCCTACCCAGGCACTGCCACTGGAGCTGGCTCCCGTGGTGAGCGCTGTCAACGGGCTGCTGGACGGTGTGCGCCACGGCCTGGCGCGCGAACAGCGACTCAGCGACGACGCCGCCCACGAACTGCGCACGCCACTGACTTCCATGAGCATGCTCGAGCAACTGATGCGCCGAGAGAACCGGGATGAGCGCCTGCAACCGCACCTCGACGGGCTGCAACAGAGCATCGCCCGCAGTCAGCGCATGGTGGATCAACTGCTGCTGTTTGCCCGCCTGCAGAGCGCGCAGCAGCTCAGCACTGAGCCACTGCTGTTGCGCGAGCTCATCGAACAGCAGCTTGGTGACTTGTCGCCCTTGATCACCGACAAAGAGCTGTCGGTGGCGCTGGACCTCGGACAGGATTATTTTCTCAATGGCAACCGAGACGCCATGGATTTGTTGCTGCGCAACGTGATCGGCAACGCCGTGAAATACAGCCCGCACGGCGGACAGCTGATTATTTTCAGAGAGCGGCGGTCGCTCTATATTGAAGACACAGGGCCTGGCGTGGCCGATGCTGCCCGTGCGCGGGTGTTTGATCGCTTCTACCGCAACGACAGCGAGGGAACTCACAGCGGCAGCGGGCTGGGCCTGTCATTGGCCAAACGCGTTGCCGATCAGCACAGCTTCAGCTTGAGCTGCGGCACGCCACTGCGTGGCACGGGCGGGAGTTTTGTCTTGTCGTTTTCGTAGACAGGTGAGAGATAGCCCTGCGCAAGAGTTAGCAGGGATTTGTGCCGTCGCCACTGTTTGTACTGGGCGGACAAGCCTGAAAAAACAGTGGGCTTAGATTATCAAAGGCGAATAAGATCACCTGTTAAATCAGTTTTCGAACAAGGCACTCACTGCCCGAACGCCCACAGATCGGGCAGTGACTTTGCAGTTCGAGCCTAAGCGGCAATCAGTATTTCAGCCTCAGTAGATTCAACCTTAAGCGCACTGGATTCGATAGCGTCACTGTTAAACGTCGACACGGCATCCACCAGCAAATTGATTTGCTGAGCATCCACGGTGCCTCCGTGTGCATCTGACACGCTGACGAGCTGATGCGCCGACTCAACAAACCAATTGTCGACAGTGATTGAGTCGTCCTCACCGTAAGCAATGCTTAAATCATCGCCATCGCGGCTGTAGCTCAGCGTGTCGACAGTCACTTCACCGTCAAATGCCAATCGATCCATGTCACTGTTAAGGTGAATCGTATCGTTTCCATCGCCGTCCTGGAAATGATACAGGTTGCTGCCACGGCCACCGTAAAGGCGATCGTTCCCAGCGCCACCGTACAGGTCATCAGCACCTCGGCCACCGTACAAAACATCATTCCCGTTTTCGCCGTGCAATTGGTCAGCGCCGCGACCACCGTGCAGTTTGTCGCGGCCATTACCACCAAATAACTGGTCTTGTCCACGATTCCCATGCAGTTTATCAGCACCGTTGCCACCGTAGAGCAGATCAGCACCGCGGCCACCTTTCAAGCGATCTCGGCCTTGGTTGCCGTAAATCACGTCATTGCCGCCACCACCGTGCAAGGTATCTCGCCCTCTCAGGCCACGAATTTCGTCACCCCCCGCGCCACCGGTCAGTGAATCAGCGCCATCGGTGCCGATCAGAATTTGGCCACCTGTGTCGTCGCCAAGCACCGTGATGTCTAAACTATTTGATACCTGAAGACCGTTCGGGTCTGAGGCGACAAAACTGACGACCACCTGAGAGGCCGAATCTGGTGCCGTGCCACTCAGGCTCAAAGTCTCGGCGTCAAACGTGAGCCAATCCGGCAAGCCTTGTTGTACGACGCCGTCAATCGTCACTTCTGGGCTTAAAGTGATTGCCAGCGCATCGCCGTCTGGATCAGAAAAGACACCTTCGCCCAAGTTGAACACAAGTGGGCTACCGGCCTCCACTGCGAGATCCTGCAGCGCATTTGATACAACGGGTGCGCGATTGCTTTGATCGAACCAAAGGCCTACATTCACTTGCTGGCCATTGGCGAGTGAATAGCTAAAACCTGCGGCACCGCTGTGGTTTTGATCCGGCACAAACAGCACTGAGCCATCGCCCTGAAGTGAAACCGTGCCGTTTTCAGCACCGCTCACAGCGGCCAATACGAGGTCTGAAGCGTCATAATGATAACGATCGTTACTGACTAACTCGCTTGGATCTATCACAACATCCGACCCAGCCACTGCGTAGAGCATGTCCACCGTGCCGTAATATTGCTCTGGCACCGGCTCTTGCCCAAATCGAATGCTCTCTACGCCATACAGGGTATCGCTGCCGTCGCTGCCCACTAGATCGCTGACAATCGTTGCATCGCCCTGGTAGGTGATTTGATAGTCTTGCTCCGGTCCTGCAAAAAACGCTACATCGTCAGCGCCAAGACCGTAGAGCGTGTCGTCCCCCTCGCCGCCCACCAAGGTGCTGCGGCTTGATTCAACAGAGGAGCTGATCGTGTCGTTGCCTGCACCACCGTAGAGCTGGGGATTCCCCCTGCCACCGATCAGCTCATCATCACCGAGCCCACCGTACAAGTCAGCGCTCGATGTTTCCGCGTTCAACACATCGTTGCCGCGCCCACCGAACAGGCGCCCGCCACCCGTGCCGCCGAACAATTGATCATTGCCACTGCCGCCAAACAAGACATCGGCGTAGCCATCACCGGCGTGCAGCTGATCCTCACCAGCACCGCCGTACAAGGTGTCAATGCCCGCGCCGCCGTCGAGGATATCGTCCCCGTGATTACCGCGTAAGGTATCGCTACCGCCGCCGCCCAGCAGCTCATCGTCACCCGCGTTGCCGTGCAGTACATCGGCTTTTTCACCGCCTGTGATGTGATCGTCGCCGCCACTTGCCGCGATAAAACTGCTAATATCAGCATCCGCCGTGAGCTCCTCATCAGCGTTGCTTCCACCCTGAGAGCCTAATCCAGCCGGCACGAAAGCGACATAAGCAATTGAGCTTCCGCTCAATCCCTGCGAATCTTCCACCGCGTAGTTGAACCGAAAGAGGCCGTTCTCCGCCCACTGCTCACCGACATATTGCAAGCCTTGATTCGTCACAGTGAAGCTATCACCCTGCTGCGTCACGCCGCCACTCACCTCGCTCACCATCCTGGTGATGCTCAAGGGGTAGCCGTCTGGGTCCGAGTCGTTGCCAAGCAAGGCGTCCACCGAAAACACTTGGCTTTCGCCATTTTCTACAATCAAAATATCTGGCGCCGCTCGCGGTGCTTCACCCACTTGAACCGAGAAGCCAGTAACTACAGATTCGCCATCAGCGTCGGTCGCCGTGATTTGCACACGCAGATTTCCAGCCCCATCCTGTGGGCAAGTGCCGCTGAAGCTCAAGCTCTCTTCATCAAAGACAAGCCAGCTGCTGTCTTGGCTTCCAAAAGCACTGATGGCCGCCTCGACAGACACGATGTTGTTATCTGCGTCCGAGAACACGCTAAACGGCAGTGTAAAATCCGCCGCCTCCGCCACATCCAGCTGCACATTGTCGATTTGCCCGACAATTTCCGGTGCGTCGTTGGTGTTACGCACCTCGTACTCGAAGCTGCCCGTGGATTGACCGCCTTGGTTGTCTTCCACTGTGTAAGTGTATTGCAGCGTGCCGTGGAAATTTTGCGCCGGCGTAATGGTGATTTCACCCGTGTCTGCAATACTGACCGTCGAGTTTTCATCACCGGAGTCCGTGGTGTCTTCGACAAAAGCACTCAGTCTAAGCGTTCCACCGTCTGGATCAGACACACTGCCGAAAACGAAGCTATTAGATGCCTCATCAGCGGTGACAGTGTTGTTATTTGAAAACACAGGCGTGAAGCTAAATGCCTCGTCTTCGATGCCACTGGCGTATTCAGCCCCTGCCACCGGTAGCAAGTTGTCGGCAGGATCATGGAAGACAAGCTCTTCAACACCATAGAGATAATCGACACCGTCGCCGCTGAAATTGTCAGTGACGACCGTCACTTCCTCACCTTGTGTGTCGCTGAGCGTCTCCACCGAATAGTGCTGGCTAATGCCGTTGTAGACAACCGTATCGGTGCCCTCCCCGCCGTGTATTTCATCGTCTCCGGCGCTGCCATGAAAGGTATCATTCCCTGCGTTGCCCTCAAAAATATTGTTTTGGGCGTTACCGTGAATCACATCATCACCGTCGCTGCCGCGCACGTAGAGTATGCGATTTTGCACAGCATCGGCATCGAGCACAGCGCCATCAGACAATTCAATGTTCTCAATCGAATCGGAGTTAAAATAACCTTCGATCACCACACCACCTTGCGCGTTTGAACTGCCCAGGTGCAGATCGCCCGCTTGATTGAGCAACGTCAGCTCGCTGGCATCGGCCGCGCTGAACAACAGGCTGTCGTTGTCACCGCCGCTGTCGTTCACGGTGTCAACCCCGTCACCTGTGTTGTAAACATAGTGATCATCGCCACCGTGCCCGAAGAGATAATCATCGCCTGTACCGCCAATGAGTGTGTCGTCCCCGTGGTTGTCAGCGCTTGAAGTTGTGTCAAAGGCATCACCGTACAAGGTATCGGAACCCGCCCCACCCATCAGAGTATCGTTGCCAAGCCCGCCTGCCAACACATCGCCACCTTCGCCGCCGTCCAGAATGTCGTCACCCTGGTATTGCTCAGCAAGCGCGGCAACACCCTGCGGGTAATCATCACCGATCAAGGTATCTGCGCCCGTGCCACCGGTCAGGTAGTCGTCGCCCCCGTCGCCAATCAAGGTGTCATTGCCTGCGCCACCGTGCAGGGTGTCGTTGCCGTGGTAGTTGCCGGCCAATGCTTCAGATCCCGCGCTGCTGCTGTCGCCGACCAACGTATCATCACCGTCACCGCCCGCCATGAAATCCGCACCGCCGTTGCCGTAGAGGTTGTCATTACCCTGCTCGCCGAACAGGTGGTCATCGCCATGGGTATCCGCCGCAAAGGTGTAAGCGCCCGCTGTCTCGTCACCGAACAGCCAGTCCGCACCGGTGCCACCGATTAAGTCATCGTTGCCGCCTGTACCAAAGAGGTAGTCCACGCCCTGCCCACCATTTAAGACGTCGTCACCGTAGTTGGTCACGTCATTGGTATTGCTGCCGTTGACGTAGGCGCCCGTGCTTGTATTTACGCCAGCCTGCGATACCCGCTCTCGATAGACGTCACCGTACAACCAATCGTTGCCGCCGCCGCCGCTGAGGCGGTCATCGCTCTCACCGGCGTACAGTTGATCATCGCCCGCGCCGCCGTCCAAGATGTTCTTGTCCGCGTGCGCGTAGAGCCGATCGTTGCCCGCTCCGCCGTACATCTGATCTCGGTTGGAATGTGTTTCATCTGCCGCGACCCAGGCCGACAGATCACTGTCCGCGTGCAGCGACCACTCGGTGAGGATGTCGTCACCCGCGCCGCCGTAAAGGGTGTCATCCCCCTCGGTTGCCATCAGCACGTCGTTGCCCGCTCCGCCAGACAGGTGGTCACTGTCGTTGACGTCTTCTACCCGGCCGCGCCCGGCACCCAGCGCCTGGCCAGGCGAATACGCATCCCACCAATAGGCGGCTTGATAGTGGTCCAGCAGCAGGTCATTGCCCGCGCTGCCCACCATGACAGAATCACCGGCCCCACCGGCGATCACGCCCGTGGTCAAGGTGCCGACATTGCCCGATGTCTGCACATCACCGAGCACAATCTGCTCGGGCTCGGTGTCGCCTACGTAGGCGCCGTAGCTGGCCCAGGCAACCGCTGTCTCGTTGCTCGCGCCCGTGTTCGGGTGGGTAAAAGCAGAGTAACCGCGGTAATCACCGTACAGCGCCAAGTGATCCGTGTAGGGCCCGCTGTTGTCCCAGATGGGCGGGCTCAAGGTGTTCACCACAAAGCTGTTGGTGGGCTCGGGCAGCTCCACGCTGTTATCGCCAAACTGCATGCCCAAATAGGCGTCGTTATCGTCCAGCGTCACGTTTTGAATCAGCAGGGATTGCCCCGCAGTGCTCACCGTCAGGTCGCTGCCGGCCAACTGATACACCACGGCGCCGTCGCCGCTGGTCCATTGGTTGGCTGGGTCGCCAGCTTCTCGTGTTCCACCGGCCAACACTATCTTTGAGCCGTTGGATAACTCAAAATATATTAAGCCATCTCCATCGCTGTCGGTGATGATGTCGCCGTCACCTGCAAAATAGATATCAGAACCTGCACCACCAACTAGGATGTCTTCGCTACCATCATCCCCGGCTAGATCCCCTCCACGTAAAACGTCATTTCCAGAACCACCGAACAGCACATCCGAACCGTATCCGCCCACAAGAGAGTCATTGCCTTGGTTACCTTCCAAATAGTCGTCTGCGCTTAGACCTGTAAGGGTATCGTGCCCGCCTCCACCGTAAAGGCGACTATTTTGCGTAGCTGGATTGTCCTCGGCAGTAACGTGATTGTTGTCGTCTGTACCAAAATATATCAGCCCCCCAGTCTCGCCTAATTGTCGATCAAACTCCTCCACAAATATTGCAGGATCTCCATTGCCATCCACTGCCTCTGCCACAAGTTCGATGTCATCGGCATTCGCACTCAATAGCGCACTCATGTATGCAACCCGATCATCAAGATATGAATCTGTCAAACCATCAGGATTTGAGGCTGTCTGGAGATCTAGGCGACTGTTAGCGTTATGCGATGCATACAAGCTGGCATCATCGGGCCCAGTAACGACAAAAGACAACCCATTGACTAACGCGTACCGAAACGCGAGGCTATTTTTGTCTATCCCAATCAACCCATCAAAATCAGACTCAGTTAGAACACGAAGTTGCAAGTCTTGATAAGGTTGAATTACACCTCCTGACACCCCAGCACCTCCTGTAACTTGCTGCACAATGGCTTCAATCTGACGATATACTGACTCATCGAGAGTAGGATCGACAATCTCAGCACCGAGCACTCGTGCAAGGTTCTGTGCGTTCTCTAACAATTCATTGGTATGATGAGTTATTTCGAGAACCCGAAGCATTTCATGCGAACTAACTTCACCAAAAAGAAATTCATAAAGTGCGTATACTTCTAAAGAAGAACTTTGATTTGAAATAAAATGAGCAGAGGCTGCATTATTGGGTTCAACAAATATTTCAGTAAGATCACCCGGTCTAACGGTGCCTGGCCTGGAAACTACATCTGGAAGTGCATGAATCGTTTCGATTTTTTCATCGGGAAACTCACCAACCGTGGAGTTACTACCTTGAACTTCAGATACACCTTCGAAAAACCATTCCGTGAATTTTTCAAAAACTGGGTTGCCATCAAAATAAGCGCCGTTAAATGAGTAAACCTCATTGACCCGCTCTGGATCTAGGCGCGACATAATCATAGCTAAATGCCCGCCCAATGAATGCCCCACGATATCAAAGCTTCCCCCTGGAGGGATAGCACCAATGCCGAGTGTTTTATCACTTGATTCTGCTATTGTAAAATAGTTGTATAGAGTAACCTCCCCAAGGGCAACTTCTGCTAGCGAACCGTACCTCACAAATTCTTGATTAATGGCGCCATCTACGAGTGACTGTTGCTCATGGAAAACAATTTGGAGTGCGTGTTCTGTCTCTGGAGTTATCAGGCGCTGATAGTAATTAAAAAGACTGGTCGCTTGTTTAAGTGCAATGCCGTCAATCGCAATGTCTTTAAAATCTGCGTCTAGATCACCTAAATCAGTAATCTCTGTCCCCCTCATTGCCAGCGTAAAATTTCCATCGGCATCCTCGAACAAAGTAGCTGAAAACCCATTGGCTAAGCCCAGTGGCATATTCTCGAATTGGTTGACATCTGATACATACTGATTCACCACTTTGTAGTCGTCTGCAAACCGTTGGGCTTCGGATTGGCCCGTACCTGCCAGTCCAATTGGCCCAAGCGTATGTGAAAATGGGCCTTCAATTTCATCTTCAGTTCCATCTGTAAAGTCACTTAGCTTTTTTACGTATTCCTCGAAGTCATCATGTCTCCTGATTACCACTCTGGCTC
>JAWSVD010000021.1:0-7314 GCA_033852095.1 Granulosicoccaceae bacterium | reverse complement strand
CACAAGGATCGCCCAGCGGTCGTCTTCCTCAGCGCCGGCTTGCTGCGCAGCCAAGGGCCCAACCGGCTGTACGTAGAGACCGCCCGCGCACTGCAAAAAGCGGGCTTCAGCTCGCTGCGCTTCGACCTCAGCGGTGTGGGCGATTCCCTGCCTCGAGCCGGCCGCGGCAGCATCAGCGATAAGACAGTAGCAGAAGTGCAGGATGTACTCGACGCCATCAGCGCGCAAAAAGGCATCCAGCGTTTTGTGCTCATGGGCCTGTGCTCCGGTGCGCACGACAGCGTCGACATCGCGGTGCAAGACAAGCGCGTGGTGGGCCTGGTCTCGATCGACGGCTACTCCCTGAAAAGCCGAAAATACTGGCTGCACTGGTGTTATCGCTTGCTGTTGCCACGCTTGATGCAAAAGAGAGTTTGGCTGAAACTGCTGCGCAAATTGAGCGGATCCACCCCCAAAGCTGAGAGCAGCGAGCAGACCGAGACACTCTACTTGGACAGCAAATCACCCCAGCTTATTCTCGAGCGTCTACAGACGCTGCTGGAAAACAACGTATCGACCTTCTGCTTGTTCACCGGCGGTGTCATCCAACAATACAGCTACGAAGGGCAGCTCGCCGATGCCGACCCAGCCCTGCGGAACAGCGACAAACTGAGCGAGATGTACCTGCCACAAGCGGACCATTTATTTTTGTTTGAAGAGGATCGCATCAAGACAATCCGCAGCGTGGTGAAACACGTCAGCGCCATCGAGGGACACTGATGCGGTGGACCACCCGCCCATCGCACTGACTGCAGCTGACACGCCCACTCGAGCGAAAGAAAGGTCTAGACTCACAAGGCCCCGACACACCTTTGCGAGATGCCGCCTGCACTATGTTCTACGACTGCCTAGCTCAAGACAAAACAACAGAGGCGGAACTGATTGTCGTCGAGGGCTTGTCGGCGGCAGCCAACGTGAAGCGGGGCCGCAACGCCAACACGCAAGCGGTATTAGCACTGCAGGGCAAACCGGTGAACGCGGCCAAATCCAGCAGGGCGCGCGTGCTACAAGATCCGCAACTCAGCCTGCTGCGAGCTCGCCTCTGCGCAAACAACAGTGATGACACGGCGCCAAGCAGCTACCACTTCAAACGTCTGGTGCTGCTCTTCGACCCGGACGCAGACGGCATCCATTGCGGCGCCCTGCTGCAGATTTATCTGCACACCTACCTGCCGCATTTGATTGAATCACAGCGAGTTGTTCTGGTGCGCGCCCCCTCGCATGAGATCCAAGTCAGCGGCCAAAACGACAGGCTCTACGCCTATTCGGATCCGCACTTCCAAAAGCTGCAACAGCATCTCAACAGCCACGGCTACAATATCCAGCAAAACACACGTTTCAAAGGGGTTGCCGGCTTGCAGGTCCCGCTGCTGCAGAGCAGCTGCCTCAATCCAGAGACGCGAATGGAGCGTGTACTCACACGCCAAGACACGCAGGCTGCGGTGCAAGCCTTCTCGGGCAAACGCTGATTTAAGTCGAGCCCGCTGCGGCTCAACCTAAGCTCGACAGGCGGTCGCCAAGGGCTAGTGCAAGCTGGCGCGCTGCACCTGGGCGAGCATCACGAAGTAAAAGCGGCGCAGCTCCGTGTCGTGCAGATAGAGCAGGCGACGGTCGATAGCTGCGCCCTCTTCCTCAGACCACTTCTCGCGGTGCGCCTCGATTTTAGCCAACTGCGCAGCGCCCAGTGCGGTCGGCATGCAGCCCAGCAACACCGACACGCCGTTTACACTCAAGACCGCGCTGAACAATATATCGCCCGCCGCGTAAGCCGTCGCGGCCACGCCCTCCACCACCACACGCTGACCGGTGTAGATCTCGCGCAGTTTCAAGCGGGCGTCGGATTCAGCGGACTCCACCTTGTAAAAGCTATAGGGAGCCGTCGCAGCGACTTCGATGATGCCCTGCTCTAGGGGACTGAGCTCGTCGCGGTGGCCGCTCAGGTAATCAAAGCCCAGCGCGTGATCCGATGGCCTGTGCTGAAACTTAGCCCCGCTGAGATCTGTGTCATCGGGTAGCCAGGTGTACAGATACCAAGCGGTAAACGCCGATTGATAGGCCTGCTGATCACGCGCAATTACGCCCTGGCCCCAGCGACTGAAATCCTGCCAGGCCGCCGTGGCAATCACGGACCCGTAGTGCTCTCGGGCGAATTCGGTGATCAGGGGCCGCAGCCGCCGCGCGGCGCTGAGGATGTCTTGGCCGCTCAGACCAACGGTGCTGGGCATGCAGCATTTTTTGAATTTTTTACCGCTGCCGCAGGGACACGGGTCGTTACGCTTGCTCTTCACAGTGGGTCATCCGATTAAACTGCGCCAAGTGTAAGCGGCCCACGGCCAATTGCCCAGTGCCATGTACCAATATGCTCCCGCCACAGCAGGGCTCAGAAAGCGTACATCAGCCCAATTGTCGCTGCCGACACGCTCTCCCGATCGGTGGTCAGGCTCGAATCCACCTGCGGGCTGTCCAGTCGGGTGTGCTCCGCTTCGAATATCAATCGCCAGTGCGCGTTCAAGGGTTTGAACAGTTGCAGACCGATGAAGGGATTCACGGCCGCTTCGTTAATCTCGTGGGCCGCTCGCTCGGCGTTGGCCTCGTGGCTGCGCACCCCGTAATAATAATCAGCGGTCTCGCTGTCGAGCACTTCCACACCCACGGTGGCGAGGGCGAACAGTGAGGGACTGCCGTACACCGGCACGCTGTAACTGCCTTCCAGCACCAAGCCCTCGGCCGCTGTCACGGCTTGGCGCAGCTGCAGTTCCCAATGCCCCAGCGCTGTGCGCGCCTGCAGCGCAACGCCCAGCTCAACGCCGGCGTCACGATCATCCATGCCACTGAATATCTCGGCATCGTTCTCCTCACGGCTCATCAGGCCCGGTGTGGCGATCAGCGCAACAGCGTATCCCCGCGGTGGCCCACTGGCCTCGGCGGCGGCTTCCGCGGTTTGTGTCTGCTCGCGGTCATAGGCGCTGTCGTAGACAATGTACTCCAACCCCTTAAAGGAGAGCCCAAGCCGCCCCCACTGCATCTCAACATAGGGCAGCAGCTGGGTCTGCACCTTCTGCCCCACAAAACTGTTGTCCTCGTGGTACAGCACCGCGCCCACCGTCCACTCCCGATCAACCGCACCAGCCGCGACAGCCGCGACAGCCACGACAGCCACGACAGCCACGACAGCCACGGACGACAACACCGCCAACGCCGCAGCGCCAATCACGGCACGCATTCCTTTGTTAACAAAAGACATAATTTTCCAGAAGGTAGAATTCAGAACAGACACGAATGCGCTGCACCGCAATTGGCCAGCACAATCACCGCCGGCCACTGGCATCAATTCTAGCAGCCACTGCTGACGCTTATCATTGCTACTGGTGGATATGAAGATGACAATGTGTGCGCCCTGCCCGATTAGGGGCAACGGCAATGGCCAAGCAGTGCGAGATACTGCTATTGTGCCTGACACACTGCGACATACTGGCGCCCTCTGTTCAGACGGACCCCGCGTCGCTAAAACCATACATGGCAACTCAGGCCCTTGCAGGCCGGTCGAGAACTGGCTTGTGCTCGCAACGGGCGCAGTCCTCGCCCAGCCTCCAGACCTGAAGCTGCCTGACATGTTCACCGCAAGAGACGGATTTCGCGCTGCCATGAAAACCAGAATCTACGATTACTTCGAGGGACTGATCAACCCCTACCCCAGCGAAGTACCCAGCACACCGCCCGATACACTGGCGGCGTTTTGCTGGCACTACGCCAAGCCCATCTGGCCCTGGCTGCTGGCCCTTGGCTGCTTCAGTGTGCTTATCGCGATACTGGAGATCACCCTCTTCTCTTACGTCGGCAACGTAGTGCAGTGGTTATCAGAGGCGGATAGAGAGACTTTCTGGGAAACAGAAAAGACCAAGATCTACCGCATGCTGTTCGTGATTGTGATCCTGTTTCCCGCCACGGCACTGGCCTGGACACTGGTATTGCACCAGACAGTGCTGGGCAATTTCCCGATGACGATCCGCTGGCAAGCGCACCGCTACATGCTGAATCAGTCCATGCAATTCTACCAAGATGAATTCGCCGGCCGCGCCGCCACCAAGGTGATGCAAACCGCCCTCGGTGTGCGCGACACAGTGATCAAGATCCTCGATGTCTTTGTCTACGTGGCCGTCTACTTCATCGGCGCAATCGCGCTGGTGGCTACGCTCGAGCCGCTTTTTCTGCTGCCGTTTGTCGTGTGGCTCGTCTGTTATCTACTCGCACTGCGCTATTTCCTACCCAAGATGGCCGTGATCTCGCGCCGCCAAGCCGACGCGCGCTCCCTGATGACAGGGCGTGTGGTCGACAGCTACACCAACATCGCCACGGTGAAGCTCTTCGCCCACGCTGGCCGCGAGCTGAGTTACGCACGCCAATCCATGCACGGTTTTTTGCAGACAGTGCACCCTCAGATGCGCCTGGTGACAGAACTCGAATTCACCATGACGCTCGTCAACAAGGGGCTGCTCCTGGGCGTGGGCATGGTGGCCATCAGCCAGTGGTTGGACGGCGCGGCGTCCCTGTCAGCCGTGGCCGTGGCCGCCGCCGTGGTCACCCGATTGAACGGCATGGCACAATGGATCATGTGGGAGACAGCGTCACTGTTCGAGAACATCGGCATGACCATCGACGGCATGAACACCATCGCAAGGCAGCAATCCGTCACAGACAGTGAGGATGCAGTTGAACTGAAAGTGACAGACGGCGACGTGCGCTTCGAAGACGTGCTGTTCAAATATGACAAACACGGCACAGCCATTCCACAGATGAACCTGCACCTTGCCGCTGGCCAAAAGGTAGGCCTGATCGGTCGCTCGGGCGCGGGCAAAACCACGCTGATGAACATCTTGCTGCGGCTCTACGACGTCGACGCCGGCACCGTGCGCATCGACGGCCAAGACATCCGCCACGTCACCCAAGAGAGCCTGCGCTCGCAGATAGCCGTGGTCACCCAGGACACCTCCCTGCTGCACCGCTCGGTGCTCGAGAACATCGCCTACGGCCGACCAGACTCCACAGAAGAGCAAGTGATAGCCGCCGCCAAAAAGGCCAAGGCCCATGATTTTATTGTCGATCTAAAAGACAGCGACGGCCGCGAAGGATACGCGGCACAAGTGGGCGAGCGCGGGGTGAAGCTCTCCGGCGGCCAGCGCCAGCGCATCGCCATCGCTCGGGTCTTCCTCAAGGATGCCCCCATCCTGGTGCTAGACGAAGCCACCTCCGCCCTCGACTCCGAAGTCGAAGCGGTGATCCAGGAGCAGCTGTTCAACCTGATGCAGGGCAAGACCGTGCTTGCCATCGCGCACCGCCTCTCCACCATCGCCAACCTCGACCACCTGGTGGTGCTGGACAAGGGCGCGATCATCGAACAGGGAACCCACACCGAGCTCATCGCACAAGACGGGCTCTACGCCTCCCTGTGGGCACGGCAATCCGGTGGTTTTCTGCCGGACTAACACCTGCGAAACGACGCCTATAATCATCTGAAACTCACTTCGCTGCGCCCTCCCGCAAGGCCCTCCCGTAGCCCGTCATGGAGCGAAGCGCAATGCGGGAAGCGCAGCGGAGCAAGCTTCTAGTAGTCGAGAGCAGCGCAATACAGCGAGCCAGGCCCCCAAGCCAACATCGCCGCGGATGCGCTTCGCTTATACGCCCTACGGTTTGCTGCAGCTCGGTATTATGCTCGATGCTTTAGTAGGGTCGAAAAGCCGCAGGCGCATCGGCGGCATGCCCCCCAACAATCGCCAAAAACGACATCGGCTCGGTGCGTGAGGTGATATCAAGTGTGCTTCGCACACCCGGATACCGCTGCGCTACTTCCGGGCTACGCCTTGGTCAGCATCGGTGATGCGCGCGACATTGGCGATGTTTGCAAAATCACCGGACCCGCCTTCCCCCCGTGCGGTACGACCGGGGACTCGCAGTCTGAGTAGCGCAGGCTTGGCGGGAATAAGTGACGTGGATGTCTGAGCGAAGCGAGTTCCCGCGCACCGCTCCCGGCCGGACCCCGCCAAGCTGAGCAACGCAGTGGTTTTGCGCAGCAAAACGAGGACGCGGGTGTGGCTTTTGGTTACTTTTAGCATTAAAAGTGACTCGCCCGCCCGGCGATAGAGGGCATCGAAGCCAATGAGCTTTCAAATCGACACGACCAAACCGAGCAGCACGACCCCAAGCGGCATTGCCCGAATAAATTCGGCCCCACAAAAGGCTCGGTGCCAGAGCTGAAATCGAGCCCAGTAAGGCGGACAAGCCGCAGGCGCCTCCGCGGCATACCCAAAACAACACGCCGCCCCCCGACAAGGCAATGCATCGGAACTGGACATGAGCCCGAGCCCCAGACCCTCAAGCGCATCTCGCCGGTGGTAATCTATCCTTATACATCGTCGCCAACCCCTGCCCTGACGCTTTCTACTTGAGCCTGATGGTTAGGGGCATACAAGATCATGCGTTGGCCGAGTTACACAAGAACAGTGATGGACCCTATGAGTATTGAGACCCTGGATGTTAGCCCCTCTTCAAAACCGCGACACATTGTCACCGCCAAGGGCGAAGAGATAAAAATCCCCGAGGGTTGGGAGCTGCTTGAACCCGGCGATGCGGCGCTGAGCCGACGGATCAAGAAAGACGGGCCAAGCTGGACCATGAAAGAGAAAAAAGGCCGGCGACAGTTCTCCAAAGGCATCTGGGCCCCTGCTGACAGAATCGCCGCACTACGTGCTGAGCTGGAGCAAGAACGCCTCGACCCGTCGTATCAAAAGAAGCTCGACGCGGGCCGCAAGCGCCGCGAAATAGAGCAAGTCGCCTACGCCGCTGATTTTGAAAGCTCGGTGCGTGACTACCTATCCTTCGCGCCCATCTACGCCGCTCTCGGTGCGGACATGGCCAAACAAATCGCAGACCACGCCACCCCTGTTGGCAGCGGCACGGTAGCGCGCACAAAACGAATCTCCATCGAGCAACGCGCAGAAGCCGCGACTATTGCCTGGATGCGCCACCAGACCACGGCCTACGACGACATGGTGATTCCGCGGGTCAAAGGACAACGCCGCGAAGTCCGACAACAACTGGCCAAGCGGTCCAAGCAGTTATTGAACGATTACCGAAACGGCGCTGAAAGGCCGCAGAGCTGCCCGCTGGCTGCGGCCTTAAAGACTGATTAGAAACACGAGAAAAGAACCGAAGGGCATCAAGCCTCCTCAATACCACTGCACCCCAGCCCCCGTAGGGTCGATAAGCCGCAGGCGCATC
>JAWSVD010000262.1:4520-5124 GCA_033852095.1 Granulosicoccaceae bacterium | reverse complement strand
CCATCAACAAAATCGCTGTCGCCGCTGCTGCTGGTGAGCCGAGTAACTGGCGCAGGCGGCGTTGTCACCGCATCGGCTGAGACGTAGTTAACACCGCTGTCGGTGCCTGCGTCGTACAGACTCGCCTGTACAATCAGCTGCTCGACAAACTGGCCGTCACTGTCTCGCAAATCCAGCCCATGCACGCCCACAAACCAATCTGGGCTGGGTGCGATCATGGTCACCAGTGTCACCAGCGGATGCGCCTGGGTCAGCGCAATGCTCACGGTCACACTGTTCGGCGGGTTCGGCATGCCGGCGCCCTCTATCAGCTGCAAGGTCGTCCCTGCGTCAATACTGCTACCGATCACGTCGATGATGAGATCGCGTTGTCCCGTTTCCGCAACTTGTTTCAGGTCATCGCTGGCAAACTGCCCCGGCAACCAAAAACTCACGGCAGCGTCGTGCACCGCACCGGTCAAACCAGAAAAATGTGGCCCTGCCGGAAAATTAGTAGGGTGGGTCTCAGCGCGCCAAGTCGCCTCGAATGTCACGCTGTATTGGGCATCACTCTCGGGCTCGATCGGCCCGCCCGTGTCACCCGTGTCACCTGTGTCACCTGTGT
>JAWSVD010000262.1:0-4498 GCA_033852095.1 Granulosicoccaceae bacterium | reverse complement strand
CGCCTGTATCGCCTGTATCGCCACTATCATCCATGCTGGGGGAATCGCCAGCACCGGCGTTATCCTTCATCCCCGATGAACTATCACAGCCAAGCATCAAGGCAGACACAACAGCTATCACGGCAAAGCTCACTGATTTCATCGCAGACATTCCCTGTAAATACAAACTCAGTCACTGAGCTAGCCGGCAAGTGCTTACCCAGACTGTGCTGTATTTTCAAACAAGCCGCGCCAGCTCACAATGCGTAACAACACGCATAAAGACCTAAATTTTCCGAAGCGCTCGAAGCCGCTTTTGATCAACAGGCGACGAACCTGAGCACCGGAAAGGAATACAGGCAGAGGGGGACAGCTACACAGGATTGCCAGACAACCACGCCAGCTAGCAGATATCAGACCGCAGAAAGTCACCGTCAATGATCAGCAGCTTAACGCCGTCGCGGACCCGAGAACGGTGCTCGCTCATGTCATCCGACACCACATAAGACATGCCCGCCTGCAAGGTACTGGAGCTGCCGTCTTTGAGTTCGTTCACCACCGAGCCTTCCAGGCAATGGACGATGTGCCCCAAGGAGCTTGGGCCAGGACTGGACCCGTCACGAGGAAGAGATAGTTTTGAGATGGATTTTTGTGCCGGTTGAGGCGAATAGCTGGCTATTTAACGAAAGCGACATGAAAATACGGCCAAAAATAGCCTTCCGCAGTAGGGCTTTTAGTTCTAGCCCAAGCTCCTCTCACCAGTGGTCCGCGAGATAACCGGCACTGTATTCCACCAATCGAATTCTCAAACCCTCAAACTCAAGCGTCTGCCAATAGGCAACACCCGTCTCGCCGGGGTGCTCTGTGCGTGTTATGGATGCCCAATCAATGGACTGAAAGGGGATGTTTTGAAAAGCCATTGCCTGTTTCCTTGTTAGACATGCCAGTACACTGCATTGAATATACCGCGATCAAAGCAGCATTGGCCACCACACTCAACTTATTCGCATCAGTCAAAAAGACGTTGATGTCCCCGCCTCACTGAGAATGAATGGCACCTACAAAAGCAGCAATCAAGGCGTGGTTCTCTCCCTTCAAGGCCGCTCGCTCAGGCTGATACGCGGTACCGATAAAAAAGGGATGATACGACAATTCGAACACCCGCGGGTCTCCCTCCTGGTCGAAACCGACGAACTGAAAATCCGAATCATCAAATAACGGCAAGTAATGTTGGTTCACCCCGAATCCGCAGTGATACTGCTCCTCAATGTTCAGCTGTCCGTACAGACCCGCCACCTGGCTGCCAGCGCGCAGATCGATGGTGTCAGCTGTGTCGATCAATCGGCACAGCAAGGGGCTGATCAATGGCATCGCCGCATCCGCATCCACTTCAGCGTTGGCAGCTGTTAGATGCCCCAGCACATGCTGTGCGAACTCCAGTGCGGCGTGCTGGTAACCGCCGCAAGTTCCCAGAAAGGGCAACTTGTTCTCCCGTGCATAACGAATCGCTGCTAGCGCACCTGCCATGCTTGCATAAGGGCTGGCAGGCACACACCATATACCGTCATAAGCTGAGAGATCTGTCGACAGCACTGCAGTTGTGTGCAGCCACGTAGCATCGAGTTCAACGTTCAAGCTTTCGCAAGCAATCTTCAGTGCCTGTGGAATGGCCTGATGCGCCACCACGTCCGCATTAGAATCCCCAACCAAAGCAATACGTTTCATGTGCTTGTATCCTCTTAGAATTTTTGATGCCCTTACCATCGGAGCATTCTACGCAGGCCCGTTTTCTGGCGTTGAGTTTTGCCCATTGACGGGCCAACGGTGAGCGCTCATCTCGCCGGCATTAACCCCATGCCACCGCCCTTGTGATTTTGAACAATTCCGCGCTGAGTAACCGGGAATCTCTACAACTTTGCATGCACTAATTACACGCCCTGGGCAGACGAATCTGCAACAGGCGGGTTTTCGATTTGGGCTAAACAGTGTGTCAAAACGCCCGAAAAAATTCGAAGCTACACAGGAATAAACAAACAACAACGTGGCCCTTGTGGGCTCGAATTATTAGCAAACTCAGTTAGCTCTGCGCACAATGGCTTCTGACATCACGCACATCAGCTCAAACATCAGGGAGATCCCCAACCAAGCCGTATTTCCCGCGGAATCGAAAGGCGGCGACACTTCGACCAGATCGGCCCCGATCAAATTGACGCCGCGCAACGCGCGAATCACCTGCTGCGCCTGAAAGCTGTTGGGCCCGCCTATTTCGGGGGTGCCGGTGCCGGGTGCAANNGGTCGGGTCGACAAAATCGATGTCATAGGTGCAGTAGGTAGGCTGATCGCCTACCCGCTCGCGCACCTCGACCATCACATCAGAGATACCGCGATCAAACAGCTCTTCAATGCGAATAATGCGCACACCCTGCTCCAGGCCCCAATCAATGTCTTCGGTGTTGTAGGCGGTGCCACGGATACCGATCTGAACAAAGCGCTCGGGGTCGAGCAAACCCTCTTCAATGGCCCGTCGGAATGGGGTGCCATGGGTGTATTTGTTGCCGCCAAAGTAACTGTCAAACAGATCCGTGTGGCTGTCGAACTGCACCAAGCCCAGCGGGCCGTCACAGGCTAGGGCGCGCAAGATGGGCAAGGTCACCAGGTGATCCCCACCGGCGGTCATGGGGGTTATAGCCTGGGACTTTAGCGCTGCGTAAAACCGCGTGATGCGGTCGAGGCTGTCCTGTATGTCCACTGGGTTGGGTGGCACGTCGCCCAGGTCAGCGCAATTGACCGAGGCGAAGGGGTTGACGCCCGTGGCGGAGTTCATCGCCCGGATCATGGTCGAGCTGTCTCGCAGCTGACGTGGCCCGTGCCGAGCACCAGGGCGGTTGGTGGTGCCGCCGTCCCAGGGCACGCCAACCAAACCCATCTGCACCTGCGGATAACGCGGGTGCCCTGGGCCTAAATGAGGCAAGCGCATAAAGGTGGGGATGCCGGCAAACCGCGCCAGCTCCATCGCCGACACCGGTTGAAAAAAACCATCGCTCTGATCACTCATTGTCCGCTCTCCGTCACTGAATTTTCAGCGCCCAAAATAGCATCTTAACAGCCAGCTCAGAAACCAGGAGCTTAGGCGAGAGCGAGTCGATTTGAGAAAAGTCTGACACTGACTTGAGGCGAACAGTGGCCTAGGCGGCTCCGTTGCTTATCGAAAATCAGGGGCCATTTTGAGTGAATTCGGGGCGTTCACTGCGATGGATTTTTTTTGAACAGGCTGTTGAGGCCCCCTAAATTTCATCCTGAGCTACCGGCGCTAGCTGCTCTGCAACAACGCCAAAAAGGCCACCGCCCCTTTGCTGACATTCTGCTGCCACTGCTCAGCTGCGTTTTCATCGGCCAGATCGCTGATGAACTTGTAACAGCTGAAGGGCACGCCTTCCAGTGCGCACACCTTGGCGATGGCGTAGGCCTCCATGTCCACCGCGTCACTGTTCAGCTCCGGTGGCGCGCTGACAAAGTTATCGCCGGTGCTCAAGCTGTGATCCCCCGCCGCCAGCTTGATCCCCTGCGCAGCCACGCGCGTTTCCAGCGGGGTCTCCCCCAGCGCCGCGAGCGGGCGCGCGTCCATGTCCCGCTGCAGAATCAGCCCCATCTGCAAGAGCTTGCCCGCATGCTCCGGAATAAGAGTGCCGGCGCTGCCGTAATTGATGATCTGCTCGCAGTCATCGCGCTGAACCGTCTTCAGCGCCGCATAAGTCGCGTTGATCTTACCGATCCCGGTATAGACCACTCTGTAGCCGCTGGGCAACGCGTCGGGCAGCTCGCTCTCGAGCGCCACCAAAACATAAATCATAAAATTGACAATTCCTTAGTGGGAGGCCGACCCCGTTCGGCCGAACAGAGCCCGAACAGCCACCACCCCATGCAGCATAAACTGTAAGGCTGAAGCCTCACCCACAACAAAAAAAACAGTAAATCGGGCCGCGCCGCAAAGACCCTAAGCCCTTGTGAACCGGGCTTTAGTCTGGGGCGCGCAACCTGACAGTGCAGCTTAAAACAGCCGACTACATTCTTGCAGCAAGCCAACAAGCCTGGCCGCAGTTATAGCGGTCGAAATCTAGTGGGTGAGGCTTCAGCCTTACAATGCCGCTCATGCCTGCCTACAAAGGGCTTTGGAAGTGAGCCTATATTCGAGCTCACCCAACCCAAGACCGCTTGACCCAACGACTCCATCAATCCCGAAAATTGTTGTACTGCAGCGGCATACCCAGCTCTGCTCCGCGCAGCATCGCCATGGTCTGCTGCAAATCGTCGCGCTTCTTGCCCGTCACCCGCACCTGCTCGCCCTGCACCGCCGCTTGCACCTTCAGCTTCGCTTCTTTGATCGCCTTCACCACCTTCTTGGCCGCCTCTTTGTCCAGGCCCTCTTTCACGGTGATGCGCTGGTGCGCCCGCATGCCCGACTGTTCAATCGCGCTCTCGTCCAAGCACTGCACGTCGATGCCGCGCTTGACCAACTTCT
>JAWSVD010000261.1:0-649 GCA_033852095.1 Granulosicoccaceae bacterium | reverse complement strand
ACACCCCAGACAGCGGCCAATCGTTGCTCCATTGCCCCGACTGCGATCCGCACCACTGGATCGCCCACGGCTGCGGCCATCGCCACTGCCCGCTGTGCCAAAACGACCTCGCCACCGCGTGGCTCGAACGACAAAAACGCAAGCTAATACCGGTCGACTATTTTCTGGTCACTTTCACCGTGCCAAGCCAGCTGCGATCCCTGTTCTGGCACAAGCAGCGCGACTGCTTTAACACGCTGATGCAATGTGCCACGCAGACCATCACCCGCTTTGCACAAAATGCCGGAGCTAAGGGCGGTGCCTGCGGCATCACCGCCGTGCTTCACACCCACAGCCGTCGGCTCGACTTCCACCCGCACGTGCACCTCATCGTACCCGCAGGCTTTATCCAACGTGACAAAAAGCGCTGGATCAGCGCAAAAACAAAGCACCTCTTTCACCACAAAAACTTGGCGAAAGTGTTCCGGGCGAAGCTGCTCGAACAGCTCCAGCGACAAGGCCTTAACGTGCCCCGCGAACTGCCCGCCCAATGGGTTGTCGATTGCCGCCACGTCGGCGGGGGAAAATCCGCGCTGGAATACCTCTCTCGTTACCTCTACCGCGGCGTACTCGCGCCCCAAAACATCGTCAGCAATCTCGAGGGAAACGT
>JAWSVD010000260.1:0-1442 GCA_033852095.1 Granulosicoccaceae bacterium | reverse complement strand
GCATAGCTGCTCCGACTAAGCCCTTGCTGCAACTCGTTTTCCTTTGCCTCGAAGCACTATTTCCCGTTGAACAAATCCACTCAGGACGTGTCATCTACCAAGGCCCATTTAACCCTGCCCAATACCGTTCCGTAATAGTGCTCCCAGTCTGGAAAGCTCACGAACTGAAACATTGAGCGTAACCTTTCCCGCAGGTAGCTCATCTTTTTGGCTTTCACCAAAACCGCTTGAAAAACCCTGCAACACTGCAGCTGGGTTTGATCGATAAGAAAGGCCAGCAGACACAATAAGCCCATGTTGCCCGCCAGATGTTTCTTGCCGTGTCCGAAATTGTGCTCGAGGTTGTAGCCCTGATTCTTCAGTGTGTTAAACGTCTCGTTCTCTATTTTCCACCTTGCCCGACCTGCGCGGACTAAATCCCATGCATTCTCAAGGGTGAGCTTCATGCTGCACACCCAACTGAAGTAGAGCTTCTTCCCTTTGCTCGTTTCGCTCCAAAACTCCAGAACGCCCACGCGACAATCGGGGTTCGACGCATTCAACGGCAAATCGTTGTACAGCCGAACACCTTGCACCGACCCATCGCCTGCCTCTTGCTCTTGCTCGGTGTACTCACCGGCCTGCATTCGGCTTTGCATCTCGTGCGCTAAAGCGGCGTGGTCGGTGAACTTCACCCCGATAACAAACGCCATCTCCAGCTCGCGCAACAGCGTCAAGTGCGGAGCATTTGATGCCAAGGCATCTTCGACGATCAAGAATTGCTGCTGGGGAAAGCGCTCACGCAAACGCACCAGAGCCCGCTTTGAGGCGTTTCGTTCGCAGTCGTTTTTATTGTTACCGTCAGCTCGGGTGATGGTTTCTACTTCGATCGGCAGTACAGCCTTGATGTCTGGATGGACCACCGAGCCCACTTCGAGCTGGTGGTAGTACTGCTCGCCTTCGCGTGTGTTTTTGACACAACATTGCGGGCACCGAATGCTGCCAGAGGCGAAGTGACCGGTGCCATCGAAAGAGACGATCAAGTACTGATTCAAAAACTTGTAGGCCTCTAAGGCTTTGCCCCGTTGTAGTTTCTGCCAAATAGCGTGCAACGCGTGGCGGATGACGTCGGGGTCGATCAGGTCAAGGCGGTCGCGCAGTTGAGTGTCACTCGGCGCGCACTGCACGCCGAACAGGCTTTGCAAGTTAGCCCGGGTGTGCTGTTCATCGTCGTGGCTGAAGTTGTCGAACTGGAGCAAAGAGGGGAATTTGAGAGAGAACATGGCGAGGGCTGACATCAGCACGTCGGCGGAATCAAAGCGCGCTTTGGCGGGTGTACGCGCTAGAGCAAACGATTGGCGCACAAGGGAGTACAAGCCAGGGGCGGAGAGGTCTTGGCGAAATTGTGCAGTAGGTGCGGCCATAACAAAGCAAGATTCATTGCGAAGAGCTGAAAAGGTAGC
>JAWSVD010000259.1:0-12295 GCA_033852095.1 Granulosicoccaceae bacterium | reverse complement strand
TCGCGGCCAAGAACAGCCAGCCTACGATCAAGGGGAAGTTCACCCCGTCTTGCACCGGCACGCCGTAGAAAATAGCGGTGGCAAACCAGCCCAAGTAGTCGCTAAAAAATCCATCAATTGCTTTATCGATGCTCATCTCTTCTGCCCGCAGCGCAGCGCTGGCGAACAGAGAGGCGAACACGCCCCCCATCAGTAATCTTTTTATAAGTGCCATTTAAATGGTCTCCTGATTATTCAATCCCTGTCCGACTCGAATGAGCCAAACAGCCTGCTTAGTTTATGGGACAACAGCAGGACAAAAACCTCGACGGCTCCCCCTCTGCAGTCGAAATCGACCCATTGCCCTTGTCTTGCAGCGCAAATGATTTGAGATTTGGATTTCTACGCTGGAATTCGTTTTTCACGATTTCACTGTTGCAGCGTGCTTCGCTATTTTTGAAGAATTTTGGAGGCGACACGGACAACAGGGGAAAGCCATGCACAGCGCCGCAGCGCTGTAAGCCTGAAGGCTCACCCACAAGGGAAGGCCACAGCATTTTCAGACCATGAACCCAGGCGGTGATTTCTTGGGCTTATCACAGCTGCGGTTATTGAGCGCCGTCCGATAACTGACTTTCACGCCACGCGATGTAGCTGATCGCGGCGACAATCACCCCGCCCCCTAACCAGGTGGTCAGTGGCACGGCGTCGCCGATCACCAACCAGCCGAGTGAAGCGGCGCACAGCAGCTGAAAAAATTTGCCCGACTGCGCCACCCACATCTCACTGACCCTGAAGGCTTGGCTAAGGCACAGGTGCCCGACACTCGCTAACAAACCCACCACGGCGGCCCAAAACCAATCCATCCAGCCCAAGGGCTGCCAGACAATCATCGCAGGAATCGCCAGGAAGGCACTGACGATCAGTGTCAGCTGAAACACCATGGTGACATTGGACTGCCGTGTGGTGAGCCGCTTGCCGAGCAAGTCAGAGATAGCGAAGATCGGCGTGGCCATCAACATGGCATAGATACCGGTGTTGATCTCGGAAAAGCCAGGCCGGATGATCAACAGCGCCCCCAAAAAGCTGGCGCCGATAGCGACCATACGCCGTAGCCGTAGCCGCTCACCCAACAACAGGGCAGCCCCCAAGGTAGCGTACACCGGCCCCAGATTGGAGAGCGCGGAGATATCGGCGATGGGGTTGCGCACGATGGCGTAGAACCACAGACTGACCCCGAGCGCGTGCGCCGCCCCTCGGCCAAGCGCGGCCTTGTCGAAATGCCAGCTTGTGATTTTGTGGTCCGGCGAGGCACTGCGCTGACGCAGCAGCAGGAAATAAGGCAGCAGCCATATCAACCCGCCGATGTAACGCATGAAGCTGCTTTGTACTGGGTGCATGTGGCCGAGTTTGAGTTTCACTACCATCATGAAACAGGCGAAAATCGCCCCGCATAAAGCCATCCAGCCGAGGCCAGCCATGACGCCTGTGCGCCCGGCCAAAGAGGAGGATAAAGCTGTCATGGAGCGGTGCCTGTAGGTGTGTGGCTGCCCTAGTGGCAGCGTAAGCGACAAAACGTCAGAGAAACGGACGGTGCAATCGGTCGGTAGACCCAGGAGTCTGTCGTGCAGACTGCTAGTCCGAATCAGAGCCCCTTGTCAGACCACACAGCAAACTCATTGCCACTGGGCTCACAAAAATGAAAGCGCCGCCCGCCGGGGAAGGTGAACACATCCTGGCTGATGGTGCCGCCCGCGTCAGATACCTTTTGCATCGTCGCTTCCAAATCGTTGCTGTAGAGCACCACGAGCGCGCTGCCATTCGCCTGCGCAGAGGCGGCATCGGCTGCGTAGAAGCCGCCCTCGATGCCGGCGTTTGAAAACGCCGTGTATTCAGGGCCGTAGTCCTCGAAAGTCCAGCCAAAGGCTTGGCTGAAAAACGCCTTGGTGGCCACAAAATCTCGTGCCGGGAATTCCAGGTAATTAATCTTTTCGTGTTCGTTCATCTCGACGATCCTGTCTCTGACGGTTGAAAAAGAAATTCAAACAATCTGAGCTTTGCCGAGATCGACCTGCTTTCAGCCGAGCATTTGTGCGGCCGCTGAAAATAGTTGTACCGAAACCGCCTGATTTGCTGGCAGAATCAACACCATCAGGGGGCAAACCATTGGCCATGCCTCAAGCAATCTCAGGAGCAAGCGCATGACACAGGTACATTGGCTGGGCACGGGATTGTCCACCGCCCCCGGCATCCGGCGCTTGGCGCAGAGTGATCTCGCGCTGACGCTGTGGAACCGCAGCCCCGACAAAGCACAGGCTATTGTGGCGGGCATGCAAGGCGAAACGCAAGTGCGCGCCTATGATCTGGAGGCGCTTGCCGCCGCCCTGCAACCCGGCGATATCGTCGTGTCCATGCTGCCGGGGGATCTACACCCCACGGTTGCCAAGCTGAGCCTGGAGAACAACGCACACTTTGTCTCCAGCTCCTACATCAGCCCAGAGATGCGCGCCCTGCATCAGCAAGCCGTGGACAAGGGCCTGAGCCTGGTCAACGAGATCGGCTTGGACCCAGGCATCGATCACCTCATGGCACACGCGCTGGTGGCGGACTACCGAGCCAGCGCGGCGTTTGATAGCGCCCACAAAATCTACTTCCGCTCTTATTGCGGTGGCGTGCCGAAGGTGCCCAATGACTTCCGCTACAAGTTCAGCTGGTCGCCGCTCGGTGTGCTCAAAGCGCTCAAATCCCCCTCGCGCAGCATCCGCGCCGGCGCAGTGCTGGACACCCAGCGCCCCTGGGACGCCATCAGCGACTACAGCGCGCGCCTGCCCGACGGCAGCACGGAAACCTTTGAAGCCTACCCCAACCGCGACGCCACCCCCTTTATCGCCGACTACCAGTTCGGCGCCGACTGGAACATTCAGCAGTTTGTCCGCGGCACCTTGCGCCTGCAGGGCTGGGCCGAGGCCTGGCAGCCGCTGTTCGACGAGATCGAAACGCTGCAGGGAGAGGCCGGTGACGCCCGCCTGCTGCAGATGAGCGAAGAGCTCTGGGCCAGCGAATCCTACGCCGAGGGCGAGGCTGACCGCGTGGTGTTGGCGGTGGAGCTGGAAGCCCGCGACGACACCGGCGCTGTCTGGCACCAGTGTTATTCGCTGGACGCCACGGGTGACGCACAGGACACCGCCATGGCGCGCCTGGTATCCGTGCCGCTCAGCCTCGCCATTGAAGCGACCGCGCGCGGCGAGATGCCTGCCGGGGTGTCTGCCGCCAGCCACAATTTGAGCTTGGTGCAGCGCTGGATGGATCACCTCAAAACCAGCGGCGAGCCTATCGCGCGCATTAACTGCCTATAAGAGCGCTCAACGCCGGGAGCGGGCCGCGCTTATTTCATGTCTTCACATTAGATAAGGACTCTCGATGAACGATCGAATATCCACTGTTGAACAGCTGGAAGCCCTGTACGCAGTACCCGCCGCAGTATCGCTGGGCAAAGAGACCGACACCATCAACCCCTATTACCGCCGCTTGATCGAGGCGTCGCCCTTTTTTGCCATTGCCAGCACTGGCACTAAGGGACTGGATATATCCCCTCGCGGTGATCCAGCGGGTTTCGTGCGCGTATTAGATGAACAGCGCATCGCCATCCCCGACCGCCGCGGCAACAACCGCATCGACACCCTGCGTAACATCGTGCGCGAGCCACAGGTCGCGCTGCTGTTCATGATCCCCGGTGTGGAGCTGACCCTGCGCTACAACGGCCGCGCCCACCTCAGTACCGAGGCAGCGCTGCTGCAGAGCATGGCGATGGACGGCAAACTCCCGGTGTGCGCAATTGTGGTGGAGCTGGATACGCTGTTCTTCCAGTGCGCACGGGCGCTGAAACGCGCGCAACTGTGGAACCCAGCACAACACGTGGATGCGAGCGCTCTGCCAAGTGCGGGCCAGCTGGCCAAATCAGCGCTGCTCGATTTCGACGACAGCAGCTACGACGCAGGGCTGGAAGAAAGACAGCAAAAAACGCTCTACTGAACAAATCTTCCCAGGCGTCCGCGCCCAAAGCGACACAGTGTTTAGCGTCAGTACATTTTCATTCACCACACACAGACGGCGCACGCGATGAGAGACAAGGCACCCACAGCTCCACTGGATTGGCAACGCGCCAGACGCGAGACACGCGGCTGCGAATCCCTGATCCACCTCAACAACGCCGGCGCCTCGCTGATGCCCGCGCCGGTCAGTGATGCGTTGCGGCGCTTTATAGACTGGGAGGAGCAGTGCGGTGGCTACGAAGTGGAGAGCCGCGAGGCCGAGGGGCTGAACCGGGTCTACAGCGCCACCGCTGAATTGATCAACTGCCAGCCCACGGAGCTGGCCTACACCGAGAGCGCTACACGCGCCTGGCAATTGGCCCTTGCCGCTTTCCCCTTCCAGCGCGGCGACAAGCTGATCACCGCAGTCGCCGAGTACGGCAGCAACATGATCAGCTACCTGCAATTAGCCGAGCGCCTGGGCATAGAGATCGTGATCGCACCCAACGACGCCCACGGCCAGGTCGACACCGCCGCCCTGCAAAACCTGATCGACCCAAAGGTTAAGCTGATCGCCATGACGCACATCCCCACCGGCGGCGGATTGATCAACCCCGCGGTCGCGATAGGCGCCGTTGCTCGGGCCGCCGGCGTGCCGTTTTTCCTCGACACTTGCCAGAGCGTGGGCCAGTTGCCGGTGGACGTGGACGCCATCGGCTGCGATGCATTGTGTATCACTGGCCGCAAATACCTGCGCGGACCGCGCGGCACCGGTCTGCTGTACGTGCGCGAGAGCCTGTTGCCGCAACTGCGCCCCGACGCGCTGGATCAGCACGGCGCCAATCTGCTGGATCGCTACCGCTTCGAAATGCGATCGGACGCCCGCTGCTTTGAGCTCTGGGAGAACAACTGCGCGGCCAAATACGCACTGGGTGTGGCGCTGGACTATTGCCTGGACTGGGGCATTGAGGCCATTGCCGAACGGGTTTTGCACCTGGCGGACTACTTCAGAGACGAGCTCGCCGCTGTCGACGGTGTGGAGATCACCGACCAGGGACAACAGCGCTGCGGCATTGTCACCTTTCGCAGCGAACAGCTCGAGCCCACCGCCATCAAAAAAGGCCTGGCGCAGGCCCGTATCAATGTCAGCACTTCAAAGGGATCTGGTAGCGCAGTCTCCTTTCAAGAGCGCGGGCTGACCGAAGTGGTGCGCGCGTCGGTGCATTATTACAACACCGAACAAGAGCTGGATTTCACGGTGGAGAGTCTGCGCAAGCTGCTGCGGGGCTAAGGTCACTCGCTTCGCCCCAAAGGGCCGATCAGCAAAACCGCAGGTCAGCTGCAACGGAGACTGCCACCCGCTCATTCGGGCACCCCAATAGACCAGATAACACGCTCTGCTTGATCCAGCACAGGCTAATCAGGATCCTGCATACAAGCCGCGCTTCATATCCACTGTGCAGCAACGCAGACTATAATAGAGAGGACACGGCAATATGCTTCAGGCATAGTGCCAAAACACACGACGCCATCGGGAGCCAGCCTCATGATCGCAAGTCTGCCCATGTATCAGCGACCTCAGCTGGCCGCTACGCACAATCTCTTGTGGCGGTTTATTCGCGAGCGCCTAGCCGCCGCAGGCATCGACAGCCCCGTCGCCCTCAGCATCGACAAGGACGAGTTGAGCACCTGGACAGACCCCAAGTTGGTGCTGAGTCAAACTTGCGGCATGCCCTATCGCAGCCTGCTACACGACCGCGTTAACTTGGTGGGCACGCCGGATTATGCAGTCGATGGATGCGCGCCCGGATACTACCGCAGTGCGATCGTGGTACGCGCAAACGACCCGCGGCAGCACATACAGGAATTCGAATCTGCGATTTTCGCCTACAACGATACAATGTCCCAGTCGGGCTTCGCCGCCCCCTATTGGCATTGCCGGCCGCACGGCTTTTGGTTTCAGAAGCGATTTCAAACTCAGCGACACGTGGATTCGGCACGCGCAGTGGCCACGGGCGAAGCTGACATTGCCTCGCTGGACGCCGTCACCTGGCGTCACGCCGAACGCTACGAAGGCTTTTGCGGGCAACTGCGGGTGCTCGACTGGACCGCACCCACCCCAGGGCTGCCCTATATCTGTTCACCCGCCTACGAGGGCGCGGTTATTTTCGACGCAGTGCGAGAGGCCATCGCAGCCTTGCCCCCCGAGGACAGAGAACAATTGGGACTGCGCGATCTGATCGCCATCCCGAGCGACACTTACCTGGCCTTCAGCAACCCCGAAGACGAAACTGCAACGCAATAAAGACGACGGTGCACAACACCAACAGGCGAGATCACAACAGCTGGCGCACCAGCCCCAACAAACACAGCGTGCTGAGCAGCGCCAAGCAACTGAACTTGTAGAGATGAACAAATCGCGGGCGAAACAACAGTGTGCCGCAGGCCAGCCCGAGCAGCATGATGGGCGCCAGCGCCAGCGCCCGCCACATCGCCAGCGCATTCAGCATGTCAAAGTAGAACAGATAAATGCCCGAGCTGAACATGCCCAGCGCCAAATACAACACCAGGGACGCCCGCATGCGCTTTGCATCGACCCCGCTGGACAACACATACAGCGCGACCACCATGCCACCCACTGACGCCAGCCCGGTCGCGATGCCTGCCGTCAATCCACTCAGGTACAGGCCCTTTGCGGTGGCGAGAAATCGCGGCCTGAATTTCAGCAGCTGAGCCGCCGCCAGGGTCAACAGCAAACCAAGCGCAAGCGTCTTCGAAAGGTCCGCATCGATGTTGCTGGTGGCGAACAGACCGATGGGCACCCCCAGCGCGGAGGTGAGCGCCAGCCCCCAGGCGATGCGCCTGTCCGCATGTGTTATGCCGCCCCGCAGCATCACCGCACTGGCAACACCTTCGAGCAAGTAACACACGGGAATCAGCGACACCGGCGGAATTAACACCACTAAACTGGCCATCATCACCGCCGAGAGCGCAAAGCCAGCAAAGCCACGCACCATGCCTGCGGCAAACACCGCCAGTGCAGCGATCGCCATCTGCTCAGGCCTCAGAGCCAACAGCTCTTGTAGGTACTGCAATGTTATTTCACCCCGTTAACGCAATGCACCATCATAGCGCTGCGAAATTGCAGATTGCAGCGGCAAATTTGCGGATATAAACTGCACAAATGCAGGATATAAACTGGGATGACCTACGCTTTCTTATCGCCCTGAGCCGCAGCCAATCGCTCGCGGAGGCCGCCACCCTGCTCGGTGTGAACGGCACCACGGTCTCACGCCGCCTGAAGACATTCGAACAACAGCTCGGCAGCCCGCTGATTCAAAGTGTGGGCGGCCACCACTACCGGCTCAGCGACCTAGGACTGGAGCTGCTGCAAGTGGCCGAGCGCACCCAGCGTGAGCTGTTGACGCTGCAAGAACAGGCGAATAACGCGGACAATGCGGTCAAGGGCCGCATCGTGCTGACTGCCGCTCCCGTGCTCTGCAATCGCCTGTTGCTGCCCGCACTGCGGCCCTTTGTCGCCGCCCACCCACAGCTGGATTTACAGCTGCTGGCGGAGAACAAAAACATCGATTTGATCTCAGCAGAGATAGACATGGCCATTCGGCTCAGCAAGCCCACCAGCGGCGGGCGCCAGCTGATCACCAAGCGCCTCGGCACCTTGGATCACGCCGTCTATGTACAAGCTGGCAGCGACCACCAAGACTTCCAGCACATACCGTGGGTGCTGTATGTCGATGGCAGGCAACATTTGCCACAATTGACCTGGATGTCAGCCCGGGCTAAAAACGAAGCGAACAATATCAGCGGCATGCGCGTGACGGACCTGGAGAGCGCTATTGAGGCCGTTGCTAACGGTTATGGGCGCAGCGCCATCCCCTGCCTGATGGGCGACGCCGACCCGCGCCTGACTCGGCTGCCACCGCAAGCGGGCATCGAACTGTTAAAACGAGAAGTCTGGGCGCTGTGGCGCAGTGACCGCACCCATCTGAGCCGGCTGCGCGCCCTGCTTGATGCTGTCTCGCTGTTGTTTGATGCCCGCAGTGACAGGGATCACTGATCCAGACTGCTCGCCCAAAGGTGGACAGCTCATCCCATTCTCAGAAGTATCACGGCAGACGACAGCGCGGATCTCTCAGCCATCTCAAGCCCTGCGCAATTGTGCCTGCTCGGCTCCTCAATGCGATCTTGTTTCCTCAGGCGCACAAACAAACATAGGCACTCATTGATTGGCATGCGAACAAACAAATGGAAAGCCCAAGCGATGCAAGCTCTATTTTTGCAAGCACGGAACTCGACTCTCAGCGAAGGGACAAACTTCATCGCAGAACGAACGAAACATCCGCAAGAATAACCCTCTACCCGCAGGGCAAAAACAGTATTTCATGCTTTGACAACACTGTCTCCCGATAATTCTAAGCAAGCATTACAATCGAATCAACTAATTCGAGCCATGGACGACACAGGGGCCACAAACTTGTTTTGGTTATTAAGGAAACACCCGAGCATGAAGCTCTCAAGAAAACTACTTATACTTGTATCCTCCCTTCTATTGGGCATTGTCGTACTGGGTTTGTATTCAACCATGGGATTTTCCCGACTTGGGAAATCCATCCAATCCGTTGTTGAACTCGATACACCGCTGTACAAAAACATCTCCGATATCGAAATACTGCAACTGGAGCAGAGCATCAGCGTGCGAGACGGCGTACTAGACGCCTTGCAACACGGCACCCGGTCTGCCGGTTTCCTGTCCGAGATGTCGCACTTCGACAGCCTCAACCAAAAAATCGAAGACAAATTGCACCACGTGGCAAAGCTCCTGAGCGAAAGCAACGCTGTCTCAGGGTCAAGCCCCGCGAGCACCGCAATCAAAGCACTGCTTTCCTCGACTGCAGAAAAACACAAGCAATACGTAGCCGAAGTGCATTCACTGTACGCGGACATTGGCAGCAGCTCTGTGCTGGACAAGTCAATCGTGGACCATCATATGGCGAAAATCCTGCCATTGGATCACGATCTGAGCGCAGCTCTGGACGCCACCAACAGAAAAATGCAGGAGAAACTGGAACACGCTGGCAGCGCATTGGAGAGCTTAGAACAGCGCCTACTGGCAATACAGCGCACCCTGGCGATCGCCTTTTTGTTGCTCGGCACTCTTGTTTCCTTCTCTGTCTATAGAAGTATCATCCGTCAACTTGGCGCGGATCTCGCGGAACTGCAACAACTCGCGGACAATATCTCCCGCGGCGACTTGCGCAGCGAGACATCGCTGACAGAGAGCAGCCCAGGCAGCGTGCTGGCGTCCATGCACAACATGCAGGCCCAACTGAAAGATGTCATTGTCGACGCGGTGCAAATATCACAGCACGTGAACCTCGGCGTGGAGAATCTCAAAGCGGGCAGCGCGGGCCTTAAGGCACGCACCAAGGGACAGAGCGCCAGCCTAGAAGAGACGGCCGAGAGAATCGCCAAGATTGTCACCTCCGTGCACAGCAACACCGAAAACTCCCAGCGCGCCAAGAAAATGGCCGACGATACCAGCGAGCGCGCCGCGCAAGGCGGTCAGACGGCGGATGAAGCCGCCACCGCGATGGCGGGCATCACCACTGCCAGTGAACAGATCAGCAAAATCGTCGGGGTGATCGATGAAATAGCGTTTCAGACCAATCTGCTCGCGCTGAATGCCGCTGTAGAGGCGGCGCGTGCAGGAGAGCAAGGTCGGGGATTTGCCGTGGTTGCCACAGAAGTGCGGCAATTGGCAGGTCGCAGTGCCGGGGCCGCCAAAGAGATTAAAACACTTATCGAGGACAACGTCCTGCGCGTTAAAAACGGCTCTTCCTTGGTGAAGGGTTCAGGCGAAGAACTGCACGCCATGGTGGAATCCATCGGCGAGCTCGCGGGCATTATCTCTGAGATCAGCCACACCGGTGAAGACCAATCACAGGGCGTGGAATTGATACACGAAACACTCAGTAAATTGGACGAAATGACCACTCAAAACTCAACGCTGGTCGAAGACTCCAACAACACCTGTGAGGACCTCTCGGATCTCTCGTTGCAGTTGGACAAGAAAATGGGATTTTTCATGGTGTCCTAAGTTAATCCGAATCAGCCCACCCTGGGCTGATCGGCGCCACCAGAAGAGTCAGCGCTGTTTTCTCCTCTGAATACCTTCGCTACAGCAAGGTATTCAACCGCACACCCTTGTGGCGCGCCGGCCAAGGACTGGCGAGAGAACCCGCACCAGCCCACTCGCGGCTGATTGAAGCGACAGGGCTTGAGATCGCGGTTCTCGCGGTTTAGAGCTCGGTGAAAACACGGTAAGGCGGCGCGTGCAACAGCCGCACGGCTGTGATCGCTCCGCTCTCCGACCAGGTCGTTCGCCGCGTCTCCAAAAGCGCATCCCCTTCCGCACACGCCAGATCCCTGGCCACCGCCGCGTCCGCCTTGAATGCCCCCAGTGACAGATCTCCGCCACTGAAAGGCGCGTTGTTGACCAGCCATTCATTGGCACTGATATGGCTGAGGTCCAAGGCCATGAGCTCCGGCACAATGGCCGTGTTCACCCAGCGCTCCTCCAGAGCAAAAGGCTGCTCATCGGCGAGGTGCAGGGCGCTTAGAAACAGCAGCTCGCCCCCGGCAGGCAAGCCCATGCGCGTCAGTACGTCGCTGGGTGCTGGGCGCATTTCACGCTGCAGCAGCTGATGACTGTAACAAGCCCCCCTGCCTTCCACTTCGAGCCGCGTAACGGGGATAACAAAGGTGGCTTTGCGCTCGGGATTCAACACAACACGAGTGCCTGCCTTGCGCTTCCTGTCGAGAAAACCCTTGTGCGCTAACTCTCGCAAGGCACGGTTCACAGTCACGCGGGCGCAGCCCAGCTCGAGCGCTAAATCGCTCTCACTGGGGATCAGCTCTCCGGGCAGCCAGTCGCGCTCCCTGATGCGCCGCATGAATTCCGTGTGGATTTTTTGCCAACTGTGTGCCATGAAATGATCTTTGAATTTAGTGAGAAGCCATGCGGCGCATGGCGCCGACAAAACGGGGCTTGATTTGATCTCGCCGTATGTGGCGGCCGTTTTGTACCAGGTGGCGTCCGGCGGACCAGACGTGATCCACAACGCTGTCGTCGGCGGCGAAAATCCAGCTGTCCAACGCACTGTCACAGCTGCGCCCAATCAGCGCGTCGGCGCGCTGCCGCAAGGCGAGCAGATCGGCTGTCGCCCCCACCGCTATTCTAGCACTGTCGCGCCCCAGAGCCTGAGCGCCACCGACGGCTGCAGCCTCGTAGAGACTGCGGCCATTGGAGCCACTCTGTGGTGCCAGCAGCGTGCGCTGGCGGTGCAACACTCGTTGCGAATACTCGTACAGCCGCAGCTCTTCGGCCAGGGCGATGCGCACATTGGAGTCGGAACCGATGCCAAATCGACCGCCCGCTCGGTGGTATTGCAAGCCGTTGAACACGCCGTCCCCCAGGTTGGCCTCAGTGATAGGACACAAGCCAGCCACCGCGCCGCTACGCGCCAGCGCGTTTGTCTCCCGCTCGTCCATGTGGGTTGCGTGAATCAAACACCAGCGCTCGTCCACCGCGCAGTTATCCATCAGCCATTGCACTGGGCGCGCGCCTAATGTGGCCTCTATCTGCTCCACTTCCGCGGTCTGTTCCGCGACGTGGATGTGCAGCGGCTGCTGACCGGGGGCGCCACCATAAAATGCCAGGGCCCGCTGCTCGACTGCGCGCAGCGAATGCAGCGCCACACCGCAATTGCTGTCCGCCCCGAGCGCAGCGACCGCCGCATCCGCGCCCTCCTTCAATCGCTGAAAGCCGTGCAAGCTGTTGCCAAAGCGCAGCTGCTCATGCTGCAGTGGCCGACCATCACAGCCGCCCTGCTGATAGAGCACCGGCAATAAAGTCAGCCCAATGCCGGAGAGATCGGCCGCAGCCGCCACCCTTTCACACATTTCAGCGCGGTTGTTGTAGGGCAAGCCGCCGGCACCGTGGTGCAGATAGTGAAATTCCCCCACGGCCGCGTAACCGGCCTCGAGCATTTCCATCTGCACTTGCGCGGCAATCGCTTCCAGATCTTCAGGCGTGATCATCTCCACGAATCGGTACATCTGCTGCCGCCAAGTCCAGAAGCTGTCGGCGGTGCTGCCGCGGCGCTCGGCCAAACCCGCCATGGCGCGTTGAAAACTGTGGCTGTGCAGATTACAGAGCGCGGGCAACAGCGTGCTGACGGGCTCTGCCCGCGCCGGGCAGGTCT
>JAWSVD010000258.1:1381-1535 GCA_033852095.1 Granulosicoccaceae bacterium | reverse complement strand
ATTCGGGCAATGCCGCGGTGAGTTTTCTCTGATTGATGATGCTTAGTGGGCCGGAGATTCTTCGGGCATGCCGCGGAGGCGCCTGCGGCTTGTCCGCCCTACGGGGTGCAGCGATGAAGAGCGCCGCTGCGAGTATTTGTAGGGCGAATAAGCG
>JAWSVD010000258.1:0-1281 GCA_033852095.1 Granulosicoccaceae bacterium | reverse complement strand
ATTCGGGCAATGCCGCGGTGAGTTTTCTCGGATTGATCATACTGGGTGGGGCGGTGATTCTGTGAGGGCATGCCGCGGAGGCGCCTGCGGCTTGTCCGCCCTACGGGGTGCAGCGATTAAGTGCGCTGCTGCGAGTATTTGTAGGGCGAATAAGCGAAGCGCATCCGCGGCGATGTCGATTAGGGTGCGTGGCTCAACGGGTTGCGCTGGGATAGAAAACTAGAAGCCTGCTTCGCTGCGCTTCCGCTTGCGGCGTTTTGCACGGGCCGCGCTGCGGTGCCGATGCTTGCGGCCAGTCCCCCCCCTCACTCAGGCGGTGCGGTTGTTGTATTCGGCGAGCAGGACATCGTCTTCCAACTCGATGCTTGGCCGCCAACCCTGCGCCGCAAACCACCCGTGCAGGTGCCTGCTGAGACAGCCGGCTGATGCCTGCACCGGTCTAAAGCGCGGGCTCCAGGCACCCGGCTGGTAGCGCCCATCTCGCCTAAAGGAGCCACCGTTCCACTCGTCCCACGGCGCTGCTGGGTTGATGTGCGCAGCGATACGGGAATTCAGGATGACGCACTTCCCCACCGCCAGCAGTGTCTGCTTACTGATGGTGCCCGCCGGCTCTTGATAGGCCGAAGCCCCGCCCAGATCACAGCGGTAATTCGGCACCGGTGACACACCGTAGGGCGTCGCCCGCACCCCCTCAAACCACTGCCGCCCCAGGCTGAAGCGCCCCTGGAGCGCGCGCTCACTGCCGTCGTGCACAAAATCACAATCGTCGAAAACGAAACCATACTTGGCGTATAGATGGGTGCTCGGCGCCGCCACCCAAGCGTGCGCTGCCCTGCTGCCCAGAGAACGTATGGTGCACTGCTGAAAATACCCCACCGCCTGACCGAAGATAAAATCCACATCGCCTTCGATATCGCAGCGGTGAAAACAGGACCGAGCCGTTGCACCCGCAGACGGGGAACGTAGATACAGTGTGTCTTGAAAACTCTTGAGACGGACATTCTGGCAATAAACCCTGTCCGCCCCCGCCACTAACAGCGCCACCGCCTGGTGCTGCCCCGTGGCCTGCTGAAAGCTCTGCCGCTCGCTCGCTGCGTCGCCCTCACCGGCATCACCGCCCTCACCACCTTCGGGGCGATCGGCGTTGTAGGTGTTTTGCACGGTCAAATCAAAGGCCTGAAAACCGCAGTTCTCTATGCGCAGCACCGAAGCGTTTGCGGTCGATATCTCGGCCTTGGCGGCGGCTATGTTGTCGAACAGCGCCAGCACATTGGCCGGGGC
>JAWSVD010000257.1:0-1852 GCA_033852095.1 Granulosicoccaceae bacterium | reverse complement strand
CGGGGGAGCTGTAGGGGAAATCCCGATGCCAGTAGGCGGCACTGGCGATGTTGTTGCCGAGTCCGCCCAGCGCTTCGATGTCCGCGGGGAACAAACCAGTCTTGGCAATCTGAACGATTTTCACCTGGCGGTGCAGGCCCTGTTGCGCGGCCTGTCGCCAGAAGGCGGCGAAATCCGGTGGGATAGGAAAGGAATTGAATATCTCAATGCCCGCTTCGCGGAAAATGCGAATCTGCTGCGAGTAGTCCGAGGTGCCCGTCTCGTAGGCACCCGGGTCGATGACCTCGTAACCCGCCGCTTCCAGCTTGGGTTTGAGCACGGCGCGGATGGCGTTGCCGTCGGCGTCGTTGGGGTACATCACGCCGACTTTTTTGTTGGTTTCTAGCAAGGACCACTGCGAGATATAGGCCTGGTAGAACTCTTCCACGCCAAAGCCGAAGTGGAAGCTGTATTTAAAGGGGGAGGGCTCGCCAGGTTTGGCGCCGCGACCGAAGTACCAGGCCTCCCAGGGCATCACCGTCGATATACACGGCACGCCCGCCGCTTCGCAGGCGTCGGAGACGGGGTTGATTGTTTCGGGAGTAGAGACGGCGATCATAATATCCACGCCATCATTGTTGATCAGGTCTCGTGCCAGCTGGCCAGCGCGTGCGGGGTCGGACTGGGTGTCTCGGTCCAGCAGTTCCACGGCGTAGGATTTGCCGTTCAAGGTCACACCGTCGGCAAATGCCTCGCGTGCGCGCTCCAGCACGTAAGCGTCTGTCTGGCCGAAACCGGCCAGCGGCCCAGACACTGGGCTGATAAATCCGATCTTGAGTGGGGTCGAAGAGGCCGCAGTGGCCTGAGAGCTGCCCAGAGCGAAGGCCCCTAGGGCTGTGCCTGCACTCTTCAGCAGTGTGCGTCGGTTGATGTTCGGGATCATGGTCAATCCTCCAAAGGTGATTAGATTGCTTTTGTGGCAAAGCCAAAAAAACCGTCCTGGTTTTATCGGTATCACGGCAAGTGAAAACGCCTATTCACTTGCATTCAAAATCAAAGGCTCATCGCCTTTGATTCTTCAACGCGTCCCTGCGTCTGGGTCGAAGCTGTATTTAGGTTAGGTGCAGCTGCTATCAGTCGAGCTCGCTGATCCAGCGTATTTCAGTGAATTCGTTCAGTGCCCAGCGACCGCCGAAGCGGCCGTAACCGCTGGATTTCACGCCGCCGAAGGGGGCGTGTGGGTTGTCGTTGACCGTGGCGCGATTGATGTGGCAGATGCCGCTGTGCAAGCGCCGCGCGAGGTGGCGGGCGCGTTCACTGTCGCCACTGAACACCGCTGTTGTCAGGCCGTACTCGCTGTCATTTGTCACGGTGATGGCCTCGAGCTCACTGCCGACGCGCGTCACCGACAAAACAGGGCCGAAGACCTCCTCGGTGTAGAGCCGCATCGGCGGTTCCACGCCGTCCAGCAGAGTCGGCTCTACAAAGTTATCCCGCACACCACCGCCACCGACCAAAGTTGCGCCGTGGGAGACAGCGTCGCTGATCAAGGCGGCCAGTCGCTCGGCGGCTGCCGCACTGATAACGGGCCCAAGTTGTGTGTCTGCAGCGTCCGCAGGGCCTAGTTTTAACTGTTTGCGGCCCTTCTCAATCAGGGCAATCAATTCATCGGCGATTGTGTCGGCCACAACGAGACGCTCTGTGGACATGCAGATCTGACCCTGGTTCAGATAGGCGCCGAGCAGCGCGGCCGAGGCAGCGGCCTGCAGGTCGGCGTCTTCGAGCACGACCATGGTGGCCTGTCCGCCGAGTTCCAACAGCGGTCGTTTGAGGTATTTGGCGCAGAGCTCTGCCACGCGCTTGCCCACCCGTG
>JAWSVD010000256.1:0-1655 GCA_033852095.1 Granulosicoccaceae bacterium | reverse complement strand
ACCATATACCGCCCTACAGGGCACAGTGAGCTTTGCTGGAGCAGCGCTAATTGTAGGGCGAATAAGCGAAGCGCATCCGCGGCGATGCTCGCTGGTGCGCGTCTCATACCCCATTGTAGTGGGCTAGACAATTTGAAGCTCGATGCTACGCGTCCCTTACCGCATTGCGGTGGGATAGACGATTTGACGCTTGCTGCACAGCAGCTCCATGACGAGATACGACCTCAGTGATTTTACGAATGTCGCCGAAGCTGGGTCGGGTGCTGTTCCTGCGCAGGCATGCCGCGGAGGCGCCTGCGGCTTGTCGGCCCTACAGGGCACAGTGAGCTTTGCTGGAGCCGCGCTAATTGTAGGGCGAATAAGCGAAGCGCATCCGCGGCGAAGCGGGCTGTGGTCTCTCCACTTTAAACCTCGCGTGGCAGCCGCACGCGCTTGCCCGCCACGGCCAGGCAGACGTCGGTGATTTCGTCCCAGACATTGCCTTTTGCGCGGCCCTTGACCATGAGGTCCAGCTCATTGCAGCGGTGCAGAATGGCCGCCCATTGCGCCGGCCGATAACGGCGCAGCACCGGCTGCATGGCCTTGTGCCTGAAGGGCGCAACACCCGCTTCGCTCAGTGCCTGGTTGGGCGGTGCGCCGCGGGTGACGGCCGCAGCAGCCACGCCCAGCTCGCGCACTTCGCGCTGAATGGCCCAGAGCGTGGGCGCGGCTTCTACGCCCTCGCCGCGCAAGACGTCGACGATGTGCAGCAGGCGCCGCGCGTCACCTGCCAACATGGCGGCGGTGAGGTCGAACACACTGTAGCGCGAGCTGTCGACCACGGCGGCCAGCACCGTGTCGACGTCCACCTTGGGACTGTCGAGCACCAGTGCTAACTTATCAATCTCCTGTTGGGCGGCGAGCATGTTGCCCTCCACCCGCTCGGCGATCAGCCGCAGCGCGTCGCGGTCGGGCTGCAGCTTGACGCGTTTCATGCGACGCTCGATCCAGCCCAGCAACTCATTGCCCTGCAGTGGCCAGACACCGACGGTGACGCCGATTTTGTCGATCGCCTTAAACCAGGCACTGCGCGTCGAGGCGCCGTCGATCTTGCCCGCACCAATGAGCAATATGGCGTCGTCCGCGGGTCGCGCACAGTATTCGCGCAGCGCTTCACCGCCAGCACGGCCGGGCTTGCCGCTGGGAAGGCGCAGATCTAACAAGCGTTGCTCGGCAAACAGCGACAGCTCATTGCCGGCCGCCGCCAATGCCCGCCAGTCGCTGTCCTGCTCAATACTGATCACCTCGCGGGCCTCGTGGCCCGCCTTCCGAGCGGCCAAGCGCACAGCGTCACACGCCTCCTGCACCTGCAGCGGTTCATCGCCGTAGATCAGGTAGATTTTGGCCAGTCCCTTGCCCAGTTGGGCCTGTAACTTATCCGGATAACAACGCATATTTTACTCTTGAGGTGAATCGCACTTGCGTCTGTCGCTGCACAGCCGGAGAATCCTACACCATGAATGCACTTAAAATCTCTTTGCTCTGTGCCTGCGCCACCGCACTTTTCGCCACCAGCAACCCCAGCTGGGCTGACGAGCCTTGCGTGAAACGCGTTTTCAACCACTATTGCTTGGGGGGAGAAGCGCCACAAGCTGCACAACAAGACGCTGACACCC
>JAWSVD010000255.1:0-1061 GCA_033852095.1 Granulosicoccaceae bacterium | reverse complement strand
AGCGCGGTGTGCAGCGCATGAAGAACGTCAAAAACATCATCGCGGTTGCCTCAGGCAAGGGCGGGGTGGGCAAATCGACCACCGCGGCCAACTTGGCGCTGGCGCTGTCTGCTGAGGGCGCGTCTGTGGGCATCTTGGATGCAGATATCTACGGCCCAAGCCAGCCGCGCATGATGGGCCTGAGCGGCAAGCCAGATTCTGCCGATGGCAAGAGCATCGAGCCCAAGAGCAACTACGGCGTGCAGACCATGTCCATCGGCTACATGATCGAAGAGGACAACCCGGTCGTCTGGCGTGGCCCCATGGTCACCGGCGCGCTGCAGCAGATGCTCAACGACACCCGCTGGCAAGAACTGGACTACCTGATCGTCGACATGCCACCGGGCACCGGTGATTTGCAGCTGACCTTGTCGCAATCCGTGCCTGTCGCCGGATCGGTCATCGTCACCACGCCACAGGACATCGCGTTGCTGGACGCGCGCAAGGGCCTGAAGATGTTCGAGAAGGTCGAGATCCCGGTGCTGGGTGTGATCGAGAACATGTCCGTGCACATCTGCAGCCAGTGCGGCCACGCCGAGCATATCTTCGGTGCAGACGGCGGCGCGAAAATGGCCGAACAATACAAGGTTGACTTCCTCGGTAGCCTGCCACTGGACATCAAAATCCGCGAGCAAGCGGACGGCGGTGAGCCCACTGTGGTGGCTGACCCTGACGGCCAAGTGGCGCAGATCTACCGTACGATCGCGCGCACCATGGCGGCAAAGCTGAGCCTGCGCACGCGTGACTTCAGTGGGTCGTTTCCGAAGATTGTGATTGAAAGTACCTGATCACACGGCCGGGGCGGTGATCTTCGCTGTCCCAGCCATATAGCTTCTCCCTTGGCGGGCCTGCAGCTTTTTCCTGTGGGTGAGGCTTTAGCCTTACGATTAAGCGCATGCAACTTGGTATTGATGGCTCTATAAAGCCATAAGAACTCGCCGAGCAATCACATACAGCGATTGCTCGGCGTTGTCGTCTTTCAGTCCTTGCCTACATCTGGCTCTGCAAGTAGTTCTGCTCGC
>JAWSVD010000254.1:0-2389 GCA_033852095.1 Granulosicoccaceae bacterium | reverse complement strand
TCGTGCCCGTGGTCGGGGCGCATGGGGATTTGTGCGTCGTTGCTGCCTTCGCTGCGGCGGCGCTTTTCTTCGTTGAGCAGCACTTGCACCAGTGCCACCATGTCGGTGTCGCCGTCCAGGTGGGCGGCTTCTTCGAAGGATCCGTCCGGGGATTTCCGCACGTTGCGCAGGTGGGCAAAATGGACCTTGTCCGCGAACTGGCAGGCGATGGCGGGCACGTCATTGAGTGGGTTGGCGCCCAATGACCCGGAGCACAGGGTCAATCCGTTGCTGCGGCTGTCGATCGCCTCGAGGATCCAAGCGATGTCCTCGGCGTTGGAGACGATGCGCGGCAGGCCGAGGATGGGCCTTGGCGGGTCGTCGGGGTGCACGCAGAGATTGATACCCAGTTCTTCGGCGGTGGGGATGACCTCTTTTAGGAAGCGGCGGTAGTTGCTGCGCAACTGATCGCGGTCAATGCCTTCGTAGCGTGTGAGCGCTGCCTTGAGCTCGTCGACGCTGTAGCGCTCAAAGCTGCCGGGCAAGCCGGACATGATGGCGGCGAGCAGTGTCTCTCTGCCCGACTCACTGCTCTGTCGAAACCACTGCGCGGCCGCCGTGCAGGTGTCGCTGCTGTATTCTTCGGCCGCTTCAGTGCGGCCGAGCATGTGGATCTCGAAAGCGGCCATCTTCGTGGCGTCGAAACGCAGACAGCTGCCGCCGCTGGCCACCGGGCTTTGCAGGTCTGTGCGGGTCCAATCCAACAGCGGCATGAAGTTATAACAGAGGGTGGTGATGCCTTCCGCGGCCAGGTTGGCCATTGATTGGCGGTAGTTGGCAAACAAGGTTGATAAGTCACCGGTGCCCATTTTGATGGACTCGTGCACCGGCAAGCTCTCCACCACTTGCCATGACAGGCCCGCCGCTTCGATGGGCAAGCGCCGCTCTGCTATTTGTTGCCGCGTCCAGATTTCGCCGTAGGGGCGTTCATGCAGGGCGGTGACAACGTGGCTTGCGCCTGTTTGTCGTATCTCCGGCAGGGAGATTTTGTCCAGTGGGCCGAACCAGCGCCAGCTTTCGATCATGCGGGGTAATACTCCTGAGCGGCGCGGTGTGCGCCAGCGGCGAGCAAGCACTCGTAGGCGAGATTGACGGCAGGCTTCAATTGTTCAGCCATTGAATCCGAGAAAATATCGCGCACTGACAGCAAGCTATTCACGTATTCGGCACTGCTTTTTGCTTGTGTGGCGTGCGCTTTGAGGGCTGTGGCCAAGGGGTCTTGCACATCGATGGGCTCGCCTGCTTCATCCACGGCACTGACGTAGCGCATCCACGCCGCCATCACCAGTGACAAACCGGGGCAGTCGCGTCCCTGCGCTGCGGCGTCCTGGATGGTAGCGAGCACCCGCTGTGGCAGCTTTTGGCTGCCGTCCATGGCGATCTGCCAAGTCAGGTGCTGTATCGCGGGGTTCTCATAGCGCGCCATCAGCTGGTCGGCGTATTGGCCGAGGTCGGTGCCTTCGGGTGCATCCAAGGTGGGGATGATCTCTTCCTGCCAGAGCTTGCGCACAAAGTGCTTGAGCACAGGGTCGGCAACGGCGGCGGAGATAGTCTTGAAGCCCGCCAGATAACCCAGGTAGGCAAGCGACGAGTGCGTGCCGTTGAGCATGCGCAGCTTCATCAGCTCAAAGGGCGCGACGTCGCTCACCATCTGCACGCCCACGGCAGCGAAGTCGGGGCGCTGCTGGTCCACAAAATTGTCCTCGACCACCCACTGGCGGAAGGGCTCGTGGATGACGGGGGAGGCGTCGTGATAGCCGGTGATGCGTTCAACCCGCGCGATGTCCTCGGCTTTGGTGGCCGGCACGATGCGGTCCACCATGGTGGCGGGGAAGCGGCATTCGGTGGCTATCCAAGCGGCGAGATCTGGATCCAGCTGCTCGGCGAAATCCACCACCACGCGTTTCACCAGCGCGCCGTTGTGCGGCAGGTTGTCGCAGCTGAGCACGGTGAAAGGGCGCAGGCCCGCCGCACGGCGTGCGGCCAGGGCGCGCACCAGAAAGCCAATGGCGCTGCGTGGTGCCGCGTTGGCCAGATCGTGCACGATGTCTGGGTGTTCGAGGTTCAGGCTGCCCGAGGCGGGCAGGTGGCAATAACCCTTTTCAGTGACCGTGAGGGAGACGATTTTGATTTTGACATCGCTCATCACCGCCAACAGTTTGGCTGGGTCTTCAGGGGCGACCAATAAGTCGTCGATCACCTCAATACATTGGCTGCTGTCGCCGTCTGGTCCGGCCTGCAGTGCGGTGTAGGCAAAGTTCTGTGGCTGCAACGCGTCGCGGATGCCGGGGCTGCGCAAGCTGGCGGCGCAGATGCCCCAGTCGCCGCCGGATCGCTGCATGGCCTCGGC
>JAWSVD010000253.1:0-35667 GCA_033852095.1 Granulosicoccaceae bacterium | reverse complement strand
TTTAGAGCGGGAATTGCTGACTTTCTACTGTGTTTAGCTTTGCTGCAATATCATCATAAGATATTTGTGATACAAATGACTCACTAGGTAAACCGTTTTCCCTAACAACTCTTAAAGCAGTAATATTGTCAGACGGAACAAAATAGGGACTATGAGAGCATAAAACTATCTGCGATTTTTCATTAGCGAGTTTAAAAAGTGTTTCTGCAAGATACTTCATTTGTGGCGGATGCTGGTAGAGTTCTGGTTCTTCGATAGCCATTAAAAGGGTTGGGCTTCCACTATCATCCATTCCTACCAGCTCTTGCAGAAGAGCAAATATATAAGACCGTTGCATTCCATGCCCAAATCTAGCCAATTCCCCTTCAAACCCATTGTCTCCAATTAGTACTTGAGCTGCAGGGCCTTCTACTTTAATGGTTTTTTGGTCATCGTAACTCCATTGGACTCTAGCCTTTATATCTGGCTTTGACCACACTTGTAAGCGGCGCTCAATTGAAGAAGATACTTCGGATAATACGCCTTGCTGAGCATCTAACATTTTCTGATAAGCTATTTTCGCGTCATCATATATTTTTGTCACTTCATCATCGAAATTTACTTTCGCCCTAACAGTTCTCTCAAGCAGAATAGTTAAAGCTGAATTTTTTGTTTCTTCACCGTCAGTTGAAATATCTTTTGTTGCAGGTATAAACACCCATTGTATGTGTGGCGCTAGTTGATTTGAGCCTTTGCTAGCTCCATAAAATTGATCTTCGCTTGGTATAGAAGTACAGAGAGCTGCGTTTGCTTCCTCGAAATTTCTTAGTGCTTCCTCCATTCCACCTTTAGTACTTATACTGGGCAATGTGAGATAATTACCCATTGTTTTTATTGTTCCATAAATCTTCTTTAATTCTGCGATTTTTTCACCATTTTTGGCTGCTGAAAACCATTGAGCGAAGTCTGCAATAACTTTTCGTTGACCATACTGTTTTACTGTAGCAAAGCCCGTTTCCTCATTAAAAGTAGCTTCGGCAGTAATTGTTAATTCATCTTGACGTATATATGCAGATAAATCGTTCTTTGCTTCGTCAGTTAACTCTCCAAAAGTAACCGTTATTCTTATTGGTTCTTTAATGTTCTTATGGTGAAAGTCATCTACTGTTAATTTAATTAAATCCGTTTGTGTGTTTTTACTTTCTCTGAAAAATAGATTTAGCGCATTAAGTACAGTAGATTTCCCTGAGCTATTTGCTCCAATGAAACAGTTGAAATTATCAAATGATATAGTTTCACTTTTGTACGACCTGAAATTTTCGATTTGCAATCTGAAGATTTTCATATTTACTTCCTTGAACTTCAAACGATGAGTGTCTTTGACATTTTTCGCATCAAACCCATTTCTTACCAGTGCCTGTCTTTATTAATTATCTGTTATCAATAATTCCAATCATAGCGCCTATCAGAAGGAGCCTCCGATTTTTTTTTATGATACTCATTTGGAAATTCATCTAAGGCATACTTTATTTTTTTCTGGTCGAATGGAACTGATACAAAGTATGCATTGTTCTTCAGTATAGGAGGTGTTCTTACAGTACATGAGTTACTCTTGCACAAGTTAACCGCGATAATTGGAATATCCATTTTCATTGCCACATCGATTTCCCAGCGGACGAATTTATGTAGATTTTTTGTATTTTCTCCCACAAGCAATACAGCTTGCTTTGTGTTTTTAAGACGTTCCTTTAGCTTTCTCTTAATCTGTTCTTCTGACGCTGTTCCTCTAAGGTTGTTTAATTCGTGAGCATCGTGGAAATTAAACTCGATATTGCTATTAGCCTTCCACGCAGTCATCAGTCTATACATACCAATGTCTGTATCTGCATCAAACATGACATATGTTTTGTTTTTATAGCTCATTAATATTCCTTCCCTGCGTGATTTGGTATTGAGTTAGTAATAATTACCGTGAAAAATAGAAACGTATTTATTAGTTCACTCATAAACACCACTCTAATCTCCTGGGTGAGAGGAGAAAACCCACCATAAGTCAAAGTAAATGCATTTGCGACACTTAGGAATACTGCATTCGTCGTATCAATCAATCCATCGGGCCAAACTATCATCTGACTGTAGTGAACCTCATATAAATAGGCATAGCACAACAAGTAGTAGGAGATAGCCAGAAGTGAATTTAGAAACTTTCTGTTTAACGTATCACGGTCAACCCTCTGCCCATACTTACTCCCCCAAACATGATAATAAAAGTATGTAAAAAGGTTAGAAAAAAGAAGGTAACAAATAATAATTTTTGAAATGGAACCACTAGCTTCACATGCCCAGAGTAGATAAAGGACCCCGAACTTAAATAGTTGATATATATCGATTGCAATATTGCAGCTTCTAATTATTTCTTGAGCTGTGGGTTCACCACCGTTGCGCTTATGTAAAACACCCGTACATAACTTGGCAAGAAACTTAAAAAACTCTACCAAGTTACAGTAGTACAGCAGTCGCACTAAAGAATCGAAAAATGGATAAATAAAGCCGTTTGTCATATTTTATTTGGTATCTAGTATTAGTTTCGATTCAAACTAAGAACCCGAGCATTTAACGCTTTTCCAATCGGATAGTGATTTTTTGTTGACATCGCGTAGCGACAGCCAATTCCTTACATTCCGATTAAGAATGTTGTTATAAATTACTGCAAAGAAATCGAGGCTTGATTTAGTCAGCTAACTGATCTAAATTATTTTTCTTTTTTCCATCTGGCTTTGCTCGCAAATGTTTCTTTCCACTTTTTGGATTAACAACTACAGCATCTACTTGACCTTTTTCAGCCATTTTTATTGCAGTCGCCAAGGGAGTAAATGAAGAGTTCCCTTCTAGCCTAACTGCATTAACATTGCCATTTGAATCATTTTTAGCATCTACAATTTTTTTACCTGACATATGAAACCTCGAATGCAATTGAATAACTCAGCTTAATTTGTAACAGCGGTTTATCAGGAAACCCCAATAAAACTGATATGTAGGTCACTGCATAAACAGGGTTCGCCGCAGAACAGGCGAACTATAATCACAAAAAGCAATCAACATGTTACCCCAAATTCACACATCAAATAGCCAATCAACCCCACCCCCTCACCCAACCGTAACAATCAGCAAAACCCGCAAGAATCCCGAGCCGCCACAAAGAGGGAGAAATTGGCAAACATTCCCCAGAGCGTCATTGTAAGACTAAAGTCTCACCCACAGTGTGAGACCACACATCCCAGGCTGAAGCCTCACCCACAGGGTATGCGCCAGAGCGTCACTGAAAGACTGAAGTCTCACCCACAAACCAAAAAAGCCGACCAAAAAGGCCGGCTATCTAATCATCGCAAAGCGGCCAAGCCACTCACCCAAACCCTACGAGAGCTCAGTCCAAACAGAACCCCCCTCAGAAGACGCAATACAAGCCGAGATAAACCCCATGCCCGCAAGCCCATCCGCAATATCCGGCGCATGCACCCCCTCCGGCAGCGCCACCCCTTGATCCGCATGCCGCACCAAGCTAGCCGCCTCAGCATAAAGCGTAGCGAACGCCTCCAAATACCCCTCAGGATGCCCACCAGGCGTACGCAAGTTACGCAAGCCCGCCTCATTAGCACCCGCCCCGGCCCGCGTGAGGATCTGCTTGGGCTGCTGAAAACGGGTGAAGTTCATGACATTGGGATTCTCCTGCGACCATTCGATGCCGCCCTGGGTGCCGTGGATGCGCAGCCGCAGGGCGTTCTCGTTGCCGACGGCCACTTGGCTGGCCCAGAGCATGCCCTTGGCGCCGCCTGCGTATCGCAGCATGACGTGCACGTTGTCGTCGACTTGGCGACCGGGCACGAAGCTGTCCAAATCGGCCGATACGGCGCTAGGCGTTAGGCCGCTGACGTAGTTGGCGAGGTTGTAGGCGTGGGTGCCGATGTCGCCGATGCAGCCGCCCGCCCCCGAGCGCGCCGGGTCGGTGCGCCAGTCGGCCTGTTTGTTGTGGGTCTCTTCGGCGAGCCAGTCTTGCACATACTCGACGTGCACCAGGCGGATGTCACCGAGCTCGCCGGCGGCGACCATCTCGCGCGCCTGGCGCATCAGTGGGTAGGCGGTGTAGTTGTGGGTGAGGATGAAGAGCTTGCCCGAGCGCTCGACGGCGGCGGCAATGGCGGCGGCGTCCTCGGCGGTGGCGGCCAGTGGCTTGTCGCAGATGACGTGGATGCCCGCGTTCAGAAATGCAACCGCGGGGGCGGCGTGCAGGTGGTTGGGCGTGACGATGGCGACGGCGTCGATGCCGTCTTCGCGCGCGGCCTCTGCTGTGGCCATGGCATTGAAGTCGCTGTAGCTGCGCTCCGCTGCGATGCCGAGATCGTCGGCGGAGGCGCGGGCACGCTCGGCGTCGGAGCTCAGCGCGCCAGCGACCAGATCCCACTGGCCGTCGATGCGCGCGGCGATGCGGTGCACGCCGCCGATAAAGGCGCCTTGACCGCCGCCAACCATGCCGAGGCGAAGGCGTCTCATTGGCCCAGGCCCAACATACGGCGGATGGTGTCGTGGTCTGTCTCACCGCCGGCGAAGTCATCGAAGGATTTGCCGCTGGCGTCGATCAAGTGCTTGGCGATAAAGGGTGCGCCCTCGGCCGCGCCCTGCTCGGGGCTCTTGAGGCAGCATTCCCACTCCAACACGGCCCAGCTGTCGTAGCCGTACTGCGTCATCTTGGAGAAGATGCCGCCGAAATCCACCTGGCCGTCGCCCAGAGAGCGAAAGCGCCCCGCGCGGTTGGTCCAGGATTGATAGCCGGAGTACACGCCCTGGCGACCGTCCGGGTTGAACTCGGCGTCTTTGATGTGCAGCGCACAGATACGCTCGTGGTAGAGGTCGATGAAGGCGAGGTAGTCCATCTGCTGCAGCAGAAAGTGCGAGGGGTCATAGTTGATCTGTGCCCGCGAGTGGCCGTCCAGCGCATCGACGAACATCTCAAAGGTGGCGCCGTCAAAGACGTCTTCGCCCGGGTGAATTTCGTAACCCACATCCACGCCATTGTCGTCGTAGACGTCGAGGATGGGTTTCCAGCGGCGCGCCAGTTCGGCGAAAGCTTCTTCGATCAAGCCGTCCGGGCGCTGCGGCCAGGGGTAGAGATAGGGAAAGGCGAGCGAGCCGGTGAAGCTGACGGAGGCGGTGAGCCCCAGTCGCTTGCTGGCCACCGCGGCCTTTTTCATCTGATCGATGGCCCACTCCATGCGCGCCTTGGGGTTGCCGTGCACCTCGGGCGGGGCAAAGGCGTCGAAGGAGATATCGTAGGCCGGGTTGACCGCCACCAGTTGCCCCTGCAAGTGGGTGGAGAGTTCGGTGATCTCTACGCCGGCGTCCGCGCAGATGCCTTTGACTTCGTCGCAGTAAGTCTGGCTCTCGGCCGCCTTGTCCAGATCGAACAGGCGGGCGTCGAAGGTGGGGATCTGCACGCCTTTGTAGCCGAGGCCCGCGGCCCATTTGGTGATGGTCTCCAGGCTGTTGTAGGGCGCTTCATCGCCGGCAAACTGCGCCAGAAAGATCGCCGGTCCTTTGATTAAACTGGGCATGTCGTTTCCTGTTTTATTGATGTAGAAGCACAAGCAAAGCTCGGCCCCTGTGATTTTGTCTATTGCCTATGCAGCTGAATTATCGATCACTCTTGGGCACATAATTGAAGTCGGTGAAATCGGCGTGCAGCCCCTGCCCCGTGATGTCGAAGGCGAACATGCCGACAAAGGCACCGGTGAAGGAGCCGTGCTCGCCGCGCCCGCCTTCGTCGGAGATCACGCTGGCATCCAGCGGCGGGCCAAAGGCCTGCCACTCACCGCCCTGCCGCCAGAAGAACTGCTGTGTGGCGCGGTCCACTTCTACGGCCAGCTGCACCGGTCCTGCCGCCAGCGCGACGTGTTCCGCCGGGAAGCTCATGCGCGCATCGGGCCAGTCGCCGGGGCAACTGAGCATGGCCAGGCACTGGCCCTTGTCCGCGTCCCAGGTGATGCCCACCGCGTGGAACTTATGGCGATTGTAGTAGGTCGTCAGTCCGGCCATCTGCTGGTAGACGCCCGGTTTGAAATCAACCGTGGTCTCGGCTCTGTAGCTGTGATGCTCTTGGCGTCGCGCCACCAGTGCCTGCTCAAACCAACTGCCGATGCTCTCGCGCCCGAGCAAGCGCAGTGCACTGCCTGTGAGCTTGAAAATCCGCTCGGGCTCGGGCGTGCGCAACCACTGAAATTCCGCCGGCAAGTCGCTGCCGTCAAAGCAGCGGTGCACAGCCAGGGCCGTGTCGCGGGCGGTGCCAGGGACAGGCGGCTCAACCTGCAACTGCGGCACCTTGCCGCCGATGGCGTAGAGCCAGCCGTCGTCGCGCCACTCGCACTTGGCAATGCCTGTCTCGCGCCCCAAGGTGGAAAACTTGCCTTCCAGTGGTCGGGTGCAGAGATAGGTGTGGTAGACCTGCCCGTCTGGGGTCTCGACTATCTGGCCGTGGCCCACCCGCTGCAGCGGGCTGTCGGGCGCATCCTTGGCGGTCAGCAAGTGCGTATCCGGGTGCAGCTCGTAGGGGCCGAGCAGCTCGCGGCTGCGCGCCATGGTGACAGCGTGGCCGTAGCCCGTGCCGCCCTCCGCCACGGTCATGTAATACCACCCGTCGCGCTTGTAGAGATGCGGCGCCTCGGTGAGCCCATGCGCACTGCCAGGGAAAATGTTCTGCACCTCGCCCAGCAGGCCCTTCTCTGCATCCCACTCTTGGCATAATATACCGTCAAACGCAGAGTGCCGCGGCTTGCCGCCTACCGACGCCGTGCAGTGATTCCACTGCATGTTGAGAAACCATTTGCGGCCGTCGTCGTCGTGAAACAAGGACGGGTCAAAGCCGGAGGAGTTGACGTAGGTCGGCTCGCTCCAAGGGCCGTCAATGGCGGGCGCAGTGACGATGTAATTGTGCGCGTCTTTGAAGTTCCCATCCAAGCGTTTCACGTCGGTGTACACCAACCAGAACAAGCCGTCGGCGTAACTCAGGCAAGGCGCCCAGATGCCGCAGCTGTCGGGATTGCCGCGCATGTCCAGCTGGCTTTTGCGGCTCAGCGGCCGAGTGGCCAGCTCCCAGTTGATCAAATCCGTGGAGGCGTGAATTTGCACCCCGGGGTACCACTCAAAGGTTGAGGTGGCGATGTAATAGGTGTCGTCCACTCGGCAGATGGAGGGGTCCGCGTTGAAACCGAGCAGGATGGGGTTGTTGATCATGTGATTTCCTTAAAATCAGGTGCGGCCGGTGTGGCCGACCGCCCCTGTGGTACTCAAACCAAAAGCGCCTGCGCCTCATCTATACCGAGTGCCGCGGGGCGATCACAGCTGCTGGTGATATCCACAAAGCGCTGTTCTTCTCCCGAGATCAGGATAGAGGTCATGACGTCCACGACGTGCAGTGCAAACGCCAGCGAGCAACGGTGCGGCCGGTCTGCCAGTATGGCCTGCGCCATGTCCGTCAGGCCCGCTGCACGGTAGTTGGCGTTGTCGCCGTCGTTGATTTTGCTGAAAGGGTGCGGCCAACTGGGCAGGCTGTTCACGAAGGCCTTTTTTTCGGTCAAACGCACTTCGCCGCCGAAGAAGTTTGGATCGGGAATGTGCAAGGTGCCGGCGCTGCCGTAGAGTTCCATGTTGCTGTGGCTGTGCTCCCAGACGTCCCAGCTGGCGCAATAGGTGATCTGCGCACCGGATTCGAAGATCAGGATCGAGTGAATCGTGGTGGGGGTCTCGACCTTGATTTTCTCACCGGCACGGGGCTCAGAAGAGATGGTGCGGTATTCCGAGGCAGAGCCCGAGACGGCGACAACGCGCTTGACCGGCCCCAACAGCTGCACCAGATTGGAGATGTAATAGGGGCCCAGATCGAGCATGGGGCCACCACCCACCTGAAAGAAAAAGTCCGGATTGGGGTGCCACATTTCCATGCCGGGACTCTGCACAAAGCAGGTGCCGGAGCTGATTTTACCCACCGCGTCTTGATCGACCAGGTGACGCGCCAACTGATGCGCCCCGCCGAGAAAGGTATCCGGCGCAGAGCCAACCCGCAGACCCTTCTCCGCGGCGATCTTTTGCAACTGCTGACCCTCTTCCAGGGACAGTACAAAGGGTTTTTCGGAGTAGACGTGTTTGCCCGCTTCCAGCACCTGCTTGGAGACCTCAAAGTGCGCGGCGGGGATGGTCAAGTTGACCACAATGTCGATGTCATCCGCGGCCAACATAGCCTCAGGTGTATCGGCGCGCAAGCCAAACTCTTCGGCGCGCGCGGCGGCGGCCTCGGGGTTCATGTCGGCGCAGGCACGCATTTCGATGCCCTCAAACATCGGCGCTAAACGCATATAGGCAGCGGATATATTGCCGCAGCCCATTACCCCAACTCCCAGTACCTTAGACATGCTCAGTTCCTCCTTTACAGTGCGCGAAATGATTCGATGGAACGACGCGCAAAGCGGTCATTGTCCGATGGGTTGTCGTGCTCCATCACGTAGAGCTTCACGCCAGCTTCCTGCAGTGCGGCGTAGATAGCTTTCCACGCCATCACACCGTGGCCCACATCGGCCCAGCCGTCCTCATCAACACACTCGCCCGGGGCCGCTATGTCTTTGACGTGGGCTGAGGTGATACGCGAGCCATAACGCGCGATCCAATCGAGTGGGTCACTGCCGCCGCGCACGATCCAAGCGATGTCCGCTTCCCAGCTGATGCTCGGCGCCTTGTCTAAAATCAGTTGCATCGGCAGTGAGCCGTCGGGCAGGGCAGAAAATTCAAAATCGTGATTGTGCCAACCAAAATCAAAGCCGGCTGCCCGGACCTTCTCACCAACCAATTCCAGCCGAGCTGCAAACGCGGCCCAACCGATTGCATCAGCTGGGCGCTCTTCTGCAACCAAATGTGGGCAATAAATGCGGGCCATGCCGAACTCACGTGCGGTGGCCAGCACACCGTCAAAGTCATTCTCCAGCGCGTCGATGGAGAAGTGACCCGATTCCATGCTCAGCCCATTGGCGTCCAGCATGGCTTTGAATGCGGTGACATCTTCGTAGTTGCCACCAAAACCTTCGACTTTTTTGTACCCGTGTTTCGCCAGCGTGCTCAGCACATCCGCCCAGGGGGTGAAGTTTCGGGCGCTATAAAGTTGAAAAGAGACGTTCATTTCAAATCCTGTCAGTGGAATTAGATTGGGCTGGGGGCTGTCTAGGCCCCAGCAGTATTAAAGATATTCGGTGTTTTGCTAAAGATTCAGACCCGCAGCTCGCTGTCGTGTGAAAACAGCGAGGCTTTTTCGGGTCGCAACCCAATGGTGAGCTTGTCGCCCTGCTGCACGGCGCCCTCGCCGTCCAGACGGATCCAGATTTTTGCCCCGCATAATTCCGCCAGAACCAAAGTATCAGAACCCAGAGGATCGACCACTTCAACCTCAACATCAGTGCTAAAGACACCCTCAGTGACGGCATCACCGGTGAGGATATGCTCTGGCCTGATACCGAAGGTCGTGCCGCCACTGTGTTGGGTGTTGCAGAACTCATAACCCTGCATGTCGATGCGGTGCTCGCCGAACTGGAACACGCCTGATTCCAGCTTGCCCTCGAGGAAATTCATCGCCGGCGAGCCAATGAAGCCCGCCACGTATTTGTTCACCGGGCGGTGGTAGATGTTGGCGGGGCTGTCCAGCTGTTCGATCAGCCCACCTTTCATGATGGCGATACGGTCCGCCAAAGTCATCGCTTCCACCTGATCATGGGTCACGTAGATCATGGTATTTTTGAGTCGATTGTGCAGCAACTTGAGCTCGATGCGCAGATCAGCCCGCAGCTTGGCGTCCAGATTGGACAGCGGCTCATCGAATAAAAACACATCCACGTCGCGCACCAGCGCGCGGCCAATAGCCACCCGCTGACGTTGCCCACCCGACAGCGCACCGGGCTTGCGTTTAAGCAACGGCTCTATCTGCAGTATATCGGCCGCTCGCGCCACCCGCTCCTTGATTTCGGCCTTGGGCAATTTCTGGTTTTTCAGGCCAAAGCTCAAATTGCCCTCCACCGTCATCTGCGGGTAGAGCGCGTAGGATTGAAACACCATGCCGATGCCGCGGTCACTGGGTTCTGCCCAGGTGACGTTCTCTCCGTTGATGAAAATTTGCCCGGCGCTCACCTCCAACAGACCAGCGATACAATTCAAGAGCGTGGATTTGCCGCAGCCGGATGATCCCAAGAGCACCAAAAATTCGTTCTTGCCTATTTCTAGGCTGAGGTCTTTTAAGACCTTTACGTGACCGAAACTCAGGTCCAGGCCTTTTATTTCTACCGAGTGTTTTTGCGTTGTCATACTCTTAGCCCTTTACTGCGCCGGAAGCGATGCCGCGCACGAATAGTTTGCCCGAAACGAAATAGATGGTCAGCGGCACAAGCCCCGTCAGAATTGTCGCTGCCATGTTGACGTTGTATTCCTTGATGCCCTGTACCGAATTGACGATGTTGTTCAGCTGCACCGTCATCGGGTAGTGCTCTGGCCGCGAGTAGACGACACCGAACAAAAAATCGTTCCAGATACCGGTCACTTGCAGGATCATCGCCACCACAAAAATGGGCAGAGACATGGGCAACATGACGCGGAAATAGATGCCCCAGAACTTGGCACCGTCCACGCGGGCGGCCTTGAACAGCTCTTCCGGCAAGGCGGAGAAGTAGTTTCTGAACAGCAGCGTCAGTATTGGCATACCAAAGATGGTGTGCACCATCACCAAGCCGGTCAAACTGCCGTAGAGGCCGAGCTCCCGCAGCATGATCACGATCGGGTAGAGCATCACTTGATAGGGTATAAACGCGCCAAAGATCAGGATGGTAAAAAAGACATCCGCCCCCTTGAAGCGCCAGTTGGCCAGGGCGTATCCGTTGACCGAAGCAATGGCGATAGAGATAAGCACTGAAGGCACAGTGATGCGCACCGAGTTCCAAAAGCCGCGGCTCAAGCCCTCGCAGGTCAGGCCGGTACAGGCCTCAGACCAGGCCTTGACCCAGGGCTCAAAGGTGACTTCCATGGGCGGAGCAAAGATATTGCCCAAGCGGATCTCGGGCATGCCCTTGAGCGAGGTCACGACCATCACGTAGAGCGGCAACAAATAGTACAGCGACACCATGATCAGCGTGCCGTAGAGCATGATGTTGCGAGGGGAAAACGCCTTTTGGGGGCGCGGGCCAGACGGGCCATCGAATCGTTTTAACTCAGCCACGTTTTTTCCCGCCAAATTCCAAATAAGCCCAAGGAATCACCACCACCAGAACCACCAGCAGCATCATCGTCGATGCGGCGAAGCCCTGCGCCAAGTTTTGCCCTTGGAACATGTAGTCGTAGACGTATTTTGCCGGCACTTCGGAGGAGATGCCCGGCCCGCCTCCGGTCTGCGCGACCACCAGGTCGTAGACTTTGACGATACCGCTGGCGATGATCACCAGCGTGGTGATAAAGACCGGCCGCATCATCGGGATGATAACCACCAGATAAGTCTTCCACATGGGAATGCCGTCGACACGCGTGGCCTTCCAGATATCGCCGTCGATGCCGCGCATGCCCGCCAGCATCATCACCATGATCAAACCACTGCCCTGCCATAGGCCGGCGATGAGGATGCCGTAGATGACGATGTCGGAGTTGTAGAGTGGGTCAAAGGTGAAGGTCAACCAGCCCGCGCTGCGCACCACACTTTGCACACCGAACTCGGGGTTCAGTATCCACTGCCACACCAATCCTGTGACGATAAAGCTCAGCGCGAAGGGATAGAGCAGGATGCTGCGAAAGGTGTTTTCAAAGCGGATTTTTTGATCCAGCAAGGCGGCCAAGAAAAAGCCAATCACCAAGCTCAAGACCAGGGTGAACACACCGTAGATAAATAAATTTTCAATTGAGACCACCCAGCGATTGGCCGACCAGAGTCGTTCGTATTGATCAAAACCTACAAATTTTGCGCGGGGTAATAATTTTGAGGATGTGAATGAGTAGACCACCGTCCATACGGTGCCGCCCACGAAGACGCAGAGCGCCGTAAGGATCATCGGTATGGCTGCTATTTTTGCAGTCACGTTCCGGAAAAGCTGGTTTGGCCGTGCGTTTTGCACCGTCGTTCTCCCAGTTCAGGCCTAACTGGACCGGCCCACTGATATGAGTGGGCCGGCATTTCAGCTGGCGTGGTCGTATCAGTCGGCGCGTTTTACGATGTCGACGAAACGGGCCTGAGCTGCTTCAGGCGTGATGGAAGTGTCGTTGAAGAATTCAACAAACAAGTCATTCAACTGGTTGTTGGTGTCTTCGGTGTTCAGCTGGGTAACAGCCGGTAGAGTATTGCCTGCGGCCAAAATCTCCAGACCTTTTTTCATGCAGTCGTTAGCTGCTGTCAGATCGACATCGCCGCGCACCGGCAGTGATCCCTTGGCCAGGTTGAACGCGACCTGCGTTTCAGCTGATAACAAGGTGGCGGCAAGAACATCCTGCGCCGCCGTGATTTCAGCATCGTCGATGACGGGGAAATAGAAGGCATCACCGGCAGTGTCGATCAGCTCGTTCACACCCAGACCTGGCAAGCAGGTGTAATCCTCGCCCGCTACTTCACCGGCTACTTGAAATTCACCCTGTGCCCAATCGCCCATGATTTGGCCACCCGCTTGATCAGTGATCACCAGGTTTGTCGCCTGATTCCAATCTTGAACATTGGAGCCCTGCGTCATATCACGTGCATCTGATGCAGCCTGGAACACGGTTGCCATTTCTGGCCCAGCCGCTAGCTCTGCGTCTTTATCGCCGTAGACTTTCACCAGTATATCGGGGCCTGCCAGGGCAACCATCAGCACGTTGAAGGCACCTGAGGTCTGCCAAGACTGCTGGCCAATTGCCATGGGCAACTTGCCGGCCTCGCGCAGTGCGGGGGCTGCGGCCACGTATTCGCTCCAGTTAGTCGGAACGGCAATACCGGCGTCCTCGAAGACTTTGTTTGAGAGCCACAGCCACTGCCAAGAATGAATATTGACCGGGGCGCAATAGATTTTTCCGTCGACGGTGCAGCTGTCGAGCAGGGATTGTGGAAAGACGATGTCTCGCCATCCCTCGGCTTCAGCCACTGCGGAGAGATCACGCAATAAACCCGCTTCAATCAGCTCCTCAGCTTGGCGGCCGTGGTTGAACTGAAAGGCACCCATGGGGTCCCCACCGATAAGACGACTGACCATGACGGGGCGCGCGGTGCCGCCTCCGCCAGCGATGGCACCATCGACCCATGTGTTACCGGTCGCATTAAAGGCTTTGGCGAATTCGGACACCGCTGCCGCTTCTCCGCCTGAAGTCCACCAGTGCATGACCTCCAGATCCGTTGCCGAAGCTGTGGGTGCTGTAAGAATTGCGATCGACGCTGCAAGTGCAGTTAACGTTGCTTTCATGGTCATTCCTCCGAGCCAACCTTTTGAGGCTAGCATTATAGTTTTATGGCGTACTCCGACGCCTGCAATCGATTACAGCGCCAATAAAGTGTACTATTGTGCATCTGAAATCGATTACATATACTCGACTCAGAATTATTTCATGTCAAGAAAAAAGTACTCGCAAGGAGACCAGCCCGTGACCGGCACTGCCGATAGACCGAGAAAAATCGCTCGAATCAAAGACGTTGCACTGGTTGCAGGCGTGTCCACAGCAACCGTCAGCCGGGCGCTGAGTAACCCCACCTTGCTGAGCGAAGAGAGCCGAAAGGCTGTGTTTGAGGCCATACGCGCCACCGGTTACAGGACCAATCATGCCGCGAGAAACCTCCGCCAACAGCGCGCAGGTGCGGTCTTGGTGCTGGTACCCAATCTCAGCAATACCTTCTTCTCGCAGATCTTGGCGGGCATTAACCTCGCGCTGGAAGCTACGGACTATTCCATCTTGATCGCAGACAGCGCCCGCCCCGACGCCAGTCACTCGCTTGAAAACAAACGCATCGCGAATTACTTTTCAGACTCACGTATCGATGGCATGGTCGCCCTCGATGGCGGGCTCAGCACCGACGGGCTGGAGCAGTTTTCGCCCGATATAGCCGACAAGATCGTGTTCGCCTGCGAGTGGATTCCGGGGGAAGTGTTTCCTTCGGTGCGCAGTGATAACGTCAAAGGTGCACAGCTCGCTATTCGGCACTTACACGCGTTGGGACACCGGCGCATTGCCCACATCACCGGTCCCCGCGGCAATGTGCTGACCCGCGCTCGGCGTGACAGCATCGCGCCTGAACGGCAACGGCTGGACCTGCCAGCACGCGAAGGGTGGATAATCCACGGCGATTTTTCCATGCGGGCCGGGCACCGTGCAGCGGCCGATATTTGCGCCATGAAAGAGCGGCCTACCGCTGTCTTTTGTGCCTCCGACGAGACCGCATTAGGACTGATTTCCGGGCTGCACCACCACGGCATCCGAGTCCCCGAAGACATCTCCGTGGTGGGCTTTGATGACATCGAACTCGCCGAGCATTACCTGCCCGCGCTGACGACCATCCGCCAAGACCGCAAGGCGCTGGGCCGTCGTGCAGCCGAGTTACTGCTGGATCGCCTGCGTGCCCAGGGCCCTTCTGCGCAGGGCCAAGTGGACACGCTTGACGTGGAGCTGGTGGTGCGCGGCAGTACAGCAGCACCCAAATCCTAGATGCCGAGGAAGGACGGCCATGCTCTCTGAGCTAGGCTGCCCTGAGCGCTACTCCTTGGGGCCTACTCCCCGGCCTATTCTTTGGGCAAGCGGTACAGGGCACAGATTTTATTGCCCGCGGGGTCCCGCAGATAAGCGAGGTACATGGCCCCCTTGACGCCCTCTCCACGCACGCCCGGCGGATCTTCACAAGTCGCGCCGCCACTGGCCAGACCCGCAGCGTGCCAGGCATCGACCTGCTCGGCGCCAGTCGCTGCAAATCCAATCGTGACGCCGTTGCCGTTGGCTGCTGGCTCGCCGTTGATCGGGTAGGTCAGCGCAAAAACACCGCTTTTTTCCAGATAGAAACAGCGCCCTCTGGGGTCCATCACACCGGGTTTGTGGCCCAACACATTCATCAGCGCGTTATAAAACGCTACCGATGCCTCCATATCATTGACGCCTAACATCACGTGACTAAACACAGGTTTTCTCCTTTTGATGGATGGAACAGAAATCTGCACAGGCGCACAAAGTACGCCGCAGCGACCCTAACAAAATAGCAGCTAAAAACACTCGGGTGAAGCACCGCAGTGGGGCCAATTGGGGCACACAAGAAAGAGCCTGTTGAGCCTGTGCACTGCTGCCGACGGTATTAAAGGGGTTTGCAAGCTAGCCACCAGGGAATCTGCCAGCTCACAACCCTGCCCCGCTCAATTCGCACTCAGTCGAATCAGCGCAGCCGCTTATCTTTTCACCACACTTGCGGCCTAACAACATCACTTAGCCACCGGTGCGACGACTACTCGGGCGGGGCATAACGCGCAAAGGTCTCCGCCTCGGTCAAATTTTCAGTGTCATCGGCAAAGCTGTAATAGCCTGGTTTTTTGTCGATGAATATTTGCTGGCTCATGTGGAAAGCCGTGTTGTCGTCGAAGAGACCGACCGGGATGCTGTAATTGTCTTGCCCGATCAGGCGGTAGAACAAGTGCGTGCCGCAGTGCTTGCAGAAGCCACGCTCGGCCCACTCGGAGGACTGGTACCGCTGCACAGCATCCTCATCACTGAAGCTGACACCCGAGCCGCAATGCACACTCAACAGTGCAGCACCTCCCCACTTCACACACATGCCGCAATGGCAGGCCCCGGCATTCAGCTCGGCGCTCGAAGCGTGGACGCAAACCGCACCACAGAGGCAGCTTCCGCTTGCGCATTTATTTGATGTCATCACACGGTCTCGTCATTGGAAAAATAACACTGTTTATAACAAATTGTGGCACCAATAAGCACGCCAGGGCTGCTGTGGCGGATATTCAAGCAGCGCTCTGCATCTGTGAATGAGAGAGACTTTCTCTCTCCGCAACCCCGCCCCAAGCCCCGCTTCAAGCACAGCGTGCTGTAACGCGAATAACACAGTCGGCGAAGCGATTGAGCACACACGCCCCTCTGCACAGAAATCAAAAACAATGTGGCTGACAAGCAAGCCGCCAGCCGAGTAGCATGCCCTATTGACTGGCTACAGCAGACACGGCGCACCACATGATGCACATGAGATTAGGCGCAGCCGCGATAACACTGCTGCTGAGCGGTTGCGGGGATCACTCGCCAGCGACCGAGAGCGGCGGTGCAGAAATGATCATCAGCCCGCAGCAGGCCGCACCACATGTGCAGGCACTGCCCGCCGCCCCTAGGCTGCCGCCGCCTGCCCAGGTGGCGCTCGGACGCCTGCTGTTCTGGGATCCCGTGCTGTCGGTGCAGCAGGACATCGCCTGCGGCAGCTGCCACCACCCGGATTTCGACTACAGCGACGGCCTGTTCGCCTCCAGGGGCACGGGCGCTATCGGCCTGTCGAGTGGGCGTCACGGCGGCCGCATCACCGCACGCAACTCCCCGACGGTGGTCAACACTGTGTTTAACGGTCTCACTGCGCAGGGCGCCGTTGCGCAGTCACAGGCGCCGATGTTCTGGGACTCACGCCGCCGATCGCTGGAACAACAAGCAGAGCAACCGCTGTTATCGGCGGTCGAAATGCGCGGCGAGACAGTGGCCGAAGACGCTGTCATGCCCCTGTTGCTGACGCGCTTGAACGGCAACGCCGAATACCGCCAGCTGTTTGCCTTAGCGTTCGCCACGGCCATCACACAGCCCATCAGCCAACAACAATTGCTCACCGCCATCGCCAATTTCGAGCGCAGCCTGATCAGCAACAACAGCCCTTTTGACCGCTTTATGCGCGGCGACAGCAACGCCCTCAGTGCCGGCCAGCAGCGCGGCTTGAAAGGGTTTATAGAGGTGGGCTGTGCGGCCTGCCATTCAGGACCCATGTTCAGTGATTTTCAGCTGCACGTACTCGGCACGCCGGACCACCCGCAGAACCCCAACGGCGTAGACACGGGCGCCGAACAGCGCTTCGCCTTCCGCACCCCCAGCCTGCGCAACCTGGCCAACACAGCGCCCTACGCGCACAGCGGCACACGCGAATCACTGAGTGACATGTTAGATTTCTATGTGGGGCTCTCCCGCAGCGTCAGCCACAACAGCCAGGTATCGCGCGCGGCGCTGGACCCCAAGGCAACAGCCCTCGACCGCGTCGACTCGGTCGAGGACGACATAATCGCCTTTCTAGAGGCCTTGAACGACCCGGCCTTTGACCGAGCTATCCCTGTGTCCGTGCCCAGTGGACTGGCCGTCGGTGGCGCTATTGATCCCTCATAGCCTGCCCTGCCTCATCAAAAAGGTGTAAATCATCCTGCGCGGCATAAACGCTGACCAATTCTCCGATGTCCAAAACCCGGTCACCTTGTTCAGCAACGGTGATTTGGCTGCCATCCGCCAAGCTAAGATACAGGTAGGTGATGTCACCCAAGCGCTCCAGAGCCTCTAGCGTACCGCTCAGTGCCAAGCCCTCAGTTGCCGCCATGCTCAAGTGCTCTGGCCTGACACCCAAGGTCACCGAATCCCCCGCCAAAAATCCCATGCGTGGCACCTCACCGACGCGAGATCCACCGACCCGGAGCTCTGCAACTTCTCCGTCTAATCTCGTTACATCACAGCTGATCAAGTTCATCGCCGGAGAGCCTATGAATCCCGCAACAAAGGTGTTCGCCGGACGATGGTAGAGGTCCATTGGAGAGCCCACTTGCTCCACTTTTCCTGCATTCAAGACCACGATTTTATCGGCCAAAGTCATGGCCTCGACCTGATCGTGCGTGACATACACGGTGGTTGTTTTGAGGGATTTTTGCAGCCTTGATATCTCGATGCGCATTTTGACACGCAGCGCCGCGTCCAAGTTCGACAGAGGTTCGTCAAACAAAAACACCCGAGGATCACGCACAATCGCGCGACCAATTGCTACGCGCTGGCGCTGGCCACCTGAAAGCTGGCCAGGCTTGCGGTCGAGCAGTTCGTCCAGTTGCAACGTCCGCGCGGTCTCACGTATGCGCTGCTCCATTTGAACTGAGCTCATGCCGTCTATTTTTAAGCCAAAGGCCATGTTTTTATAGACACTCATGTGTGGATAGAGCGCGTAGGATTGGAACACCATGGCGATACCACGCTCTCTGGGGGATAGGTCGTTCACTACCTCAGCGCCAATTTTCAGCTCTCCCCCATCAAGCTTCTCCAATCCCGCAACCACTCTGAGCAATGTCGACTTGCCGCACCCAGAAGGGCCGACAAAAACGACTAGTTCTCCGTCATCCACGTCCAGATCGATACCGTGCAACACTTCAATCTCGCCAAATACCTTGCGCACGCCACGCAGTGTTAAAGCCGCCATCTGAACTCCCCTATTTTACAGCACCGGACGTCAATCCCCGGATCAATTGTCTGGAAAAAATCAAGTACATCACCAACACGGGCAGCACGGCGAGACTGAGAGACGCAAGAACCGAATTCCAATCTGTGGTGTATTGCCCTATAAACTGCTGCACGCCAAGGGTCAGTGTTTTAGTTTGATCCCCCGGCGCCAGAATCAACGGAAACCACAAGTCATTCCATATAGGGATCATGGTAAACACAGCCACTGTGGCGATGGCTGGTTTGGTCAATGGCAAAATGATATAGAAAAATATACGGTACTCACTGACATCGTCGCAACGCGCCGCTTCTTTGAGTTCGCCTGGGATCTGCGCCATGTATTCACTGAGTATGAATATCGCTAGGGGTAATCCCTGGGCTATGTAGACCAAGATCAATGCGGTGAGTGTATTGACCAAATCCAGTGAAACCATCAGCTCTAAGATACTGACGGTGCCCAGCCGGATAGGCACCATGATACCGATGGCCATAAACAATGTCAGCAGCCGGCGTCCTCTGAAGTCGTATTCGCTCAGTGCCCAGGCCATCATCGCGCCAAACAACAAAACAAAAAATAACGACACCAGGGTGACCGTCAAGCTGTTGCCAAAAAACAGCACGAAATTCGACTTGGCAAACACCTTTTCAAATCCGATGGTCGTAAACGTCGCTTCAGTCGGCAGCGCCATCGGGTCCCTGAATATGCTTTTTCTACTTTTGAAAGCGTTGATCAAAATCATCAAGATCGGAAACAAGGCGATCACGGTGTACAAGACCAGTACCAGGTGCACTAGACCTGCGTTGATAGTGCGGTTTGTCTTTGTTGACACAGACCTACCCTCAGAGCTGGTAGCGGTGCAGACGACGTTGCACCACCCAGAAATAAACCATGACGCCAGCCAGAATAACCAAGAACATCAAGGAAGCGACGGTACTGCCAAGCGTGGCACTGCCCAAGCTCGACTGAAAGCCGAAAAAGGTTCGGTAGAAGAAGCCGCCCAGAATGTCAGTGGAAAAATTAGGACCGGCCAGCGCGCCTTTTACCGCGTAGATCAAATCAAAGGCATTAAAGTTACCAATAAACGTGAGGATGGTGACCAAGCCCAGGGTCGGAAGGATCAGCGGAAGCTTGATCTGCCAGAAGATCCGCAGGGGCGAAGCACCGTCCACGTAGGCCGCGTCGAGCAATTCTTCGGGAATCGCCAGCAAGGAGGCATAAATCAACATCATCGGAATACCAATAAACTGCCAGACTGAAATAAGCGCCAGTGTGAGAAGCGCACTGGATTCCTTGCCCAGCCAAGCATCAAAATAGTCCACCATGCCAATGGAATCTAAGAGTGTTTCACTGACGCCCCATAAGGGACTGAGAATCAATTGCCAAACAAAGCCAATGATGACAACAGACAGCAGTGTGGGCATAAATATCAAGGTGCGGTAGCTGCGCGCGCCGCGCAGATCTTTGAGGCTTAAGAGAGCCGCGAGCACTAAACCGATAGGGTTTTGCACCAGCACATGGACCATGAAAAACTTGAAGTTATTCCACAGAGCATTCCAGAATCCCGCAGACATCTCCGCATCCGAAAGCACAAAAAGGTAGTTATCAAAACCCGTATACCAGCGATTTCCGGCGTCATCTTGATCATAAAAACTGAGGATTAAGGTATCTAGCAAGGGCCAGGCACTGAACAGCGTGTAGACAATAAAACCCGGCAGAACAAATACCACGACGTGCCAGGGGAAACGACCCGCAGAAACCATTATGCTCTCCTTCTGCGTAAATTATGGCACCCTACAACACGCTGCAATATGACGGCAGAATGCTGTAGGGCGCAGGGCAAACGTAGCTTCTATTCGAGCAAGGACTGAATTTTCGCAGCCGCATCTGCAGGCGATGCGGTGCCATTGATGACACTTTGTCCCGCGTTCCAGAAAGTGGTTTCGAGATCGTTTCGCCCGCGGTTGAGAATCTGGGCATTCAGTCGAATGGTGGATTCACACTGCGAACGCCAGCCGATCATCTCCGCAGCCACTGGATCAGCTACCTCGACTGTGTGATTGGACAGCGAGAAAAACCCGGTCACTTTATTAGTGTAGAGTTCGGCAAATTCTTTAGAGGACAGCCAGTTCAAGAACGCCTCTGCATCTGCGCTGTTCTCAGTGGCGGGGTTTATGCCCATGCCGATATCGGTGTGATCGCTGATAAAACAAGCGTCCCCAGCTTGCGGGACAGGTGGCTTAAAGGCCCCCAATTTGAATTCCGCGTTATTGTTGAAATGCGCTATATCCCAGCTTCCCGCGGGATAGATGGCCGCTCGGCCCAAGGCAAACAGATTTTGAGAGTCACCGTAGGTTTGCGCCTCAAATCCGCGGCTAAGGTAGGGACCCCATTTAGCCATTTGCTCCAGCGGCGCCACGAATTCAGCGTCGCTCAGCTTTGCAGAGCCGTCGATCAATGCCTTGCGGCCCGCCTCTCCCTTCCAGTAGTTGGGCCCGATACCTGTGTAGACAATCTGGTGCGTCTCCCAACCGTCATTTGTGCCCAGGGCCATCGGCGTGTACCGACTTTCCGCTTTGATCGTATCCATCAGGGCAAAGAGATCCGCCTCTGTTTCAGGCACCGTCAAGCCAAGCTCTTCGAATATCTCAGTGTTGTAGAAATAACCGTGGATAACCGATGCCATTGGCATGCAAAAACTGGCGCTGCCATCGTCGGTCTGCCATGCCCCCTTTGCCACATCGGAGAAATCACGCATGCCTTCGAGGTTCTTGATATCAGTCAAGTGCCCTTTTTTGTACAACTCCAGAGAGACATCAAAGGGCCTGCAAGTGATCAAGTCACCGGCGGTACCACCTGCAAGACGGGTATTGAGGCTGGCGTTATACTCCGTTGGCGAAGTCGGCGAGAACTTCACGTCGATACCAGGGTGAACTTTGTTGAACGCAGGGATCACCTCTTGCTCCCACAGATCTTTGTCGTCTACACGCCAGCTTTCTATTGTAATTTGGCCTGCATTTACGACTTGTACGCTCAGGGCCGTCAATAGTGCCACAGCAATTTTTGTCATATTAGCTTTCATTTTAGATCTCCTGTTACGGCCTAAACCGCGGTGTATTTATCAATCTTATCGCTCAGATCACCTACAAAATTTCTTTAACTCTCCATCGCGTCGCGCAACTTACCGTCACTGTCGTTCAGTTTCTGTAGCGCGATCTTCCTTGGTACTCCTTTGGCCAAAAGCACCGCTAAGGGTATTTTTTGCTCTGACTGTCCAAGGTACAGCTCTGCCTGATGCGCTCCACAGCCACTGATTTGGCAGACTATGGCGACTGCCCTGGCTTGCAATTTTTTATTGCTCACCTGCATTTGCACCATGAGGTTGTCGTACACATAGCCCAGCCGAGTCATGATCAACGTGGAAAGTGCATTGAGCGCAATTTTCTGCGCCGTTGCAGCCGCCATTCGCGTGCTACCAGCGATAACTTCTGGACCGGTTTCAAGCACCAAACTCAACTTGGCTTTCGCCTGCAATTGACTGTTTTGGCTATTGACCAAAGCCAGTGTCAGAGCCCCTCTATCACCTGCGTGCTCAACAGCAGCAATGGTATAGGGCGTATTCCCGCTGGCAGACACCGCTACCAGCACGTCAGCTTCACCTATGTCCAGCGCTTGTAAATCGGCAATTGCCAACTCGATACTGTCTTCACACAAACCGCCCTGATCAAAAAAACTTTCTATACCGCCCGCTAATAACAAAGCCAATCGATGCTTAGGCCAACCGAAAGTACCAGGCAACTCAATCCCATCCAAACACGCTTGCGCCCCGGCAGAACCTGCACCACAGAAAATCAGTCGCCCGGCTCCGCTGAGCAGTCGCGCGGCGAGCAGCCCGCCAACCGTGGCCAGCTCGCCCGCGACATGACTCACGCAGGCAACAGAACGCATTTGGGAGCTTAATAGCGCTTCGGATAACCTTTTGCCCTCCCAGCGATCCATACCAGACCACTGCCCTTCAGATGTGTCGGTATCACTTACTTCAACAGCCATATTAAAAAACACCATTTAGATACCACTAAGCCAGTCTAGCTGCGCAAATGCGCTTAATCTGGCGACATACTGCCACTTATTGCCCATAACATCAAACCAATTCACATATTGGTATCTTTTATTTAATACCAATTGAAGACATCTTCCAGAAGACCTTGTATGATTCTATACATGAACAGAATTGACCCAACGACCCTTTTTCTTGGCATTGACGCCGGTGGCAGCACCTGCCGCGCCCGCCTTCGAAAGCTCTCGGGAGAAGTGATCGGCGAAGCGAAGTCCGGACCGGCGAACCTTCGACTCGGTGCCAGCGTTGCTATAGAGCAGATTTTGGCCTGCACCGAGGGTGCACTCAAAGAGGCCGATCTGGAGAATTACCCACTCAAACAAATACACGCGGGACTGGGGCTGGCTGGGGCTGTACTCAGCGAAGAATTGGAGAGCACTTCTCATTTCCAAACACTCTTTGCCACCTGTGAGATAAACAATGACGCTTATATCGCCTGCGTCGGCGCTCACCTAGGGCACAGCGGAGCGGTCGTCATTGTGGGTACGGGCTCTTGTGCGCAGGTGGTAAGCCCAGAGGCATCACGCACCTACGGTGGCTGGGGCTTTGATATCTCAGACCAAGCCAGCGGTGCCTGGATAGGTCAGCAAGCCCTTCAAATCGCGGTTCTCGCGATGGATGGGCTGTGTCCGAGCTCAGCCATCAGCAGTGCCATCGGCGATCAGTTTTCTCACCGACCTGCGGATGTGCTGCGCTGGAGTCAATCGGCTCGGCCAAACGACTATGCCAAGTTCGCACCGCTTGTTTTTTCGGCGGCAGAGCACGGCGACACACAGGCAATGGCCTTAGTGCAATGCGGTTGCGAGCAGCTGGAGCAACTCATTCGCGCAGTTGAGCGCCACGGCACGGGCAGAATTGCGCTGCTCGGTGGCCTGGCGCCGGTCTACCTGCGGCACCTTCCGAAGCACATTATTTCTTTACTTTGCACTGCACGTGGAGACGCCCTCGACGGCGCCCTGCTCACCGCAGGTCTCCCTCTAACCAGTCTGGAGCTCGCATGAACCTGTCTCTGTATATTAACGAACATGTGGATCTCAGCGAGGACAGCAGCACCCCGCTCTACCTGCAACTCGCCCGTGGCTTGCGCAAAGCCATTGCCAGCGAACAACCCGACGAGGAACAAGCCTTACCGAGTGAGAGAGAACTCGCCACTTCGCTGTCTGTTTCACGTGTCACCGTGCGCAAGGCTATCCAGAAGCTAGCCGCCGAAGGTTTGCTGGTGCAGCGCCAAGGCGCGGGAACATTTGTCGCTCGCCGCATGGTGCAACCGCTCAATTACCTCAGCAGCTTTAGCGAAGACATGCGTATCCGCCAACTGAATTCCGGCATGTTGTGGCTCGATCGAAGCATGGGGATCGCCACTGAAATGGAATGCCAAGCGCTGCAGCTGGCGGAAGACGCCCAGGTGTCACGGCTGTACCGCTTGCGCACAGCCAACGACCAAGCACTGGCGCTAGAGCTGGCGGTGCTGCCCCGTATTTTACTCCCTGAACCAGAGCTATTGAACGGCTCCCTGTATGACTACCTCGACCGGCAAAACAATCGCCCAGTGCGCGCGACCCAAAGGCTTCGCGCTGTCAGCTGTGACGCTGAACAAGCGACGTTTCTGCGTGTGGAAACGGGCAGTCCTGTGCTGTACATCGAGAGAAAATCATTCAAAGCTGACGGTTCAGCCGTTGAGTTCACCCGCTCTTACTACCGCGGAGACAGCTACGATTTTGTCTCTGAAATGGCCGTCGAACCCCCTCGTTGAAGCCAAAACACAGGCCTAGGTCTGTTGTCCGGCACAGGATTATTTATGCAACCCGTGGATCATTCAGAGATGCGCAAAGAAACACTCGAAACCGCGGACCGGCTTCGAGAACAACGGCAGTCTCTACCGGGGCTGCTCGCTCCTTTGATCTCAGAGCTCCAGCAGAGCCCTCCTCGATTGGTGATAAGTTGCGGCAGGGGAAGCTCGGATCACGCCGGTGTGTTCATCCGATATTTGCTCGAAACGACACTCGGCATAGCCAGCAGCTCAGCCACGCCTTCAACGCTTTCGGTCTATGGCAAACAAACCCGTCTCGATGACTGCCTGGTACTGTTAATTTCGCAATCGGGCCAGAGCCCAGACCTGGTGCAATACGCAAAGACAGCAAAAGCGTCTGGTGCACTGACAGTGGGCTTCATCAACCAGATTTCAGCGACACCGCTAGGACAGCACTGTGACTATGTGCTGCCCCTGCAGGCGGGGCCGGAGAAGTCAGTAGCGGCGACCAAGTCGTGGCTCGCCACACTCTATGCCGCCATGCAGTTGCTGGCTTATTGGACATCTTCAGCCCAGCTTCTGACTGAGCTCGACAGCCTGCCCGATCACATGCAAAGTGCTCAACGGCTCGATTGGACCGCTTCAATCGAGCCCTTAAAAAAGGCCCGCAGCATGTTGGTGCTCGGTCGTGGCCCGGGCCTGGGACTGGCCAACGAAATAGCGCTCAAATTCAAAGAGACTTGCTGCTTGCACGCCGAATCGTTCAGCGCTGCAGAGGTGCTGCACGGTCCATTGGCGATGGCGGGCCCAGATTTACCCGTCCTTATTTTTGACTCTGGCGACAGTGGCAGTGACAGCATAAAGGCCGCCATTTCGCGACTTCGAGACGCGGGCTCGCCTATCTTATTGGTCGCTAAGCGGGCAGTCGATGGTTGCATCAACTTGCCGAGCGCCGCAACCCCAGACCCTTGGTGCACTCTTATGATACAGGCCCAATGCGCCTATTTAATGATCGAGCAACTGTCATGGGCGCGTGGGTTTAATCCAGATATGCCAGCCCATATCGCCAAAGTAACCAAAACACTATGAAGAAAATCGCCCTGAGCAACTTCCAATCCTTCATCGATAATCGCTGGCAAAAGCAGCTGTCGCTGGTGATTGAAGACGGCCTTATCAGCGACATCGTCAGCACCAAGGATCTGGATGCAAAACTGGAGCCCTACGACTGCCAGCAGCGAATACTGGCGCCGGGATTCATTGACACGCAAGTGAACGGCGGTGGCGGCCTGATGTTCAATCAGTCCCCTACGCTGGCAACACTCGACCGCATGCGCCGCGCCCACTGGAGCGGCGGCACCACAGCCATGCTGCCCACCCTGATCACCGACACTGATGAGACGATGGAACGTGCAGTGAACTCCGTTGCAGCGGCTATCAACACCCTGCCCGGTATACTCGGCATCCACCTTGAGGGGCCGCACTTGTCAGTCGCTCGCAAAGGGGTGCACGATCCGGCATCGATTCGCCCCTTCAGTGCGCACACGAACGAGTTGCTGCAGCGCATGCCCGCCGCACACTATTTGTTAACAGTGGCACCAGAGAACATGCAAGCCGGTGCCATCGCCGAGCTCAGCCGACGCGGCATCAGGGTCAGCGCCGGCCACACCGCGGCGAGTTATGACTGTATACGGGCAGCCTTGGCCGAGGGTCTGAGCTGCTTTACCCATTTGCACAACGCCATGTCACCGCTGACAAACCGCGAGCCTGGCGTGGTCGGCGCCGCGCTGGAACACCGCGACAGTTACATTGGCCTGATTGTCGACGACCATCATGTGCACCCCGCTACTGCACGTGTTTCCATCGCCGCCAAAAACAAAGGAAAAATATTACTGGTGACCGACGCCATGGCAACTGTCGGTTCAGACTGTGAGAGCTTTGAACTCTACGGCGAGACCATCTCAGTGTCAGGGGGACGCTGTTGCACAGCGGACGGCACGCTCGCTGGCTCGGCGCTCGACATGGTGAGCGCTGTTCGGAATTGCGTCAGCAGCTTGGGCATTCCGCTGGAAGAAGCACTGCGCATGGCCAGCCAGTACCCCGCTCAATTTATGCAGCTCGACAACAAGCTCGGCTATATTCGACCCGGCTATCAAGCTGACTTCGTATTACTCAATGAGAACATCAGCCTCTACCAGACATGGTTGCAGGGCAGTGTGGTTTTCAGCGCATCGGATTGATCGAATGACGGTGTACATGCACTGTCTCGTTTTTGAACAATCGTACGCATAGCTCTCATACAAGAAAAAACAGCCGCCATTATAGAGAGCATTAATTCGGTGAATGCTAAACGCCTATGTAGGCCATGCAAGCCCGAATAATAATGCAGAAAAAGCGCGCCATTGCCGATAGCCAAAAAACCCCGAGCGTTGGCACTTATAAAAGTGGGCCGCGTTATTAAGTGTGCGTGTGCCTGACCCCTACTGACCAGAAGCCCTGAGAAACACGCCTCGCTAAGCTATATTTAACTTAATTGGCCTGATGCGTGCACGAAAAATCGTGACTTTGCGATCTGCTCAGATCTGTCTAGGCAGCTACTGCCGAGAGACCCATACGGTCTGTTAGGCAGCTTATATCTAGTATGCATTATAAGCGTGCTCCAACAATTCAAGACCCAAACAGGATGTAAAATCCTTTGCCCCCCTCTGTTATTCGCAATTGATCTACGCTTTGTGCTTTACCGTACTCGGTTCATCACTTAACATCTGGCGCTTAGCTATTTGATCACTTTGAATAGTCAAAATAATTCTTATAACCAGCACTAAACTGCACCAGCAAATAACAAGGAGACCATGTGCTTAAGCGTCTTTCGCTAGGGCTTATGCCGCTATTTCTCACAGGCTGTGAGTGGCGTCTTTTTGACCCTAAAGGCCCGATCGCATCCGACATCATGTGGTTGATCATCGGAACTGCAGCAATCATGTTGGTTGTGGTCGTACCTGTCACCATCATGGGCATAGTCTTCCCGTGGCGTTATCGCAAGGGCAATGGCAAACAGCCCTACGAGCCCGACTGGGAACACTCAAATACCATCGAGGCGTACGTCTGGGCGATTCCCGTGGTGATCATCCTTATTCTCGGTGTCATCACCTGGTACAGCTCCCATGCGCTGGACCCGCGTAAGCCCATCGACGAAGACAAGCCAGCCCTGGTAGTGCAAGTTGTCGCGCTGGACTGGAAGTGGCTGTTCATCTACCCCGAGCAGAACATTGCAACGGTGAATGAGGTGGCCTTCCCAGTTGATCAGCAGGTGCAGTTTTTGATCACCTCCGACAACGCCATGAATTCATTTTTCATCCCCAACCTTGGCTCGCAAATCTACGCCATGGCGGGCATGGAAAATAGGCTCTACCTAAAAGCCAATCAACAGGGCGTGTACGACGGATTTTCCGCCAACTACTCTGGCTTTGGCTTTTCGGGCATGAAATTTAAAGCCCATGCGCTGGCAAACGATCAAGCATTTGATGAGTGGGTGCAAGAAGTGGCGGCCAGCCCCGATGCGCTGGGTGATGAGGAATACCTCAAGCTGCGCGAGAAGACCCGCGACGTGCCGCCCGCTTATTTCACGCTCGATAACCCGCTGCTGTTCAGCGACATCATCGACCAGTATGCCGGTGGCCTGGGTGAAGTCTCTAAGCAGCGCTTGCAGCGCCGCAGCGAGTCTGTCTTGCACAGCATCATAAAAAACAATGAAACTTCTGAAGGCGGACACTGATGTCCAGTAACCACACCATTGTCACTGACCCGCACCCCATTCTGGGGCGGTTCACTCTTGACTCTATTCCCTACGAAGACCCAATCCTGCTCACCACCTTCATGGTAGTGGTGATCGGATCAATCGGTATCTTCGGTGCCGTGTTGTATTTTGGTAAACTCAAGTACATCTGGGACGAATGGCTGACCACGGTCGACCATAAAAAGATCGGCATCATGTATGTGCTCGCCGCGATCATCATGCTGCTGCGCGGATTCTCCGACGCCCTGCTGATGCGCTCGCAACAAGCGGTCGCCGTCTCCAGTGAATCGGGGGTAGGCTACCTGCCGCCCGAACACTACGACCAGATCTTCACCGCCCACGGCGTGATCATGATCTTCTTCGTCGCCATGCCGCTGATCATCGGTTTGATGAACCTGGTGGTGCCGCTGCAGATTGGCGCGCGTGACGTCGCTTTCCCCTTCCTGAACTCGCTCAGCTTCTGGCTCTTTATCAGCGCCGCGCTGATGATCAACATCTCGCTGTTTTTGGGCGAATTTGCCGCGACTGGTTGGCTGGCCTACCCGCCGCTCTCGGGCATTGAAAGTAGCCCTTGGGTGGGCGTTGATTACTGGATGTGGGCGCTGCAGATATCGGGCATAGGCACGATGATTTCGGGCGTCAACTTTGTGGTCACCATCCTGCGCATGCGCGCACCTGGCATGAAGCTGATGCAGATGCCTGTCTTTACCTGGACAGCACTCTGCGCCAACATCCTGATCGCCGTCGCCTTCCCGATACTGACAGTCTGTATTTCGCTGCTGACACTTGACCGCTACATCGACACCAACTTTTTCACCCCCGCTGGCGGTGGAAATCAGATGATGTACGTCAACCTGATCTGGGCCTGGGGCCACCCCGAGGTGTATATCCTCGTGCTGCCCGCCTTCGGCGTCTTCTCTGAAGTGACCGCGACCTTCTCGCGCAAGCGCTTGTTCGGTTACACCTCTTTGGTGTGGGCTACGCTGTGCATCACCATCCTCTCCTTCTGTGTGTGGCTGCACCACTTTTTCACCATGGGGGGCGGGGCCAGCGTCAACGCCTTCTTCGGCATCGCCACGATGATCATCTCCATCCCGACCGGGGTGAAGCTGTTCAATTGGCTATTCACCATGTACAAAGGCCAGGTGGAATACACCTCCACTATGTGGTGGACCATGGGCTTTTATCTGGTCTTCACCTTTGGCGGCTTGACGGGCGTGATGCTGGCGATTCCCGCAGCTGATTACGTCTTGCACAACAGCTTGTTCTTGGTGGCACACTTCCACAACGTGATCATCGGCGGCGTGATTTTCGGTCTCTTCGCCGGTATCGCCTATTGGTTCCCCAAGGCCACCGGCTACACCATGGATGAGACGCTGGGCAAGTGGGCTGCAGGTCTGTGGACTCTCGGCTTCTTTGTCGCCTTTATGCCGCTCTACATCCTCGGGTTTATGGGCATGACGCGCCGCTTGAACTACTACGACAACCCGGTCTGGAATTTCTGGCTACTGGTCGCTGCCGGCGGTGCCGTTATTGTGTTGTGCGCCATCTTGGTTCAGCTCTACCAGATATTTGCCGCCATCCGCGACCAAGACAAAAACCGCGACTGGACCGGCGATCCCTGGGACGGCCGTACCTTGGAGTGGTGCACTAGCTCACCGCCTCCGTTCTACAACTTTGCCGTGCTGCCCGATGTGCGCGACCGCGATCACCTGACTTATCTGAAAAAACACGGTCTGGATGGCAAGCCCCCGCCGAAGTACGAACCTATCCACATGCCCACCAACAGCTGGGCAGGTGTCGGCATCGGCATGTTGTCCCTGCCCTTTGGCCTGGCCATGATTTGGTACGTGTGGTGGCTGGCTATCATCAGCTTTTTGGCCATGATCGGTTGTTTTCTGGCCTGGAACTTCTTCGCCAAGAAAGACTACTGGGTGCCGGTCGAGGAGATCGAAGCCATTGAGAAGAAGCGCTGGGAAGACTACGCCCTTGGCCGTAACTACCAACCCGATGTAGACCCTGCTCAGGGCAATACATCCTCAACCGTAAGCCTGTGAGGGTCTGAACGTGAGTGATTTTATAAGCCCCGTACCGGAAGAGGGCTACACAGGCTACGTCAAAGAAGAGCACCACCATGACATGGGCGGTGACACAATTTTTGGCTTTTGGATCTACATCCTGACTGACTGCCTTTTGTTTGCGTCAATCTTCGCCACCTACGCGGTGCTGCGCGGCAACTTTGTCGATGCACCGCTGGCGATCGAACTCTTCGAGCTCGACTACGTCGCCATGGAGACCGCTCTGCTGTTGGTCTCCAGCTTCACCTTTGGCGTGGCCATGTTGGGTGCGAACGCGGGCAACAAGCGCCAGCTGTATATCTGGCTGGGCGCAACCTTCGCGCTGGGCTTGGGCTTCTTGGTCATGGAGGTGAAAGAGTTTATTCACCTGAGCCATGTCGGTGCTACGCCCTGGTCCGCCGGTGCTTGGTCGGCCTTCTACGGCTTGATCGGCACACACGGTCTGCACGTGTTTTTCGGCATGCTCTGGTTAGTTGCGATCGTGTTCCACCTGCGACGCGACGGTATCACTGCCGACAACAAAGTGCGTTTGATGTGCCTGAGCTTGTTCTGGCACTTTCTCGATATAATTTGGATCTGCGTGTTCAGCGTGGTCTACCTGATGGAGATGGTTTAGTGGCCCACAGCAACAATGAACACGGTGCCGCACACGGCAGCGTAGGCGAATACATCGTCGGTCTGATCCTGTCAATCGTGCTGACAGCCATCCCCTTTTGGATGGTGATGGAGGGTGATTTCGAACGCTCGACCACCATCGCGACCATCCTCTTCTGCGCTGTCGCTCAGGTGTTTGTGCAGTTGATTTTCTTTTTGCACATGAACACCAGTTCCGAGCAGTGGTGGAACGTGATCAGCGCGGTGTTCGCGGTGACGTTGGTGGGCATACTCATCATCGGTTCGATCTGGGTGATGCAGAACATGAACCACAACATGTTGATGGGTCACTGATGACAGCCGCCTTCAAGCCATCGTTTTGGCTGCGCAACGGCCTGCCCGTGCTGGCGGCGTTTTTCATCGGTGGATTGGCCACTGCGTGGGTGGGTGACAGTCATCAACCCCTGGGCGGCTTCGGCAACGAGGACGGCAAGCTGGGGGGGGAATTCACCCTCAACAGTGCGCAGGGCCCTGTTTCACTCACCGACTTCCACGGTCAAGTGGTTGTGCTCTATTTTGGCTTTTTGGGCTGCAACAACTACTGTGACACCTCGATGTCTGTTTTGAGCACAACCTTTGAACGCCTGCCCGAGACCGACCGCGAGCAGGTGCAAGCGCTGATGGTCAGCATTGACCCCTGGCGTGATGATATTGCAGCGCTGGACGAATACACCAAAAGCTGGCACCCGCAAATCCTAGGACTCGCAGGCTCACCCGACACGATCAGTGCGGTGACCCAGCGCTACGGCGCCTTCTACGAGCGAACCGAGTCCAAAGACGGCGGCGATTACGAATACCTGCACACGTCCCGATTTTTCATCGTCAACCGCGACGGTGAATTGGTGGATGCGATGCGACACAGCACCACTCCCAACGAACTCGCAGCGCGACTGCAACAACACACCGGAGCCCCTCGTGATAACGGCTAACCGTCAAACCGTCCTGTTCGCAGGCATCTGCTCGCTGATCCTCTGTATGGGGCTCGGCCGATACGCCTTCACGCCGATGATTCCGGTGATGCAAAACCAAGTGAACCTCAGCTCAAGTGCAGCCGGTTGGCTCGCTGGCATCGGCTACATGGGCTACCTCACCGGCCTCTTCATTGCCTGGCTGGTGTCCGACCTGCGGCTCAAAGATTTTTTCTTTCGCTACGGCTTAGTCGTGTCGGTCATCGCCACGGCGGTGATGTCCTTTCACGAGCACGTACTGCTCTGGGGCCTGAGTCGCTTTTTCTCTGGGGTGGCCGCTGCCGCGGGCTTTATGTTCGGCGCGGGTTTGATCGTCAATTGGTTATCCCAGCGTGGCCACAGCATCCGCCTGGGTGTGTATTTTAGCGGCATGGGCCTGGGCATCGTTTTCAGTGCCCTGTCCGTTGAGTTGCTCGCCAATGTGCTGGAGTTGAACTGGCGCGTGATATGGCTGGTGTTGACGGTGTTTGCCGCCATGTTGCTGGTGCCGTCCTTGGCGTTGATACCGATGCCGCAAAACATCAAGTCTGTGCACGTCGATGAATTGAAGGAAGTCCCCCACTTCCACGCCGTGCCCTCGCAGCGCTGGTTGTGGTTGATGCAGGGCGCCTACTTGTTTGCTGGCTTCAGCAACACCATGAACGTCACCTTCACCTCCTTGATGGCCGAGCTGCAGCCCCTGCCAGGCATGGGTGCACGCATCTGGCTGGTGGTCGGCCTGGCAGCAACGCCCGCGCCCATCATCTGGGAGTGGTTTGCCAAACGCCACGGCTACCTCGACGCCCTGATCCTTGCCTTTCTCGTCAACGTGGTGGGCAATCTGGTGCTGGCTAACACAGCGTCACTCGGTGGAACACTCGCCGCTTCCGTGTTATTCGGCTTCAGCTTCTTGGGCATCGTCTCACTGACACTGGCCACGGTCGGTCGCCGTTACCGAGAGAAATCCAGCCAGGTCATGGCGCAGCTGACACTGGGCTACTGCATTGCCCAAGTGCTGTCTCCCATTGTCACGGGCATAGTCGCGGAAGGCCGTGGCGACTTCACGCTGCCCATCTACGGCGTGGCCATCCTGATGCTCTGCGGCATGTTCTTCCTGCTCGCTGCGCGCCGGGTCGACGACTACCGAAAAGACAAACCCTTTTTCGGCAAGCCCGACACCAACTAATCCAGCCAGATTCGGCCGCCACGCGGCCGAATCAACGAGGACGTCGGGATCTTCAGTATCCCGACTCCCCTCTCAGCCGAAGCCACTCGGGCTTCGGCAGTCTCGCCCCTCCCTATCTAGACCCCGCCCCAACTCTGCTACTATCCCTCTGTCCTTAGTGCCATCACGGCCAAGCCGTACATTAAATCTGGAGAAAGCTCGCTGTGCACATCGTCGTCTGCTCAAAAAATCCTGTCAAAATTGGCGCAGTAGAAGACGCCTTTACCGCGTTCTATCCGGATCTAGACTGTACCGTAGAGGGCTTATCCGTGCCCTCGGGGGTCGCGGATCAACCGATGACAGACGAGGAGACTTGGCGCGGTGCACGCAACCGCGTGAGCGCCGCAGCGGAGCAACGACCGAAAGCGGACTACTGGATTGGCCTGGAGGGTGGCGTTGATACACTGCATGAGCAGCTCTCGACCTTCGCCTGGATATACATTGAGCGCACCGATGGCAGCTGCAGCCAATCGAGAAGCGCAAGCATGCCATTGCCCGAAGCGATTGCCGCCCTGATAGATGGGGGCATGGAGCTTGGGCACGCCTGCGACAAGGTGTACAACACCGAGAACATCAAACACAAAAGCGGCGCCATTGGCCTGCTGACCAAGGGCCTGTACACCCGTCGCAGCAGCTACGCGCAAACCGCCTGCTTTGCGCTGGCGGGTTTCGCGACAACTGGCGAATAGGCCTGCATTTAAACAGCGCTTGACGCGTCAATCACGGCTGCGCGGCACCAGCTCGAGGATAAATCGATTGCGTTTATCGTCCCAGCTGCCCACACGAAGCTTGGCCCTGTCACCCACACGCAGACTGGGCGCGCTTTGATCGCTGGGTATGGCATCGATATCGCTGACTTCATAACGACAAGCCCAATGGCGCTCTAGGTCGCCGGCGTAGAGTTTGAGATCCAACGCCAAACCGTCCACCGCCAAATAGATGCGCGTGCCGCGCATGCCCATGACCGTGGCGTCTCGCAGCGGGCGTTGCTGCAGCGGCAGTGCGAGATCGTCGCGCAAATATTGCTCGATGATGTGCAGCTGGAAACCCTTCTGCAAACGGCGCTGCACTTTCTTGGCCTTGTTGGCCACCGCGATCACCTGCTCGCGCAGCAGCTCGTCCTCGCTCACGTCGAGCGCTTTGATTGTGCCCTGCGCCTCCAGAAACTCTTTGTGGGTATAGATGCCAGCAATCTCGCGCATCGGCGAGGAGAAACGCGCGTAGCCGTCCACGCCCAGGGCGTGGTGCGGACCGGGCTCGGCAGAAAATTCGGAGGCGTGATTGATCAACATGATCTGCCGTCCCACCGCCTGCCGTAGCCGCGCGTAGATTGCATCCACGGGCAGCGACTCAAGATAATCGGCCAACAGCTGCTCGCCGTCCCAGCGCCACGGGTCCTGCAGATCATGCGCATCACAAATCGCATCCAGCGCTCGCTGTAACTTCTGCAAGCGCTCTGCAATCGGCGGCAGGTGCACCCTGAACACTGCTTGTAAATCGTCGCTGAGCTTTTGCTGACGCAACAACAGCTGCGCACCTTCCATGTTGCAGAGCAAGGAAATCTGTTCGTTGTAGCGCTCCACGTCGTTGCGGTCGCGCATGCGCAGGCGAAACTTGCTGTTGTCCTCAGGGTCGATGCTCATCTGCGCTTCGCGCCGGTTGTGCTCCACCACGTTGCGCTCACGCGCCAGCGCCATGCGCTGCTCACCGACCACCACCATCTGCGCCAGACTGCTGGCAAAGGGCAGCTGATCCCAGTCGTGCGACTCGCCGCGCGCGCGGCCGTCGAGCCAAGCTTGTACGCCGTCATAACTGATCTTCGCCCGGCTGCGAATACGCGCCTGATACACCGCCGTGCTGCAGACTTCGCCCGCGTTATCGAGGCTGATATCAAACACTAGCGCACGCCGCAATACGTCGGGGTTGAGCGAGATCAGGCCCTCACTGAGCGCCGGTGGCAACATAGGTGCGGCCATGCCCGGGGCGTAATAGGTTACGCCGCGCTGCAGTGCCTCAGTGAACAGCGCCGAGCCCGGCCGCACGTAGTAGGCGGCGTCTGCCAGCGCGTAGAGCACTCGGCTGCCCGCCGCCGTGGCTTCCAGATAGAGCGCTTGATCCAAGTCGCGCGAGTCCGCGTTGTCGATGGTGACGAAAGCAATGCTCTCGAGATCCTGCAATGTAGGATCGTCTAGGCCCGGTGCACGCATCAGTGCAGCAGCCTCCTCGGTGCATTTGTCCGGGTGAGCCGGGTCAATACCCAACTTTTGAAACTGTGACAGCACCTGGTGCAATGCCGAGCCCGCCTCTGCGCAGAGCACAACATTAGAAGCCACTTGATAAATAGCTTCTTCGATCAGGTAGGCCTCCCCCGCTCGGCTCAAATTCTTGTCGAACATGCCAACAAGCTCACCGTCCTGCGCCACTGCGTACCAAGAGTTCAAAGTTATCTCACCGTGTTGAAGTTACAGCTTGAGTATATGCCAGTGCTGGAAAAGATCCGAGTGGCCCGGTCGTTACAGCATCGCAGTTTTTCAGGACAACAATTCACGCTGAACCCTAAGTCGCATGCGCATTGGCTGCATGCATGCAATCGCTCATCGGAAACCGCAAATAAGCTGCGCTACAGGA
>JAWSVD010000252.1:0-6449 GCA_033852095.1 Granulosicoccaceae bacterium | reverse complement strand
CTTCGCCAGCGTGCCGGTGATGTCATCGATGATGCCTGGGCGGTCGGCACCCAGCAGCTCCAAGAACAACTTTGATTCGGCAACCGCGCCATCGTGGCTCGCTTCCTCCATCAGGAAGTTGATCTGGTTGTCCGCGTCGTGCAGCGCTTGCAGCTTGGCTTTGAGCCCTTCTAGCTGGTCTCTGGGCACCGATATCTGCACCAAACCTGCGAACTTATCCGCCAGATTCGACATGCGGCTGTCAATCCAGTTGGCGTTGTGCGCCACCAGCGCCTCAGAGAGAGTGTTGACGATACCTGGCCGATCAGTGGCCAGTACCGTGACGATCAATGTGGTGTTCATATGGTCTCTCCGTGGCTATTCGTAATCGCTGAGGGGCGGGCAGCTGCACACTAGGTGTCTGTCACCGTGCACATTGTCTACGCGGCCCACCGAAGCCCAGTACTTGTTTTTATACAAGCTGGCCACCGGGTATGCCGCTTGCGCGCGGGTGTAGGCGCGGTCCCAAGCGTCAGCGGTCACTACTTTCAGCGTGTGAGGCGCATGGTGCAGCGCGCTTTGCTCGTGCTCAATCTTACCGGCCTCGATATCGCGGATTTCGTCGCGTATGGCGATCATTGCGTCGCAAAAACGGTCAATCTCCTGCAGTGATTCACTCTCCGTGGGCTCGATCATCAGCGTGCCCGCCACCGGGAAGGACATGGTCGGTGCGTGGAAACCAAAATCGATCAGGCGTTTCGCCACGTCGTCCACCGTCACGCCGCAACTGTCTTTCAGCGGGCGCAGGTCAATGATGCACTCGTGTGCCACAAAACCTTTGCGACCGGTGTAGAGCACAGGGTAGTGATCCGCCAACCGCGCGGCCATGTAGTTGGCGTTGAGGATGGCACTGCGTGTTGCCTCGGTCAAACCCTCGGCACCCATCAGGGCGATATAGGCCCAAGTGATCGGCAAGATGCTGGCGCTGCCCCAGGGGGCCGCCGACACGGGGCCGATCAACGCGGGTGCATTCTCGGCGTCGATCACCGCGTAACCCGGCAGGAAGGGCGCCAAGTGTGCACGCACACCGATGGGGCCGACGCCCGGGCCGCCGCCGCCGTGCGGAATGCAGAAGGTCTTGTGCAGGTTCAGGTGCGAGACATCTCCACCGAAGTGGCCGGGCGCACACAGCCCCACCTGCGCGTTCATGTTGGCGCCGTCAATGTACACCTGGCCGCCGTGCTCGTGCACAAGGGCGCAAACCTCGCGTACCTGCTCCTCAAACACACCGTGGGTGGAAGGGTAGGTGATCATGATCGACGACAGCTCGGCGCTGTGCTTCTCGCACTTGGCTTTTAGGTCGTTCATGTCCACGTTGCCCGCCGCATCGCAGGCCACCACCACCACCTTCAGGCCAGCCATCACGGCAGACGCGGGGTTGGTGCCGTGGGCAGAGCTGGGGATCAAGCACACGGTGCGCTGCGCATCGCCGCGGCTGTGGTGATAACCCTGTATCGCCAGCAGGCCCGCGTATTCGCCCTGCGAGCCGGCGTTGGGCTGCAGGGAGATATTGTCATAACCGGTGCAGACGCAGAGCATCTGCTCCAGCTCGGCGATCAAGGTCTGATAACCCTGCGCCTGATCCAGCGGCACAAAGGGGTGCATCTTGCCGAAATTGTCCCAAGTGACGGGCATCATCTCGGTGGCGGCGTTCAGCTTCATGGTGCACGAGCCGAGCGGGATCATGGCGCGGTCCAGCGCCAGATCCTTGTCTGCCAGCACGCGCATGTAGCGCATGATCTCCGTCTCGCTGCGGTAGCGGTGAAACACCGGGTGTGTCAGGTAGTCGCTCTCGCGCTGCAAATCGGCGGGCAGGGTGCAGTCGATCACAGCGTCCAAGTCTAGATCTATGTCAGCGCCTTGGGCAAACACAGCCACCAGCTCGCACAGATCATCGCGCGTGACCGTCTCATCCAATGACAAGCCAAGCTTGTTATCGCTGATTTCACGCAGGTTATAACCGGCGGCGCGGGCAGCGGCGTGCAGTGCGCTGGTCTTGTCGCCTGTCTCGACGGTGAGGGAGTCAAAGTAGCCGCTGTTGGTGAGACCGTAACCCAGCTTCTCCAGCGCGCTGGCCAGCAGGGCCGTTTGGCGGTTCACCCGCAGCGCGATGCGCTTCAGCCCCTCGGGGCCGTGAAACACCGCATAAAAACTCGCCATCACCGCCAACAGTGCCTGCGCGGTGCAGACGTTGCTGGTCGCCTTCTCGCGGCGGATGTGTTGCTCGCGGGTCTGCAGCGCCATGCGCAGGGCCGGGTCTCCGGCGCTGTCCACTGACACACCGATTAGGCGGCCGGGCATGGAGCGTTTGTTCTTGTCGGATGTCGCCATAAAGGCCGCGTGCGGGCCGCCGTAACCGAGCGGCACACCGAAGCGCTGGCTGTTGCCGATCACAATATCCGCACCCCATTCGCCGGGGGGCTTGAGCAGGGTCAGTGCGAGCAGATCCGTGGCGACAATCGCCAGGCCCTTGTGCGCGTGCAGGGCGGTCACCGCCTCGCTGTAATCGAGCACGGAGCCGTTCACACCGGGGTATTGGAACAGCGCGGCAAAGCAGTTCTCCGCGATCAGATCAGTGCGGTGATTACCGATCACGATCTCAATGCCCAGCGGCTTGGCGCGGGTCTGGATCACTGCGATGGTCTGCGGCAAGACGTTTTCACAGATGAAAAACTGCGTGGCCTTGCTGCGGCTGATACGCTGCGCCATGGTCATGGCTTCGGCGGCGGCGGTGCCCTCGTCCAGCAGAGACGCGTTGGCGATCTCCATGCCGGTCAAGTCTTTGATCATGGTCTGGAAATTGAGAATCGCCTCCAGACGGCCCTGGGATATCTCCGCTTGATAGGGCGTATAGGCCGTGTACCAGGCGGGGTTCTCCAGCACGTTGCGCTGCACCACCGGCGGGGTGATCGCGTTGTAATAGCCCATGCCGATCAGGGATTTCTTCAGTACGTTCAAATCGCCGATTTCTTGGATGCGCGCCAAGGTCGCTTGCTCTGTCTGCGCGCCGGGCAGGGCCATGGGCTCTGCCTCGAGAATGCTCGCGGGCACCACGTCTTTGATGAACGCAGCCATATCCTCATAGCCCAGGCGTCCGAGCATGGCGGTCTTCTCGCTCTCGCGTGGACCGATGTGCCGACCGATAAAGTCGTGATTGTTTTCCAGTTCGAATAAAGTGCGTTCAGTCACGTCGGGGCTCCTAATCCAGTGTTGCCATGTAGGCGTCTTCGTCCAAGAGCTCGTCCAGCTCGGCGGGCTCGCTCAGTTTGATGCGGCAAAACCAACCGTCTTCCATCGGCGAGTCGTTGACCGTCTCCGGTGCATCCGAAAGCAGGTCGTTGACCGCCACAATAGTGCCGCTGACCGGCGCTTTGAGCTCGCTGGCTGCCTTGACCGATTCGATCACCGAGATGTCTTCGCCCTGGGCAAATTCACTGTCCATCGCGGGCAGTTCCACAAACACAACATCGCCCAGCTGCTCTTGGGCGTGATCGGTGATGCCGATCAATACAACGTTATCTTCTTCGACTTTGACCCACTCGTGATCAGCAGTGTATTTGATGCTCATTGCAGTATTCCTTTCACTAAAAATGTTTGGGGGAAACAGGGGCGGCCCCTCAAAGAGCCCGTCCGATCTATAGGTTTTTTTTAACCGCGGTGATAACGCTGTGGCACCAACGGCATCTTCGCCACGGTGACGGATATCTCGCGCGTGCGCACTATCGCTTTGAGTTCAGTGCCTATCTTGGCGTGTTCGGTGCTGACGTAGCCCATGGCCACTGGCGCCTCCAGCGTGGGGCCGAAACCACCACTGGTGACTGTGCCAATGGTATTGCCTTCCAAGTCCTGCAGCTCCGCGCCCTCGCGCACCGGCGCACGGCCGGTAACAGTCAGTCCAACACGCTTGCGCGCTGCGCCTTCCGCCAGCTGCTTGAAGATCACCTCTGCACCTGGGAATCCCCCTGCGCGCTCTCCGTCGGCGCGCCGCACCTTCTGCATCGCCCACAGCAGGCTCGCTTCCACGGGGGTGGTGTTGCTGTCTAGGTCATGCCCGTACAAGCAGAGGCCGGCTTCTAAACGCAGTGAGTCACGCGCGCCCAAGCCAATCGCCTCGACTTCCTCTTCCGCCAACAGCTTGCGTGCAAAAGCATCGGCATCGGCCGAGGGCACGGATACCTCAAAGCCGTCTTCACCGGTGTAACCGGCGCGGCCAATAAAACAATCGATGCCGGCAATGTTCATCGGGCGCCAATCCATGAACACCATGTCCGCTGTCTCGGGTGCCAGTCGCGCCATCACCGCCGCGGCGGCCGGGCCTTGCAGCGCCAGCAGGGCGCGGCCTTCAATTGCAGTCACTTCACAGTTGGGCAGGCCCGCTTGCATGCGCGCTAGGTCTTCGTTTTTGCAACCCGCGTTCACCACCACAAACAAATGATCGCCCGCGTTGCTGACCATCAGGTCGTCCTCAATACCGCCTTGCTCGTTGGTGAACAGCGCATAGCGCTGGGTCATCGGGGCTATGCCGACGATGTCCACCGGCACCAGTGTCTCGAAATCTTGCGCTGCGTTGTCGCCGCGCACAATCACCTGGCCCATGTGCGACACATCAAATAAGCCAGCCTTGGCGCGGGTGTGCTTGTGCTCGCCCATGATGCCCAGCGGGTATTGCACCGGCATGGCGTAACCGGCAAAGCCCACCATCTTCGCGCCCAATTCCACGTGCAGCTCGTACAGCGGTGTTTTTAACAGTTCTTCGTTGCTCATGACTTCGGTCCTGATGTGGGTGCTTGCGGCCGCGTCAGTGCGGCCAGCAGGGCGTATTGATTGCTTGAACAGCCTTAGGGGCTAATTGCTTATGAATGTGCAGCCGCTGCAGTGACTTGTGTGGCGGGTTTTACGTGGGTGCTGATGTGCTCCACCAGCCGCTGCGCGGCGGGGCTGAGGGCATCGTCTGCCTGCAATAAGCACATGCGCACATTGGGCAGCGCAGGCAGGTGCTCCTTGGCGCCGAGTATCTTAAAACCATCGGCCAAGGTGCTGCGCGCGATCGCCGTGATGCCCAAGCCCGCCACCACACCGGCCTTGATGCCGCTGAAGTTGGGGCTGGAGTAGGCGATGCGCCACTCGCGGTCTTGGCTGTCCAAGGTCTGCAGCATGCGCTGACGGTACACGCAGCCCTCGGGCGCCACGATCAGCGGCAGCGGGTGGGTGCGGTGTGCCTGACTGCCAGCGACGCCCGCCCAGACCACCTCCTCACGCCAGCTGCACACGCTGCTCGACAAGGGCCTATCGCCCTCCAGCGCCAGCACCATGTCGAACTCCCCCTCGGCCAGGCGCGACTGCAAATTCACCGACAGGTCGCAGCTCACCTGCACCGTCACCTCCGGATGGGTGAGGGCATAGCGGCGCAGGATCACCGGCAGAAAAGAAACAGCGAACTCGTTGGGTAGTCCCAAGTGCACATTGCCGTCCAAGGAAGGCCGTGTCAGCCGGTTCAGCGCCTCGTCGTTGATGCTCAGCATGTGATCAGCGTACTCGTAGAGCGTCTTGCCCTTCTCGGTCAGGGTCAGCCGGCGGTTGCCGCGCTGGAACAATGAGAGTTCGAGCAAATCCTCTAAGCGTTTGATTTGTAGGCTGATTGCCGGTTGTGAACGACCCAGTATCTCCCCCGCGGCGGTGACAGAGCCCTCTTGGGCCACAGTGACGAAAGCACGCAGTAGGTCGGTTGGCAAGTTCATGGTATTGGCTATTTAGCTTTGTTATGAGTTTAGTTTATCAATAAATTATGATTATGCAATGGGTTTTACTGGCGGGGATCTAAGCAAACCAATGTAGGTCAGAATTTATTCTGACAATGTCGCGCTAGGGCGCAGCAAAAGTGCAGGGCAGTGCCGTAAAAAATGTCTGCGGCTGATCTGCCGTACGGGGCCTGAGGTAGCTTGTATCGAAGCGGCTTTTGTAGGGCGGTATAAGCGCAGCGCATCCGCGTTCAGTCCCCATGTGAGGCAGATTTATTGGGGTATCTAAGCTGACCAAACAAGGCTTGAGGCCTTGCTACGTCGTTAAATTTGGGAATTGAGGGTGTTTGGTATTGATTGCCGATGATTTCTCCAATGGCTTCGATGCCCTCTCTCGCCGGGCGGCGAGTCACTTTTAATGCTAATCGTTCCCAAAAGCCATCCCGCGGAGCCATTTTGCTGCGCAAAACCACTGCGTTGCTCGGGCTGACGGGGCAAATCAAAAACTCGCTTCGCTCAGACACTTCCCGCCCTGTTTCCCGTCAAGCCTGCGCAACTCAGGCTGCGCGCCCCGTTTACCCCACAAGGGAGTTAGTGGGATGGCAGCTGCCGCGAATTTTCTGCATCAATGAACCTGCTGATTACTTGTTAGGCATGCCGCGGAGGCGCCTG
>JAWSVD010000251.1:0-5581 GCA_033852095.1 Granulosicoccaceae bacterium | reverse complement strand
TATTGCCATGGGTCAGCAACCGATCTTGCTCGTCCACGGTGGCAGTGGTGCTGATGCCGCGTACGGTGCTCGAGATACGGTTGGAGTTGGCGTCGAAGCTGTAAGTTTCAGTCTGCACGCCGTCCTCGCTCACGCTGACCAAGCGGCCCGCCAGGTCGTATGCATAGCCGTGTTCCACCGTCACGCCGTCGAGGGTCTCGGTGCGGGTGGTGATGCGGCCGTGTTTGTCTCGGGTATTGATGTGGAAGAATGCCATGCACTGGGTTTGCAAAAAACTCTCCGCTACAGCTCGCGCAGTCCAAGCCTATGCGAATGGAAATGCACCGATTCAAGACCTGACCCCGGCGCGCTCAGAAGTGACTTTATTGTGTCTTGAAAAAATCATTATGGCGCATGTCAAATCTGTCGAAATCTATGACCACAGTTTCTCCGGAATAGTTTTCATTTGAAATAACCTCAATCAAAGCTCGTTTAACAGGCGAAAAAGGGAAGCAGTTTACGCACTCTTGTATGCCTAGAACTCTGAATGTCTCCCCTATTGGCAGAATCGTTTTTGTCAAAATCTCTGGTCCAGAAATGCCTGGAAATCCGACAATTGTGTAATAATCAACGCTCATATTCGCATCAAGCTCAACGGTAACACCATAAATATTTACTGCTTCCACGAAAACAAATACTTCATCAACAAGGCCCGTTTCATCTTCTGACGATTTGAACTCTCCGTTGCCGCAACCAAATAGATTGGTTGTAAGAATTACCGTGCACATTATTTTAAAATTAGTCATGAGGAGGGGCAGTTACTTCCATGATCGTGGGTCAGTCCATCTCCATAAAGGTTTAGGAAAAAAACAGCCATATATGAATAGAACATTGTTGGTACATTTGCGATGGAATCGGGTGTTCCCTTAGAAACTAAATCACCTACAAGAGCATCGTGAAGTACACCCATCTCATGCATTGCTGGAACATAATTCTCTAATGTACTGGTAATAGGGTCTCCGGGACCGAAATGCGGTATCGCATCTCTGCCGACGGTATAGTCATGGTCATTAGGCCGAAACCATGCCAAGCCACTAGGGTCCACAAAATTAACCGGATCAACCCCCACATACCCATACAGATTCACATCCCCACCGGCAAACCCAATCGGATCCTTCGCTGTCCACCTTCCCACAGACGCATCATAATCCCGCGCGCCAAACCGTGTCAGCTGGGTGTGGTGATCGTAGATGCCACCCGCAAAGCCAAAGGGCTGAAAACCTGGGTTGCTGTCGTTGAGGATATTGCCGAAGGTGTCGTAGTCAATGCGCTGAACAACTTCACCCGTCTCGACATCCACAACCAAACGCGGGCTGCCAAGGTGGTCGGCCAAGATGCGGTAGTGCTTGCCGTCTTTGATCAGGTAGTCGGGGACGTTCGGTCGTGTCGCATAAACAAAGCGACTGACGACGTTGTTGTCGCCATCGAGTTCTGCAATGGGGTTGAGCTGGTCCTGGTACAGAAAGCCTTGTATCAAGGTGCCGTTTACCTTCTTGCCGATACGGCGGTGCTGAGCATCGACCACATAGTCCAGGGTGATATCGCCGGGCAGGGTGGCGCTGAGCAGGTTGCCAAAGACATCGTAGTCGAAGGTGGTGGTCACGCCGCCTTCGGTCTTGCTCTTCAGCTCGCCATTCAAGGTGTACTCAAAGCCCATATTGCCATGGGTCAGCAACCGATCTTGCTCGTCCACGGTGGCAGTGGTGCTGATGCCGCGTACGGTGCTCGAGATACGGTTGGAGTTGGCGTCGAAGCTGTAAGTTTCAGTCTCCACGCCGTCCTCGGTAACGCTGACCAAGCGGCCCGCCAAGTCGTACACATAGCCGTGTTCCACCGTCACGCCGTTGATGGTCTCGGTGCGGCCGAGCTTGTCTCGGGTATCGATGTTGAAGAAAGCCATGCACAGTGTTTGCAAAAAGCTCTCCGTTACAGCTCGCGCAGTCTTAGCCTATGCGAATTGAAATGCATTGATACTAGCCTTGACCCCGGCGCCTGTGGTTCCCTCGCCTAGCTGCGTTCATAGCCTTGGCGGTTGATGGATCTTCTTACTATTTCATCAAGAGTCCTTTCTGCCTTTTTGGTAACGCACATAATTGAAAACACCTTATCGATAGAGTCGTGTTTTAATTCCAGTATTTTCAGTCGAATAAAATACCGTTTCTTCACGATTAATAAGCTGTCCCACTTAAGTTCAATGGCCTCACCGCCATTTCGGTGCAAAAAATTGTGTTGCTGAATGATGACACCATGCTCTGTGAGTTGAATAGCCATAGGGTGTCTTGTCGCTAGACTCAAAAGGCTGACCCCTATTTTAACCCTGAATACGCCACGCTCTAGCGTCAGTAAAATAGGGTTCCGCAAAGCACCAGTAGGTGCAAGTGATTTCGATAGTTGTATCCATTGGTGGTCATTTCTGAATGCGTTTCGAGTGGCGAGCGTGTAGCACGCTATGATGAAAATGATTATAAAAATGGTCATCAGTTTAATGTATCGTAAAGGTAGTTTCCCCACCAGCGGCCGGTATCACCCAGTAACGTCGAGCAGAAGACCGAGAAACCGTATGTCCCTGTGCCAGAAATGCCTGCGCCAGCGCTGCCAACCCCTATCTCGCCTATCCAGTCAGGTTCATTCGTAAGCCCCGTAATATCCGTTGGTAGTGGAACTGTCCATGACCCGGATACTCCAGCGGCCCCGGCTGATATTGAACTGCCAAGGCCCAAGAGGCTGCTTACATCTCCACTTCCACCGACTAAACGTGCGAAGCCGTCACCACCTCCGACGCCGATCCCTAGCTCCGTTGTGCCGACGACAGTGAAATTTCCCTTGGAATCAAATGCAAATGTAAGTGCGCCGCCACCTCCGCCCTCATTAAAGTATCCGCCGCCAACGGACACCCCCCACATTGCCCTGCCGGTCATATCCACAAAATTAACCGGATCAACCGCCACATACCCATACAGATTCACATCCCCACCCGCAAAGCCAATCGGGTCCTTAGCCGTCCAACGTCCTACGGATGCATCATAATCCCGTGCCCCAAACCGTGTCAGCTCGGTGTGGTGATCATAGATGCCACCGGCAAATCCAAAGGGCTGAAAACCAGGATTGCTGTCTTCTAGAATGTTGCCGAAGGTGTCGTAGCTTATTTGCTGGACAACTTCACCGGTGTCGGTATCGACCACCAAACGCGGGCTGCCGAGGTGGTCGGCGATGATGCGGTAGTTCTTGCCGTCCTTGATCAGGTAGTCGGGTACGTTGGGCCTTGTGCCATATACAAAGCGGCTGACGACGTTGTTGTCACCGTCCAACTCGGCAATGGGGTTGAGCTGATCCTGGTACAAGAAGCCTTGCACCAAGGTGCCGTTAACCTTTTTGCCGATACGGCGGTGCTGGGCATCGACCACGTAGTTGAGGGTGATGTCGCCGGGCAGGGTGGCTGACAAGAGGTTGCTGAAGACATCGTAGTCGAAGGTGGTGGTGACGCCACTGTCGGTTTTGCTCTGCAACTCGCCGTTTAACGAATAGCTGTAGCTGGTATCGCCGCTGGTGAACAGGCGGTCCTGTGTGTCCACGGTGGCGGCGGTGGTTCCACCGCGTACTGTAGAACTAGTGCGATTGGAGTTGGCGTCAAAGCTGTAAGTTTCAGTCTCGACGCCGTCCTCGGTGACGCTGGCCAAGCGGCCCGCTAGGTCGTAGTCATAGGCATAGACAACCGTCTCGCCATCGAGGGTCTCGGTGCGGGTGGTGATGCGGCCGAGTTTGTCTCGGGTATCGATGGTGTAGAAAGCCATGCACTGGGTTTGCAAAAATCTCTCCGCTACAGTCCGCTCGGTCCAAGGATACGCGAATTGAAATGCGCCGATACTAGGCCTGACCCCGGCGCCCATTGGACCCCGGCGCTTTGCATCTCGCCGTTTAACGAATAGCTGTAGCTGGTATCGCCGCTGGTGAGCAGGCGATCCTGTGCGTCCACCGATATGGCAGTGGCGATGCGACCGAGTTTGTCTCGGGTATCGATGTTGGTGGAGGTCATGTGTTGTTCTTGCAAGAGCGAAACCGTTGAACATGGTTTGTTGTGATGTTGGAACTGACCCCGATTTCCCTGACCCCGATTTCCTGTCGGTGCGGGTGGTGATGCGGCCGAGTTTGTCTCGGGTATCGATGTTGTAAAAATTCATGTGAATTATTATAAAAAATATCCATTGAGAATTCTAAATAGCATTAGTTGAGACTTGACCCCCAATATCTCCGCTAGACTTGACCCCGGCGCTTGACCCAAAACTATCGGGGCGATGGTCTATATCAAACTCGTCGAGCAATGCACCATCAGACAGGCCGACAGCGATGCTGTGTTGGCTTCCGCCAATATCAATGCCGACAAGAATCTCGAGCGGAGGTGGGGTATGTAGATTTTGCATAAGCGAAGCTCCTGCAAGCTAAAAAATACTCACTCGCAGGTCACGTCTACTGGCAGAGCCACAATCAAAAATGATCGGCACCAATCCGGATGACTACAGGCGAATGATGCAGAGCGACAAGGGCGGCAATTCAGTTCCAGTGAACACATAAATGCGCCACCGACCCCGTGAGCCACACCCCTGTCACAATTGTTAAACTAGCAAACTTGGGCATGAACTTCCACTCTGCTGGTCGTGCTTCTCAAAACCGGCCACTGGAATCCTTGAGAACACGAATTCGATGGTAGACCCCGGCGCCGTAGACTTGGCCCCGCCGTTTGTTCGTGCTTCTTACTTGTTTTTGCACTTATTTGATCTCTATTCTTTTGATAGCAAGCTTTTCAACTTGCAAGATTAATATTTGACCGTTGCTATCTGTGACAAGTACATTCTCATCTGGGTCTTCGCTGTCAAACCATTCGAGGTTATTTCCGACCTCGGTTTCATTCTCCAGTATCCACGTCTCATTGTCTTCTTGGAAATGAACTTGAATAGGAAATAGAGGTTTTGTTCCGTTCACTACCAGCCTCCTTGATATGGTCGATGTTTCTTTCGTTGACTCTTTGTCTTACCTCTGTGGTAGTGAAGTCGTGTTTTTTCAACTCCATTGTGCTTGAAACTGTGTCGGTCAATTCCAAAACGCCTTTCACCGTTTTTGTAGGCGTTAACACCGCCGCCACCACGGTTATACCGATTAGCCTTAACTGTCCAGCCGAATGCTCTAGCTGCGCCGGAACCTCCAGTCAAAAACCCTACTGCAGTACCTGTAGTTTCTCCGGTTGAGTATGCGCCAGAGCATTTGTCTACAGCAGCGTTACTGCCAAGCTGATCTCTTATCCAGTCCGTACCGCCAAAAGTAATCGCATCACCAAATCCTGCCCAGAAATTAACTGCATGCTGGGAAACTTCTCCACTAGGATCCACAAAATTAACCGGATCAACAGCCACATAGCCATACAGATTCACATCGCCACCCGCAAAGCCAATCGGGTCCTTGGCTGTCCAGCGTCCTACGCTCGCATCATAATCTCGAGCCCCAAAGCGCGTCAGTTGGGTGTGGTGGTCATAGATCCCACCCGCAAAGC
>JAWSVD010000250.1:0-22485 GCA_033852095.1 Granulosicoccaceae bacterium | reverse complement strand
TGCTTATCGAGCTCGCTATAAGCCGTCGTGGTCGACCAATGCTGGTAGAAAATACTGTCGGGGTAGCGCTTCGAATCCGCCATCAAGCCCAGCACCTGAGTGAATTCTTCGCGTAACAGATGCGCGCGCTGATCGTCATCGCGCGCCCTGTCTGTATCAACGTAGAGAGACGCGCTTTTTATGCCGCGCTCATTGATCGACCACTGCACCGTAAAATAACCCCAATTTCGCCGCAGCCTCTCGCGCGCCTTGGGCGCGTAGCGTTGTGCGTATTCTTTGTAGGGGCCAAAAAACACCAGCACATTCGCGGCTTGAGCGCTCTGCGCCCAGCCTATGTCCAGACTCGGCAACAGCTGACGCAGCTCTTCGACTACAGTGTGCATCTCGGCCAATAATTCGGGCGGTTTATGGCCGTCGATGTACAGGCGCAACGGCCGTTCCCAGCGCCGAATCAACTGCTCGGTACTGCCGAACTCACTCTGCAACGCCACTTCCAGAAAATACAGCTGCGCTTTAGACAAGGGCTGAACCCGGCCAACAGCATCCGCAGACGCCGCGACTTGCCGCTGCGGCGATGTCGCGCAACCCGCCATCATGACCGCCAGCAACAACAGCGAGAGTGGTCTTTTGCACATAAAATTTTTTCTAGGGCTAATAATGACTTAATCATAGTCAATACAACGCCGTACACTGCTTTGGCGGCGACGCCAAAGACCGATACAATGCACGACAGCAGCCCAAGGAACCGGATCATGATCGAGACTGACAGCTACACCATCGCTGTGCACGCCCACGACGGCCCCTATGAAAATTTTTTGTACCTACTGACAGACAAGGCCACCGGCCTGAGCGCCGCCATCGACCCCGCCTGGGATGCAGCGCTGTATGGGCAAATGGCCAGTGAAAGCGCTGGCGAGATCAGTGCGATCTGGTTGACCCACTCGCACTTTGATCACGTCAACGCGGTCGAAGCCCTGCGCCAGGACCGCGAACTGCCGCTGCACATCAGCCAGCCGGAAGCCGAGTTCTGGAGCGATACACCTGCGGATGCGCTGATCTTCAGCGACGGCGACACCCTGCAAATAGGCGAGACGCGTGCCCGCGTACTGATAACACCCGGTCACACCCCCGGCTCCAGTTGCTTTCTATTGGACGAGCACCTTATCGCAGGAGACACACTGTTCACTTGGGGCTGCGGCCGCTGCGACCTTAAAGGCGGCTCAGCCGCCCAGATGTTCAGCAGCCTGGGTCGGCTGGCAAAGGACATCCCCGGACACGCCGTGATCCTGCCCGGCCACAACTACGGAGACCGAGCAAGCGCCTCCATGACTGAGCAATTGTCGGGCAACCCTTTCTTACACTGCAAAACTGTCGAAACGTTCACGAACTACCGCATGGAACTGCACGACAAAACCCGCGAGTCGCCCTACGGACCTATGAGCGCCGCCGAATTGCCGTATTGAGACACTAAAACCTACCCACAGGACAGTGTTGCGGCGCAGCAACCGCAGCTTTCAACTGCGGAAAAACCATGCCTATCTGCGCTGACAACGAACTTTTGTGCATAAGCTCTCGTTTAAGCACGGGGCCGGTTGCCCCTCCACCCTGCAACATATATCATGCTGCACTGCGATAACATGAAACACATTGAGCATCATGCCAAATACTGAACCCAGCTCCGAAATTCGGCTTATCAAGAAATACCCCAACCGTCGGCTCTACGACACGACTCAAAGCGCCTACATCACGCTGGAAGGGGTTCGCGAGATGATCGTCGAACACGAGCGCTTCCAAGTGGTTGACTCCAAGACCAGCAAAGACATCACCCGCACGATCCTTCTGCAAATCATCGGTGAGCAGGAGGCCAAAGACGGCACGCCGCTGTTCTCCAATGTGTTCTTGGAGCAGCTCATTCGCTTCTACGGCAATGCGCTGCAGGGCCTGATGAGCGAATATCTGGAGAAGAGCCTGGGTTCGTTCATGCAGCAACAAGACGTGCTGCGCCAGCAAATGCAAAATGTGATGGACGTGAACCCGCTCAACATCATGTCGCAGATGGCGCAGAACAACATGACGCTATGGGAGAAAATGATGGACAAGCCCGGAGTGAAGCCAGACGAGGACAAGGATAGCGAGAAGTAAAGCAGAACCAGCAGTTGCTGCCTGAAAACCCACCCTTCAGGCAGCCAAATCCTTCAACTCCCCCTCTCTGTAGCGCTCCATTACTTCGCGCCTGATCAGTTTTTGTGCAGTGCAATATTTTTTTCTCATTTACGGTTGACTCCTGCCGCTAGCGTCACTATATTCGACCCATGCTGCACCGCAATATATTTTTCTTAGGAGTTCAACCCATGATCGATTCAATGTTCCGCGACGTCACCTTCAACTTCAAACCTTTCGTTGAAGCTGCAGAAATCAACACCGCCACTACATCAAAGCTTGTTCAGATGCAGGCCGCTTTCGTCACCGACATGCTGACTGCTGGCCTCGCCAACACCAAAGCTGTTGCTGACCTGAAAGACCCCAAAGCAGTCTTCGAAGCCCAGCAGGGTTTTGCCCGTGATTTCGGCCAGAAAGTTGCCGATGCTGCTCAACAGCAGATCGAAACACTGACTGAAGCCAAAGCAGAAATTCAGAAACTGGCTCAGGACAGCTTCAGCGTACAGCCTGCTGCACCAGCACCCGCTGCTGCCAAGACTGCTCGCACCAAACGCGCTTCTACAGCTGCGAAAGACTGAAGCTAAGGCTCTGCCTGTCACGCTCCAGCGAGCGGCAACTTCGGTTGCCGCTTTTTTTTGCGCCGCAACTAAGCAGAGCTAAATCCAGCGCACGCAAGCAGGCTTACTGCAGCGCAGCAATTTCGACGAATTAGCTGTTCAAAACTGGCGTGCCAGCTCTTGATCTGCCAACAGCGTTAACAAATCCAACGACGCGGGTGCAACGTGACCGCTGGGTGATTGCGCAGCCGATCGAAAACACATGTCTTGCAGCAAGGCGAATGAAACAGCGGGCAATTGATTCAAGCAGCAGCGCCGCTGCGCCATTGCAGACTCCCCGGCCAACCAGGCAGCCACGGCCCCGTCGGGGTAAAGCGCTTCGATCAGCACCGCCAGCAACTCCCCCGCCACCACCTTGCACCGCAACCCCAGCTCAGCCACCGCAGTGGAGCCCACTGCACTGCTCATGCGCGAGCCACCGAGCCACAAGCCATCGCCGACTGCCACAGAACCCACAGCGACTGGCAGCTGCAGCAATCCCGGACACAGATTCAACACAGCACTATCCCCCGCCTCGTGCTGCAACAGCAGCGCACAACGCGCTTCTAGCTCTGCCAGGCTACCGGCCACGTGCAAGCCACCCCATTCATAGACACTGAGCGCCAAGCGGTCAGCGAGCGCGTCCAGCAGCCCCCCGGGGATCGCCGCCAGCGCCAGCAGAGGGCAGCCCGGCGCCGCAAGCACCACCAGCTTGCGCTTTTTATCGGCAGAGGCCCGTGGCGGCAGGCTGAGGATTCGGTCCGTCGCCGCTGGCCCAACCGAGTCACGCAAGTCCAGGCCACCCCAGGCACGGCACAGCCGAGCAAAACAATCGCGCCCCTTATCCGATACCAAAAAGCGCTGCTGATGCCGCTCGAAGGCCTCCACCCAGAGCTGCCAGACTGACTGTGTAGCGCCCCGCTGCACAGCCTGCCGCGCCTCCGCGACCGCCAACTGCGCGATCGACAGCTGCCCCGCCAACCAGGCGCGCAAGGCCGTGTCCAGCACAGCCGCCTGATCGGGGTTGGGCCGTTCGGCCAATTGCAACAATTCAGCCTGCCGCCGCAGCGGGTGCAGCATCAGCTCAATCGCCAGCTCGGCGATCTGCGCGTGGCCCAGTGCCCCAGCGACACAGCGCAGGGTGCGCTCTTGGTGTCGCCACAACGCAATCAACGCCGCGGCCACAGAATCCGTCTCGACCGGGTCGATCGGCACCGTGCTCGCCTGCAACCACAGCGAGAGAGGGTCGGGCAGCGAAGACGTCACACGGCCAGTTGCTGCAACACACGGGCGTGCAGACTCGCTTCTGAGGCCGCCAACACCGTGCGCGTCTCGAGATTCAATGCGCCGCCGTCCAACTCCGTCATCACACCGCCCGCCTCGCGAACAATAACCGCCAGCGCCGCGATGTCGAGAATATTCACGTCGGATTCCACCACCAGATCGATGCCGCCGCTGGCGAGCAGGTGGTAGGAGACAAAATCACCGTAGCCGCGGTGCCGGTGCACCTCACGCATCAATTCACCCAGCGCAGCCCAGCGAGCGGGCTCTGCAGAGAGCGAGCCAACGTTACCGATGGAGAGAATCGCACGCGCCATGTTGGCGGTGGCGGTCACGCTCACGCGCTCGCCGTTGACCCAGGCTCCGCCGTCGCGCTCGGCCCAGGCCAGCTCGCCGTAGGCAGGTGTGTTCGACACCCCGAGGATCAGCTCGCCCTGGTGCATCAAGGCTATTTGGGTGGAGAAAAACGGGCAGCCGCGAACAAAAGACTTGGTGCCATCGATGGGGTCGATCAACCACAGGTACTCGGCATCCAGATTGCTCTGCCCTAACTCTTCACCGTAAAATCCGTGCTCGGGGAAGCGTGCTTTAAGTGTGGCAACGATGATCTCCTCCGCCGCGATGTCCGCCGCAGTGACAGGGCTGTCATCCGCCTTGTAGTCAACCGCCACCCCGGACTCGAAGAGCGCCATGATGCCCGGCTGGGCAGCCAGTGCTGCCTCAACTGCCGCGTGTAAAAAAGGCGAAGCACCCGCGTGAAGAGCTACAGACATGAAATTTCCTTAGTCATTAAAATAAAAAAACGATAGCGATGATCGCCAGCGCGGCCAGCAACAGGGCCCGCGGCCCGGTGTCCACCGCTGCCGCGACGTCGCCGCAGCCAGCACGCAGTAATTGATCCGCACTCGCAGCATCAAAGCGCAGGGCGGCAAAGCCCTCCAGCCGGCCGCCGGAACCGCTCGCCACCTGTGCCAAGGCATAGAGCCGAGCGGGTAGCCAATAAAATAGACCGAACAAAGTCTGGGCATTTTCCACCAGCACCGTGTGTTGCTGCAGCGACGCTGCCGGCGATTCGGCGAGCTCGCGCACCGCTCGGTAAAAAACAGCACCCGGCGCGCCCAACAGGGCGGCCCATAACAAGGAGCCCACCACATCGCGCGCTGCCAGGGCGTGGTAGCGCTCAGGCGTCAACAGCGACTGAAAATCCCCGCCGTCATCTGCGGGATCGGCTTCGAATAAACGCTGCGGCCCCATGCAGAGCAACAGCACTGCCACACTGATGGGCCAGTGCAAGGGCGAGATCAGGCCCAGCAACAGCCCGCAGATAACCGCCGGCGCCGCACACACGAGCACCACCCCGGTCATGCCCGCCGCCCAGGGCTGGGTGACAAGCGCAGACATTTTGTCCGCAACCCAGTCCAGCGCCCGCGCAAAGGGCACACGCGACAATAGATCGGTGTAGCGATAACAACACCAAGCAACGAACAGCGCGACAGCTCCCATCAATGCACCTCTGGCTGTGATGCCGCCAAGTGGCGGCGTAGACAGGCCCAATCAAAGGCCGGGCCCGGATCGCTTTTGCGCCCCGGTGAAATATCACTGTGGCCCACCAGACAATCGGCCTGCAGCGCGGGAAAATGGTTTTCGATGGCGCGGTACACAGCCGCGAGTTTTTGATACTGGGCCCGTTCATAAGACTGTCGATCGGTGCCCTCCAGCTCGATGCCAATCGAGAAGGCATTGCAGCCCTCGCGCCCTTGAAAGCGGCTCAGCCCGGCGTGCCAGGCGCGGCAATTGAGAGGGACGTATTGCACCAGCTCGCCATCGCGCCGAATCAGCGCATGCGCCGACACACGCAGCTCGCAAACTGACGCAAAAAACGGGTGCCGCTCTGGCTCCAGGGCATTGCAAAAAAGCTGATCGATGTAGGGGCCGCCAAACTGCCCGGGCGGCAAGCTGATGCCGTGCACCACCAACAAAGACACAGCCACCCCATTGGGGCGAGCGTCGTGATTGGGTGATGGGCAATGTCGCGCAGGCGTGAGCCATCCGCTGCGCGAGTCGTAGCTGAGCATTGGTCAGAGCACAAATACCGAGGAAGCCGTATTTTAGCACGGGGATGAGCATGAGGTTCATGCTGCCAGCACTCAGCCTCTATAGCGCCTAAATTCAGCATATAACAGCCCCCTATCCGCATGCGCCGACGCGCCTACCGCTTAGCTACCCCAGGGTGTTTTTCGAAGCAGCCTCAGTCTGACGGTGTCAACAAAGCTGTTTTGGAATGTGGCCTCGATGCCCTCAATCGCCGGGCAGGCGACTCACTTTTGCCGCTGGGCGCGCCCACCCAAAAATAAGCAAAAGTTTGCGTCCGGCCAGGATCCCTCACCCTCGACGGTACTTCGCAGCCTAGGCGGCCCCACATAACTGCGCTTCTCGCAGCCAGAGGGAGCATTGGAAACTCGTCGCAAGCTCCTACTTTAATTTGCCTCAAGCACCCAATGCTCTGTATCCTCAGTCCGCTGCGATGCTCGACTCTGGCGAAAGGGGTCTAGGGGCCAGTGGATTTTTGCGAAATTAGAGATGTAGGCACCGATGTAGCCCGGAAGTAGCGCAGCGGTATCCGGGTTTGCGCAGCAAACTGGATCTCACGTCAGGCACCGAACTCAAACCGTGCTCGACGTTGCGTGCAGGCATGCCGCCGATGCGCCTGCAGCTTATCGGCCCTACGGGGATAGTGTCGCGACGAAATCGTAACGCGGCAATCGTTGGCTAAGACCCTGCTGCCGAACATTCCATGGAAATCGCGGCTTGACGTGGCTTGCCGCGCACCCTGTCTGTACAATCAGCCTTTGATCCCGCCCCAAGAGCCAGCATGCAACTCAATCCCCAGCAAGACGCCGCCGTCAAACACGTGGACAGCCCCCTGCTGGTGCTCGCCGGTGCGGGCAGCGGCAAAACCGGTGTGATCACACAGAAGATTGCCTATCTGCTGCGCGAGCGGCAGATGCCGGCGCGCAATATCTTCGCCGTGACCTTCACCAACAAGGCCGCCAACGAGATGCGCGCCCGCCTGACAAAAATGCTGGGCCGCGACGTCACCAAACCCCTGCACGTCAGCACCTTCCACACCCTGGGGCTGCGACTGCTGCGCGAGGACGGCGCTGCGGTGGGCCTGCGCAACGGCATGACCATCATGGACGGCACCGACTGCAACGTGGCGATCAAACAGCTGCGCGCCGAGGACAACCGCACCTCCCTGTACACGGATGATCAACTGCGCTGGGCCATCTCCGCCTGGAAGAACGACCAGATCTCCGCCTCGGGCGCGCTCAGCATCGCCGAGGATGATCTAGAGCTGGAGGCCGCGGAGATCTACCGCCGCTACGACCGCCTGCTGCGCGCCTACAACGCGGTGGATTTCGACGACCTGCTGGTGCTGCCCACACTGCTGCTGAAGGACCCTGCTCTGCTGGAGAAATGGCAGAACCGAGTGCGGCACTTATTGGTCGACGAATACCAGGACACCAACGGCGTGCAATATGACCTGGTGAAACAACTGGTGGGCACTTTTGGCGGTCTGACCGCGGTGGGCGACGACGATCAGTCGGTCTACTCTTGGCGCGGCGCAAAACCCGAAAATCTGGCACGGCTGCAGACCGATTTCCCCAATTTAAGGCTGATCAAACTGGAGCAAAACTACCGCTCCACCGTGCGCATTTTGCGCAGCGCCAACAAACTCATTTCCAACAACCCGCACCTCTTTGAAAAGAAGCTCTGGAGCGATCTGGGGCTGGGAGAGAAGCTGCGGGTGATGCCCTGCCGCAGCGCCGACGACGAGGCCGACTGGATCAGCACCGAAATCCACGCCCACCATTTCCGCAAACGCGGCGGCTGGAAAGACTACGCCGTGCTCTATCGCAGCAATTTTCAGGCGCGCACCTTCGAGCGCGCCCTGCGGGAAAAAAACATCCCCTACAAGCTCAGCGGCGGCAGTTCCTTCTTTGACAAACCCGAAGTCAAAGACGTGCTCAGCTACATGCGCCTGCTGGTCAACCCCACGGACGACACCGCCTACCTGCGCATCGTCAACACGCCGCGGCGCGAGATTGGCGCCTCCACGCTGGAGAAACTTGGCAACTACGCCAGCGGGCGCGAGTGCTCTTTGCTCAGTGCCAGCTGCCAGCTCGGACTTGCTGAAACCATGCAAGCAAGATCATTTGATCGCCTGCAGAATTTCCACCGATGGGTGCAGGACACCACCGAAGCTACGGCGAGCACTAAGCCCACCACTTTGATCGCACAGATGCTGGAAGACATCCAATACCAAGCTTGGCTCTACGAAGCCGAGGACACGCCCAAGGCTGCCGAGAAACGCTGGAACAACGTCGCCGAATTGCTCAACTGGATCAGCGGTATCCTCGAGCGCGAGCCCGATGCGGACCTGAATCGTGTGGTCAACCGCCTCACCCTGATGGACATCATGGACGGCGACGAAGACGACGACTACGATGCGGTGAATTTGATGACACTGCATGCTTCCAAAGGATTGGAGTTTCCCTGTGTGTTCATGGTCGGCACCGAGGAAGAGCTGCTGCCACATCGCAACAGCCTGAGCGACGAAGCCATCCAAGAAGAGCGACGACTCGCCTACGTGGGCGTCACCCGGGCACGCCAAGAGCTGACCCTGACTTACGCTAAATATCGCCGCCGCCAGGGGGAGAAAACCAGCTGCGAGTACAGCCGCTTTATCGGCGAGCTGCCCGAGGAAGATTTGCAATGGCTAGGCGGCAAAGCCGCAGAAAAGACAGACCAAAAATCAGGCCGCGAGGCGCTCGCCAGCTTGCGCGCCATGCTGGGGGGTGATGAAACATGAGCCAGCATTTACAAGAAATCCAGCGCATCATCGATCAACAGATCGCGCCGGCGCGAGCACTGGGTTTTCAGGTGCAACACTACGACAACAACAGCCTGACCCTGTGTGCACCGCTGGCGCTCAACAGCAACCATCACGGCACCGCCTTCGGTGGCAGCTTGTTCTCACTCGCCGCCGTGTGTGGCTGGGGTTTTGTGCTGCTGAAAATGCGTGAAACCTCCCTGGACGGCAACATCGTGGTAAAACAATCATCAGTTGAGTACCTGGCGCCAGTGACGGGTGATCTCTCGGTCAGTTGCGGCGCCGAGCCGGAAAGTGTCGAGCAGTTTATTCAGCGCTACCGCGACACGCGCAGAGCCAGGCTCACGGTGAGCGGCGTCGCCCTCGACGAAGCGCAAAAAACGGCGCTGCGACTGAGCAGCACCTACACTGCATTTGCCCAACAATAACCACACACCGGAACAGCCACCATGCTGATTGACTCGCACTGCCACCTCAACTTTGACTCCCTGCACGAAGAGCTGCCGGCAGTCGTGCAACGTGCGCGCGAGGCCGGCGTCAGCCACATGCTGTGCATCAGCTGCACGCTGGAGGATTACCCGACCATCCGCGAGATCGCCGCCGCGCACGACAATATCTACACCTCTGTTGGCGTGCACCCCTGTTACGACGAAGTCGAAGAGCCAACTATCGAGCAGCTGATCGAGCACGCCAGTGACGCTGCGGTGGTGGCCGTTGGGGAGACAGGCTTGGATTACATGCGCATCGAAGGCGACATGGACTGGCAGCGCGAGCGCTTCAGACGCCACATCGAAGCCGCTGCAGCGGTGAAAAAACCTTTGATCATCCACACCCGCGCCGCCGCCGAGGACACCATGAACATGCTGAGGGACCACAACGCCGCCCGCAGCGGCGCGGTGATGCATTGTTTTGCCGAGGATTGGGCAGTGGCCGAGCAAGCCCTGGAGATGGGCTTCTACATTTCCTTTTCCGGCATCGTGACCTTTAAGTCAGCCAAAGCCGTACAAGAAGTGGCGCGACAAACCCCGCTGGACCGAATTTTGGTGGAGACGGATTCGCCCTACCTCGCGCCCGTGCCCTTTCGCGGCAAACGCAACGAGCCCGCTTACGTGCGCCACACCGCGCAATTCGTGGCAGACTTGCGCGGCATCTCGCTCGAAGAGCTGGGAGAGGCCAGTAGCGAGAATTTTTTCCGCCTGTTCAGCACCGCCAAAGCCTGACAATACCGGTCCTGTGGTCCCAATACGACAACTCAGCTCTGCGACAGCGCCGTCTTCATGCTGCTGGCCATGTCAGCGGTGTCGTAGCGGTAGATATCGGGATAGAAGCGCACGCGTCCCGAGGCCAGCGGCTCAGCCGTCAGGTAGATGGTACTGACATTCACCGGGTCAGGCAGGCTGACTGACTGGGTGACCTTGGAGGCGATAAAATCCTGCACCGAACGGTCCTCGCTGCTGGAGAGCATCGATTCGGCTTGGTGCTTGAACAGCACCTCGGCCAGTTTGAGTGGCTCTTGCACCCGCACGCAGCCACTGCTGAAGGCCCTCACATCGCGGCCAAACAAATTTTTGTTCGGTGTGTCATGCAAATACACAGCGTATTTGTTGGGGAACAGAAATTTCACCTGCCCCAGCGCATTGCGCGGCCCCGGTGGCTGCTTGATGCGCAAGCTGTCCGCCGCGAACTGCTCGGAAATTTCGGCTCCGGCAGCGATCTCATGGAACTGCCCGTCACGATCAAAGGCCTGGTAACCCATGCGCTGCCAGTACTCAGGGTCTCTAGTGGCGCGCGGCAATATGTCGCGCCACGCAATTTTTGAGGGCACGTACCAAGACGGGTTAAATACCACACGCTCAAGCTGAGCATTAATCTGCGGGGTGCGTCGATCTGTCTTGCCGACAATCACACGATCAGACCACACGCGCTTGCCGGCGTTAAAGTACTCACCTTTGAAGGCGGGGATGTTGACGATTATCGCGTTCTCAGTGCCCAGTCGACCGCGCGTTTCAAAGCGGGCCAAGTTCGCGCGCAGCGCTCGCAGCCGCTTCCAAGCCGGCACATTCAAAGCGCGGCGGGTGAGCTCATCCAGCGCACCGCTGATCGCCAAATTCTGCACGCCTTGGTATTGACGCAGTGCACGCTCCAGCTGGGTGTTGAAATAATTCCCCTCACCGGCCTTGTAACCTTCGATTTGCAAGCGCTGTTTCAGCTCAACCACCGCCGTGGTGCGGTCTGTGAGCTCGATTTCAGATTGATCCAGAAGCCGCCAGCCACCGGAAGAGACGATCTCACTGTAACGGCTTTCCGCCAGACGCAATTGCCGCAACAGGGAATTCCCCTGCCCCAGTGCCTGCAGAAATTGCTGCTCTGTCCCCGCTTGCAGTGCGTATTTGAAACCCTGCAAATCGTCGGTGGTCGCAACTTGCTGGGGGTAGCTGGCGGCTTTGGCCCGGTTGATCAGCTCAATCGCCAACATCGAGGTTTGCACGTCGAGCTGTGCGATTTCAAAGGGGGATTTCCATCGGCGGCTTTCTGCATCGTGGCCGGACAGCTCGGACAGTTGGGCCGCCATTTTGACCGTCCACTGCACGCCCATGTCTTCTTTGCGGTAGAACTCCGCCAGCGACGCGCTGCCTGCGGGAAACACCCCACTGAAGCGCAGGCTGTCCACCGCAGCTTGCACGCTGCCCCTGTCAACCCGTGGAGCTGACTGGGCGCTGGCTGCCATTAACAGTGCTGTTAAAACAAGACTTGCGCCCAGGTTTCTGGTCAAAGCGTTCACTGCCTAATCCCTCACACCCCGGGTGCGGCCCTGTCGGGCCAAACACACCGGAAGCTCTGATCGGCTGCACTGCCAGCCTCAGAACCGCTTAACTGCAAAACCCCAACACACCGACAACACAGCGGTTGCGCCGGGAAAAGTACTATCTTTGTAATACTTCGGCCAACAAAGCCAGTGGTTAATACAGTTAGGGGAACTTCTGCACGATTTTCTTCGCCGTAACAACAAATACCGTCAGAAATCATGGGTTTGAGAGGTGTTCGCTGTTTTTCCCTGCAACAAAGCACTTAACAGCCCGCTCAAGAAACGCACAATTGCATCTACAGCAATGAACGCCGCGGTTGCTCAAGCGGCAGCAGCTGCACACACAAAAATGCCCGCAGCTGAGTGCGGGCATCGCGCGGCAGAGGGCTTTTCTCAGCGCGCGCGCCGCGAAAACCCGATCATTGCCAATATCAGCAGAGCCGCGCCAGCTGCCCCCCCACCCCCTGTGGTGGCCGCGCCACCTTGGCCGCTCGTCGGTGGCGGCTTGGTGGTGGCCGCCTTCACCGTGTAGCCAATACGCTCCGTGCGCTGCACACTGCCGTCGCTGAGGCTGATGATAAACGAGCCTTCGCCCTCTGCTTGCAAGGAGCCGCTGATCACAGCGGCGCTCTGATCGAGCGCTAAACCCTGCGGCAGGCCCATGGCACTCACCACCACAGCCCCACTGTCAAAATCCTCTGTCGGGATATCCAGATGCACCGCGCCACCGGCGGAAAATTGCAGGCCGCCGCTGGGCGTGAGGCTGGAAAGCGGGTTATAGGCCAGCGCATCGGTGGTGCGCAGCTGCAGCAAATGCCCCTCAGAGGGCACGCCCCACTGATCGATGGCGAATGCCCAGTACATACCGGGAATCAGCACGTTCACGTTGCTGCTCAAGGTCGCGGCGTAGAGCTTCTCGCCCATCTGTTGTATGTCCAAGGGGATAAAACGCTGATCTGTGTTGATGCTGTGGGTGACGGACGACAGCCGCACCAAATTGATGGCGCTGATGGGCGTATCAGTGGTAAATGACAACACACCGCCGACCCGAGCGGACACGTCCGCCGCGGTGATCTGCGGTCGCGTGGCCAGTACGCCACCCGCCTTATAGAGATAGGGCGGGCTGTAGATCTGCGCATCGGGGTGGTTGCTGGAGCAATCCCCGCAGAGCCCGCCGCCACCGACCATCACGCGACCGTCCTGCAACAAGATGGCCCAGGAATGGTAGTTGCGCGGGGTCGACAGCGCCGCCGCGTTGCGCCACTGGCGGGTGCTGGGGTTCCAGATCTCCGGCCACCAAGTGCTGTAGTGATCGTCGAACAGCAGCCCCCACTCCGTGCCCCCGACCACGTACACCTCGCCGTTGGGCAGCACCACCGCGTTGTGGTTGGCGCGGCGCTCGTTCATGGAGGCAACCGCCTGCACCTCTGGCGCCGCGCCGCTGATGTCGATGGTCATCGCCGAGCGTGTGGCGCCCATCAAGATGCCGCGACCGTCGCGACTGAGCTGATCATCCACGGTGGGATCCGAGCCGCCGCTGAGCAGCAGCTTGCCCACGTCATACATGACGGCCGAGCCAAATTGGCGGTTTCGACTGCTCGCGGCGCGTGTGCCAGCACCCTGCACGCCGCCCTGGCCCGCCACATCAAACCAGTGCATGTTTTTCATTGGCCCGGACTGAAACACGCGCCCGTCTGGGGAGGTGTGCATGAAGGAATACCACTGCAGCTCGGCAGAGGCGTTGAGCCGTTGGCTGTTGCTCGTGTCCTGCTCGTCCCGCAGCGGCGTCATGTCGGCGCCCGGCAGCGTTCGCCAGCTGCCGTCGGCCACGCTGTAGAGTTCGGCGGCCTGCTGCGCGCCCTTGGCGAATGAGGACAGCACATCGCCACTGCCCGTCACCACGTTGGTGCCGTACCAGCGCTGCTGGCTCATGTACGCGTCCAACGACCAGCTCTTTGAACTCACATCAAACAGACTGCTTTCAAAGGCGCGCGGGTTGCCACCGGAGGCGAGCAAGTTGCCGTTTTCCAACAGGGTCGTGCCCGCACAGAACATGTCGTGCGTGGTGTTGTTGCTGCTCACGAAGCTGTCGTTGGCCAGGTTATAGACCGATGACCAGCTGTAATTGCCGTTGGTCGACTGCGCGTAGTCGTCCCGTTCATTGGAGGCCCAGGTGACGAGGTGATTGTCTGGGGTGACGGCCGCGTGCACCGGTACATGAGGCCAGGCGATGAGCTTGCCCCAGCTGCCCACTTCGGCCGGTGCAGTATTGTGGCTGTTGACAGACTCGAACCCGAAGCGCTGCGCATCTGCCCCTGTCCAGGGCGCCACCTTAAAGATGTCACCGTTGGCAGCACCACTGGAAGTCAGCGCCAGGCCTGTGTTGACATGGATAATGTTGTATTCGTTGGGACCGGTGCTGTTGAGATACCAGTGTTGCGCAGCGGCGTCTACTGAAGGGCGCTGGTAGTCACCGCTATGACACACCCACTGACGCACTTGCTGGCCAGCTGCCACCGGCTCGGCTGGCTCCAAACACTTGCCGCTGTGCTTGAAGTGCAAGCGGTGCGCTGTGCTGCCAGCAACGGAATCCGCCCACACACGCTGGTTTTCTGTGTCGCTGCAATCCCACTGTTGTACGGGATGGTCATTGCCGAAGGCGTATGCACTCACGTCCAGGCAGCGACCGCTCGCCCGGTTTTTTAGCAGTGCATCAAACTCAACGGGTGCAGCAGTGATGGAACGCTGCAGGGCGCCGGTTGCCGGAACTGTGCTTTGACTGCGCAGCCGGTCGCCATTGTCAGTGGGCCAGATCACCGCAGCCCAAATAACAACGGCACTCGCAACTGCAAAAAAGCGGAGAATATTTTTCTTCCCGCGAAATCGTCTCATGAAATTTCCCAACACCTCGAACGAGAATATCTCTCGCCTTATCTTTAGCTTTGCTCGTGCATGTTAGCGACCCAAACCACTGTGGCGTAAGAGGCAGAATGCGGCATCGCACACCGCCACCCCAATACATGCATTTATCGCAACTAACAAGCAAGCAGAACTCTATTTTAGGGTAGTCGCAGCGGGATCGGCGTGAGTGTTTGTCAATTATCTCGACGGCTTCACACTTATGTCGCCTTTCAGCCACGAGATGCAATCTATGCTCACATGAAAATGCTTTAAATTAGTCAGGGTAATCAGCTGTTCTGAAAAAGAGCACCACACGAGCCTCGAAGGCAAGAGCAACTATTTTGGCCGAGCACCGATTTCACACACGTTCTGCAAGCGTCCCTGTGCCCGTGGGCACACTGTGGGCACTGCTGGTGCGCGCGCAGGCCCGCGGCCTGTGGCAGCCCGGCGTCATCAGCGCCGAGCTGCTGATCGGCACCGAAGGTTGTGTCCACAGCGAATTCGCACTCAACTGCCAGAGCCCGCTCACCCCGGCACTGGTGATTGAACGCATTGTCAACGCGGCGCCGGCAAAACACCTGCAGACGCTCAAACACTACCCGGGCATCGATTGCCTCAGCAGCTACAATCTGCAGCCGGTCTCGGCGCAGCAGAGCCGGGTGGCCATTCAACGCCTGCTGAAAAGCCCCCAAGAGATGGAACAACACGCGTCGTTATCAGCGCTGCTTGACCCGCAGTATGAACTCGCGGGCCTAAAACGCGTGAGTGCCGATCTGATCAAACATTTATAGGCGACAATAATGTGATCAACTTCGACATATAAGGCGCTAAAAGCTTGGGCTGACACAGGCGCTGGGCTACACTCGCCGCATACCCCTGAAGGCGAAACAGACCGTGCAACAGCAATACCGAGACATCATCACTGCCGTCGGCGAAGACCCAGAGCGCGAAGGCCTACTCGACACCCCGGCCCGCGCGGCAAAAGCGATGGAATTTTTGACCCAAGGCTACGGCCAAAGCCTCGAAGAAGTGCTCAATGGCGCCGTCTTTGAGTCCGATTCCGATGAGATGGTCATCGTCCGCAACATCGAACTGTATTCACTCTGTGAACACCACATGCTGCCCTTTATCGGCAAGGCGCACGTCGCCTACCTGCCCGACGGCAAGGTCATCGGTCTGTCGAAAGTCGCGCGCATCGTCGACATGTACGCGCGCCGCCTGCAAATCCAGGAAAACCTGACCCGGCAAATCGCCGACGCCATCATGGAAGTCACCGGCGGCCAGGGGGCCGCCGTTGTGCTCGAAGCCCAACACATGTGCATGATGATGCGCGGCGTGCAAAAGCAGAATTCCACCATGACCACCTCAGTGATGCGCGGCCGCTTCCGCAGCGACCAAAATACGCGACAGGAATTTCTGCAACTCATTCGCTCAGGATCTTGAACAAGAACTCAGACTTGAACAAACATGGCGCCTCGAACAAGAAGGCGAGCTGGCGGCAGTACGCCAACCTCAAAACGCTGATCGCCGCGGCCTACACCGTGCAATTGGTCTTGGCCACGGCGCTGGTATTGCTCGGGGTGCGCGAACAAAACATGCTGCTGTTCAGTGTAGCCCTTGCACTGCTGCTGACCTCCGCCTTGATCAGCTTAAACGCCGCGCGTGCACGCGGCGCCGAGCTGCAACTCTTGGAGCGCTGGCTCAACGCACTGTTATCCGGTCAGCACCAGCCGGCCCCGAACCAGGGCCAGGTAGCGAACTTGGCCCGCCAAGTAGAAACCCTGCTGACCAAGCCCTCGACGGATCTCGCCAGCCACACCCACACCAGCTCCCCGGCCGACAAGCTGCTGACCCAGACCCGCTCGCTGAGCGTGCTCTACGACATCGCGGCGGGCGTCAATGTCTCCCAAGACCTCGATGACTTGCTCAATCGCTTCCTAGAGGCCGTGTCGAAAATCGCCGACACTCGCGCGGTCGCCGTGCGCCTGCTCAACGGCGAAGACCAACTCGTGCTGACCGCTCAAATCGGGCTGGACAGTGCCACCATCAAAGGTGTGCACACCGTGCCCATGGCGGGCACCTGCAGCGGCCTGGCGATCACCGAGCGCCGGGTGGTCTGGCAGGACGACAGCAGTTCGGTGACGCTCGGTGCGGCGAAAACACTGATGCACGAGAACCCCGAGCTGCTGATGGTCTCGGTGCCGATGCAATACCGAGAGACCACGGTTGGGGTCTACAATGTCTTTGTTGATCGGCGTCAGATCACCGACCGCGAACCGCTGGAAGCGCTGTTTTTAAGCATTGGCCGCCACCTCGGCATCGCCATTGAAAAAACCCGCTTGGAGCGAGAGGCCTACCACTTGCACATCATGCAAGAGCGCAGCCGCTTCTCAGAGGAGCTGCACGACTCCCTGGCCCAGACCTTGGCGAGCTTGCGCTTCCAGGTGCGGGTGCTTGAAGACGGCATGGACAATAACGACAAAACGCAAGCGCGGACCATGTTGACCCGCATCGAGCGCGCCGTGGCCGACGCCAACACGGAACTGCGCGAACTGATCGCTCATTTTCGCGCGCCCATCGATCGGCGCGGTCTCTTCCCCGCCGTGAAAACTGCGGTTGATCGTTTTCGCGAAGAGACCGGGGTGGCGATTTTTCTGCACTCCGAATGGTCCGAGCAACCCTTGCAGGCCGAGCAAGAGATGCACGTTTTGCGCATTATTCAAGAATCTCTGGCCAACATTCGCAAGTACGCTGAGGCGACAGCGGTGCGCGTTTTTCTCAGCTGTGAGGGCACAGAAACGCTGAAAGTTGTGATCGAAGACGACGGCATTGGCTTTGATGTGCAAAACCAGCAGCTCAACAATAACGGCCACCACATCGGGCTCGGCGTCATGACATCCCGCGCCAAACAACTCGACGGCGAGCTGACCGTAGACTCTGAGCCGGGCGAAGGCACACGTATTTTGCTCAAATTCCTTCCCCGCAACGCCTGAATAGCAGATGATAGTGGGCTGATCAGCAGATATTTCAGGGAGTAGACACCGTGCGGGTACTGGTAATTGATGACCACACACTGTTTCGCGAAGGGCTAGAGAGCCTGCTCAACGCGCGCGGCATCGAAGTCGTTGCTGCGACCGGGGACGGCGAACATGGGGTCAAGCTGGCGCAAGAGTTGAAACCAGATATTGTCTTGCTCGATATCCGCATGCCCGCGCTGGACGGCATATCGGTGCTGCGCATCATCCAGGAGTCCAAGCCGGACTACCCCGTCACCTTGCTCACCACCAGCACCGAAGAGCGCGACCTGCTGGACGCACTGCGCGCCGGCGCACGGGGTTACCTGCTCAAAGACATGGAGCCGGACCAACTGGTGCAGAGCCTGCGCGAGATCGTCAATGGCCAGACGGTTGTCTCACCCAATCTCACCCATGTGTTGGCCGAGGTGGTGCAGGGCAAGGTCCCCTTGCCAGCGGATCAAAACAGCAGCTTGTTTGACGGCTTGACGCCGCGCGAGACAGAGATCCTCGCCCTACTCGCCGAGGGGCAGAGCAACAAGGTCATCGCCCGCAACTTGGGCATTTCCGACGGTACAGTGAAGCTACACGTCAAGGCGATACTGCGAAAACTGAACGTGCACTCGCGCGTCGAGGCCGCTGTCATGGCGGTCGAGCGCGGCTTGCGCCAGCATTTGGCCAACAGCAGCTAGCGACATCAACACCTAAACACTTGTTTATATTGTATTAATATTGATCGCCAAGCGCTTAATGCTGCACTGCACAATTTAATTTCAGAAAAGCCTTGAAAGATCTGACAAAGGCCTTATCATCTGTTTTGTGCAGTGCAGCATAATAATCAAAAGGATACGACCATGAACAACTTCAACCCCGAAAAAACACTCGAAGCTTTCAAATCACTGTGGGCCCTGCAAATGGAGACCACCAAGAAGACTTTCGAATTGCAGCAGACCAACAGCGCCGAGCTGGTCAGCTACATGAACGCCGAGACTGAAAAAGCAAAGGGCATGCAATCTCCACAAGAGATGATGCAATTCAGCCTGGACATGCAACGCGGCTTGTTTGACCTCGCCAAGAACCAGGGCGAAGCCCTGACCCAGCTGGCCGTCGAGAGCAACAAAGACGCCATGGCGAAGCTGCAGGGCATGGCCACTGACAGCAAATAAGCTGACATTGAGCTGACACAAGGGGGCTCACGGCCTCCCTGTGATCGAGCCCGGCGCCTCTGGCGCCGGGCTTTTTTTTGCTCTAGAACCGCTGTTCTGAGGCCTGATGTTGCAGCGACCAGAGCTGCTGATAGAGCCCCTCGCCGGCCAGTAATTCAGCGTGCGTGCCCTGCTCCACCAAGCGCCCCTTGTCCAAGACCAAAATCACGTCCGCGTCCTCGATCGTCGACAGCCGGTGCGCGATGACCAGCGCCGTCGTCTTGCGCGACAAGCGCTGCATGGCAGCCGTTATCTGCCGCTCCGCGCGACTGTCGAGGCTGCTGGTCGCCTCGTCAAAGACCACCAGCGGCGCTTGTTTTAGCACCGCCCGCGCAATCGCAACCCGCTGCTTCTCTCCGCCGGACAACTTCAGACCCCGCTCGCCGACGACGGTCTCCAAACCCTTTGGCAAAGACGCCACAAAGTGTTCCAGCTCTGCGGCCTTCAACGCGGACAGCAGCTCATCTTCAGATGCGCCAGGCTTGGCGTAATCCAGGTTATAACGCAGCGTCTCGTTAAACAGCACGGCGTCCTGTGGCACCACCGCGATGGCACGGCGCAAGCTAGACTGACTGACTTGAGAAATGTCTTGGCCGTCGATGCGAATAGTCCCACTCTGCACATCATAGAAGCGCAACAGCAAGCGCGCCAAGGTGGATTTACCCGCCCCTGAGGGCCCCACAATGGCCACTTTTTGACCGGGCTCCACGCGGAAGCTCAAGCCCTGCAAGATAGGCCGGTCCTCGCCGTAGTGGAAATCTACCTGATCAAACTCGATGGCGCCCTGGGTGACGGCCAGCTCGGCCGCGCTCTCCGCGTCCACCACTTCAGGTGTTCGTCGCAACAGCTCCACAATGCGGTCCATGTTGATCAGCGAGTAGCGCATGGAGCGGTAGACAATACCGAGGAAATTCAAGGGGATAAACAGTTGCAGCAACAGAGCATTGAGCATCACCAGATCCCCCAGCGACAAGGCCCCAGAGGCCACGTCCTGCGCCGCCAAGGCCATCATCACCGTGACCCCCACCGCCACCATGCCCGCCTGGCAGAGGTTCATCAGCGACATGGAATACACCGAGCGCTGCGCCACGTCAGCCCACTGCGTCAACAGCTCATCGTAGGCGTCGCGCTCGCGCTGCTCGTTATTGAAATATTTGACCGTCTCGTAGTTGATCAGACTGTCCACGGCGCGGCCGTTGGCCTGCGAGTCCAGCTGGTTCATCTGCACCCGAAACTGCGAGCGCCAATCCATGAAGCGCAGCGTAAACGCCACGTACAGGGCCACGGCGAGCATGGTCACGGCGGCATAACGTGCGGGGTAGTTGAACAGCAATATCCCCACTACCAGGCTGAGCTCGAGCACGATAGGCGCAATGCTGAACACAGCGTAGTTCAGCAGCTCGCTCAAACTGGCGGTGCCGCGCTCCAGATCACGGGTGATCGCGCCGGTGTTGCGCTCCAGATGAAAGCGTAGATTTTGTCGGTGTAAATGATCGAGCACATCCACGGACAGCCGGTGCATGGCCTTGTAGCGCACCCGGGAGAAGAGCACATCGCGCAGCTCATTGAAGGCGCTAGTAGCCAATCGCAAGCCACCGTAGGCGGCGACAAAGGTCAGCGGCACCAGCAGCTCCGCCGCGGCGTCACTGCCAAAGTGATCGACGATGCCCTTCAGCGAGAATGGCACCAGTACCGTTGCCACCTTGCTGAGCACCAGACAAAACACGGCAAATGCGATCCGCCCGCGGTAGGGCCAGAGGTATTGGCGCAGCTGCCCTAGGTTGGCCCAGCCACGGCCTTCGGCCCCTGCGGGGGCGTCGCTGCCTTCGTCTCTTCGTCGCATGGAAAGTTGGCTCTCTAGAAACCACCTAACATGCGGTCAACGAGACAACTTTGCAAGCCCAAGGTAGCTCTGCGCCAAGGAGCAGCCCTGCACTCAGCTGGATTCGCGCGGGCACAAAAGCGGCCGTGTTAGGTCCGCTTATTGGCCGCTAAATTTTATTGGTAATCCACCGCGATGCTGCAGGCCACTTCAAAGGGCATGTCGGGGTTTTTGTCGTCGCGGTGGGCGCGGATCACTTCGCCGTTGGCGCGCAGCGGCTGCGCACGTTCGTCCATCATCTGCACGCTCAGGTCCACAAACTGACCCTCGATCAGCTCCATGTCACAGCAAAAGGCGATGCCGTTGGAACTGAGGTTGCGCACCTTGCCCTTGGCGGTGTTGCCGTCGGACAACATCACCAGCACTTCGCAATCGATCACCATGCGGTAGAAGTCGCGGCGCTCCGAATAACTGGCCAGAGGATCGTGAATTGTAGAATAAGACATGCCAAATACTCGTTAGTAAACCGTTGAGAGGGACTCATTTACGCCGCTAAAACGCAAATCCACCCGACTATGTGAGCAAATCCCGCGCCGTCGGCAGACACTTTGCACAGCCAATAGGACCTGTCGATGGAACGACCCTCGAAAACCATGAAGAACAGCCTGACGACATTTCGGCGCTCGAAGCTGCAACCGCTGCGAGCCCGACCGCTCATGCCGCGGCCCAAGACGCTGCTGAAACTGCTGCTGTGCCTTCTGCTGGGGCTGCTAAGCCCACTGCCGAGCAGCGCCAAGAACTTGGGCGCGGACCCCTTCAGCATCAGCTGGGACGTGAGCCAAGACAACTACCGCTGTTTTCTGCACCAAGTCATCCCGCGTTTCGGGCGCATCGGCTTTGGCCAAGAGCCAGAAGCCGCCATCAGCTTCGATATCGACGCCACCACCCCTTTATATAGAGGAACGGCGAGCAAACTGAAAGCCACAGCGCCCAGCTGGCGATCAGACCTGCCTGGATACGCCATTGCCCACCAATTAAAACCATCCAAGGATGCAAAGCAAGCCAGCCTCAGCGAAAAAGACAGTGCACTGGCACTCAAGGCCATGCGCGACGGCCTCAGCCTGCAGCTGGACATCGTGCACGGCGCCCCAGCTGAGCAACTGCACATTGCCGTGCAGGGGCTGGGATTTAACGCGGCTTTCGCAGATTTTGAACAATGCCGACTGAGCAGCAACATCTTGTTGCTGGCGGACCGGCAGCGGGCGCTCACGGAAAAAACAGCGGCCGAAGAGCTGGCCAAGACAATGGCCAAAATTGAGGCCAAATCCCCCAAAGTGGCGGCGCTGACCGACGGCGATGAAAAAGCGGACGGCAGCAAGCCAAAAAAGGCTGCCACCTTGCCCGAGCAGCTGGCCAATTTGCCGGATTTCTACCGCATCCCCTTTGACAACGAAGACACTGAGCTGAGCGGCGGCAGTGCCGGATATCTGGACCAACTGTTGCGGCGCTGGCAGCTGGGCGGCATGCCAGAGGGCCTGCTGCTGCACGGCCACGCCGACGAGGCGGAGAGCACCGCCAACTACATCAATTCCGACATGCGCGCCCAGTCTGTTGCCCGCTATTTGCTGTCCAAAATGCCGGAGCTGAAAATGCGCATCGAAGCACACGGCGACACCCTGCCCATCGAAGAGATCTCCGCACAACGGGTGGACGTGGTGCCCAGCGATCTGCCGAACTGGGAATAACGGCCAAAGGCCGGCGACTGACACAGCGCAGGTCGAAAGCCGCGCCACAATGCCAAACACT
>JAWSVD010000249.1:0-15238 GCA_033852095.1 Granulosicoccaceae bacterium | reverse complement strand
CATTATTCTGGTTTCAGCGAATGGGAGATGCACCCCAATGGCGATGAATTCGTTCAGATAATGGCCGGCGAAACGACGTTGATTCTTTTGCAGGGTGACAAAGAGAGTTGTCATAAGCTCTCTGCCGGACAATTTTTGGTTGTGCCCCAGGGTGTTTGGCACCGTTTTGAATCACCCACTGGCGTTAAAGTTATGGCGATCACTCCGCAGCCCACGCAGCACAGCACGGTTCGCCCAATCAGCGCTTAGCCTGCTGTGCTGTCATCAATGGGTTCTCACCAATCGCTCGACCATGCCGCCGGCGAATTTCGCGCGGAATGCTTCCATGAGCGGATGCCAGCTGGGCAGCGGGGCGTGTTTGGCGAGTTCGACTTTTGGCATGACGATGTAATCGAAATCCTCGCCGCAGTCGTACCAATTGCGGATGGTTTTGAGGCGCTTGAATTTGAATTTTCGGATGCAATAAGCCGACAATCCGTTGGATTTTCGTGCGTGGGTGGTGGCCCTGAGGTACCCGGCGGCTCGACTGTGACGAATAAACTCGGTCAGCAGAAACTTCAAATTGTGCTGGTTTCGGTGCTCGGGCAGGATGGACACGTTGTCGATGTACATGGTGTCGAATTCCCCCCAGCCTTCCTTGGGGTCGCTTTTTTGATCAAAAGAAGAGGAGCTCGATTCCAGCGGCACGCCCGCCACGTAGCCGGTCATTTTCTCGCCGTCGAACAGCGCCATCGCCAGTGCTTCTTCGTCTTCGATCAGGCCTTTGAGGTCCTCAACCTTTGAGCGCATCTGTTCCCGGAAACAAACTTCCTCGATCATTTGCAGCTGCTCACCGTGCGCGTCCCAGTCGGCGGGCACGAGCCTGAGTGACCAGGGGGTATCGGCGAGATAGGTTTTAAATAGCGACATGGGAGTCTCCGCGCAGGGCGATTTCGATGCGGTGGTGATGGGCGTGCGAGAGAGTCGCACGGTGCACAAGTGGGCCTTCACAGCGGGGCATTGCTGCCGTTTTGAGCTGTCGCAATGTTTGTCGCGAGAAGCCGAATTGGCACAAGTTGGGGCTGTGTTTGATGCGCTTCGCCACCGCTGCCTTCATGAAAAAGGGCGTCAAAGTAGGGCTTGCAGCGCGCGCTGGGGAGCTGGTTTCGGGGGCGGCGCTGGTGTAGCGGCTTGGGCTGTTCATGTTGATTCAGGCCTATAAAGTCTCTGTCGCGAGAAATTAATACGCCGGAAAAAGGTTTGAACCATGCCTGCGCATATGATCGAGGCGAATATGAAAGCCCGATGGCGCATATGGTAGCAGCTCTTGCGAGCGCTTGTTTTTACAGGGGGGAAATCAAGTGTGCTTGAAAGTGTTTGCTTCGGGTATTAGGGCGGTTCGCTTCGCTCAACGGCACCCTACGGCGGGCCCGGTGTTGCGCTTGCGAAACACGCCGCGCTTTTAAAGAGGGAATTAAGAGCAGCAGATGCGAATATCACGTGGAGTCTATGGGCGGTTGTATTAATTTGTTATCAATAGGCCGCGAGCCGTTTCTTTTTCTGTTCGTTTGCGTTGAGTGCCGGGAACGCTGCGCGAAACGCACAGGGGGTCTGGCTACCGCGATATTTGCGGTGGGTTGCTGCGATTCCGGTGCGATTCGCTCCGCTCAGCGGCACCCTACGGGGCGACTTGCGCGGCAGCCTGCGTGGTGGCTAGTGTTTTTGTTGTTTTTTCAGCTGGATCTCACGCCAGGTGGTGTACAGCGAGGCGGTGATGATCAAAGCAGCGCCGAGCAGGCTCTGCCAGCCCGGGACCTCTGCAAACAGCAGGTAGCCGATAGCCGCCGCGGGCAACAGTCGGAAGTAGTCCATCGGCACCACAAAGGATGTCTCGCCGAGTCTGTAGCCGGTGATGTTGCAGTGCTGCGAGCCCAGAGAAAACGCGCCGACGAGCAACATCAGCGCCCACTGCAACGGCGATGCCCACTGCCAAGAAGAGATGGCCAGCGGCGCGACCATCAGGCCTATTAGCACCGCTTGGAAGAGGATCATGCGCTGGGTGCTCTCGCGCTGCGCGAGCTGGCGCAGCACATTGACGACGAAGCCCCCGCCGGCAGCGCCGGCCAGGGCGATGAGCCCGTGGATGTTAAAGGCATCGCCGTCGGGGTTGAGCACCACCATCACGCCGACAAAACCCACCGCTATCGCGAGGGTGCGGCGAATGCCGACTTTTTCACCAAAAAACAACCAGGCGGCGAGCGTTGCAAACATGACTTTGGAAAAGCCGATCACGGTGGCGTCGGCCAGGCTGAGGTGGCGCACCGCGTACAGCCCGCCGATCAGGGCGATGGCGGCGAACAGCGCGCGGGACAGGTGCAGTCCCAAGACTTCAGTCTTGAAGCTGTTTCGGCCCTCGCGCAGAAACATCGGCGTGAGATAGAGCAACATCGTGGCTTGGCGTACGAAGATGATTTGCCACAGGCTGATGTTGTCGTCGATGATCTTGGCGGTGGTGCCCATCAAGATAATAAAAAAGCCCCCACTGAATACCCACAGCGCGCCGGAGAGGTTGTTTTGAGCGAGGCTCTGTTGTTTGTCACTTGCGGTGGTCATGTGGACTCAGGAGGCGAAGAGCCTACTCTAGTGAGGGGGAGCTGCCGGCCGCGGTGACCGAGGGACACCTTTGTGCCGAGCAGGCCGGGGAGAGTGCGTTGCTGCGGCCATGATATCAGCTCTCGCCTGTGCTTGTTTCTAGGGGAGGGCGTCTGCAGCGGCTGGACTCGGCAGCAGCGCCTCGGCTCGAGTGGCGGCATCCTGCAGTATACCGCTCAGTAAAAAGACAAGTGCTGCTATGGCAAGCCGTGCTGACAGTCCTGCTGGAACTGTCAGCGTTCTCCCTGAGCGAACGCTACTGGACTGCGTTAGCTCAGCCTTTCCATGTCACCGTCCACCGCCGCTTCGAACAGGGCTTGTAATTCAGTGGCGTTGATAGGTTTTGCATTGCTGGGGGTGCTCGGGTCGTCAAACGCTGCGAGGCCAATCGCCACTGCGTCGTTTTTGCCAATGCCCAGCTCCGCCAGCGTGTGCGGTATGTTGAAGCTCTTACGCATGTCCAGCACGGCGGCGATGAAACCGTCCACACCGCTCTGGGGCAGGTCCAGCACTTTGCACAGGTGCTGCATGCGCGCTTCGATCGCGCTGCTGTTCTGTTTTAAGCCGTAGGGCAGCAGCACCGCATTGGCCAGGCCATGGTGGGTGTTGTAGCGGGCACCCAGTACATGCGCCACCGAATGGATCGAGCCCAGGCCCTTTTGGAAGGCGGTGGCGCCCATGCTCGCCGCGACCAGCATCTGGCCGCGAGCCTCCAGGTCGCTGCCGTCTTGCACCGCGCGCGGCAGGTAGCTGAAAACCATGCGGATGGCCTCGATGGCGATGCCGTCGGCCATGGGGTGGTAGCCGGGGGCGCAGTAGGCTTCCACCGCGTGCACCAGAGCGTCGACGCCTGTCCAGGCAGTGATGTTGGCAGGCAGGCCGATGGTCAGCTCCGGGTCGGAGATAATGATGGCCGGCAACATCTTAGGGTGGAAGATGATTTTTTTCAGCTGCGCGCGCTCGTCGAGTATGACCCCGGCGCGGCCGACCTCGGACCCTGTGCCGGCGGTGGTGGGCACGGCGATGATGGGTGCGATCTTGTCGGCATCCGCCTGCAGCCAATTGTCGCCCACGTCTTCGAGATCCCAGAGCGAGAGTTCGGGGCGCTGGCCGGCGATCAGTGCGATGCACTTGGCGGCGTCCATGGCGGAGCCCCCACCGAAGGCGATCACACCGTCGTGATTGCCGCTGCGATAGACGGCCACACCCGCGTCCACGTTGCTGCCCGTGGGGTTGCCTTGCACCTCGAAAAAGTAACCGTGCTGTATGCTGGCCGTGCGCAGCACGGCGCGGGCGCGCTCTACGATTTCTAAGCCGTCCAGCCCTTTGTCGGCCACGAACAAGGGGTTATGAATCCCGAGATTGGCGCAGGCAGCGGCAAGGTCGGCGATGCGGCCGTTGCCAAACCAGACGGTGGTGGGGTAGTTCCAATTGCCAGATGCGAGTGTCATGTCGAGGGTCTCTCTGTCTTGTGTTTTTCGTTTTGTCTTATCGATGGGTGCGCAGGTGCCAGGATTTGAGCCGCGTCACTTGATCGAATCCAAGCGCCGACAAGCTGACGCCGCGGCCGGTGTTTTTCACCCCGGTCCAGGCCAAAGCTGGGTCCAGGTAGTCACAGCGGTTGAGGAACACGGTGCCCGTGTCAATGTGGCGCCCCAGTTGCCGTGCGGCGTCCACGTCTTCTGTCCACAGTGAAGCGGTCAAGCCGTAGTCGCTGTCGTTCATCAGCGCCAGTGCCTCTTCGTCGCTGCCCACACGCATGATACCGATCACGGGGCCAAAGCTCTCGTCGCGCATCACGGACATGCTGTGATTGACGTCGATCAACACCTGCGGTCCGAGGTAGGGTGTGTTGGCCGCGGAGGCGCCGAAGTGGCTCTCCGAGATCAGCGACTGTGCGCCGGCCGCGACGGCGTCGGTGACCTGCTGGCGCACATAATCTGCGGCGCTGGCCTTGACCATGGGGCCCAGGGTTGTCGCTGCGTCCAGCGGATTGCCCAAGACATAGTCTTGGCTGATGGCGACAAACTGCTCCACGAAACTATCAAAACGGTCCTGGTGCACGTAAATGCGTTCGATGCCGCAGCAGCTCTGTCCGCTGTTAAAAAAGGCGCCGTCTACAAGATTGCCAACCGTGAAATCCAGATCGGCATCGGCGCGCACGTAGGCGGGGTCCTTGCCGCCGAGCTCCAGGCCGCAGGGCACAAATTTATTGGACAGGGCTTGCTGTACTGCAAGCCCGCCGGTCACGGACCCGGTAAAACACACGCCGTCGACGTTGGGGTGGGACACCAGTGCGGCGGTGTTGTGGTGGTCCAGGTGCAGGATTTGAAACACGCCCTGGGGCAGGGAGGCAAGGGCTGCCGCGGCGTAGCGCTCGGCGACCAAGGGTGTTTGCCCCGAGTGCTTGAGCAGCACGGCATTGCCCGCCAGCAGGGCGGGCACGATGGCGTTGACGCTGGTGAGCAGCGGGTAGTTCCAGGGGCTGAGCACCGCGACCGTGCCGAGCGGCAGGCGCTCGATGTAGCGATCGAAATTGTTGACGGCGGTCGGCTGGTGATGGGCGAGCGCGGTGGGTGCGATGCTGATCATGTGCCGCGCACGCTCTTCGAATCCCGCCAGTTCACCTGGGGTCTGGCTCAGCGGTCGGCCCATCTGCAGGGTGATCTCGCGGCCGATGGCCTCGCTGTTTTGCAGCAGCGCATCGACGAACTTGCCCACTGCGGTGCAGCGCGCGTCCACGCTGAGCTCGGCCCAAGCGTGTTGTGCCTGCCCGGCGTGTTGCACTGACACGTCCACTTCGCTCAAGCTGTGCAGCTCGAGTTCTGCAACGATGGCCCCGTCGATGGGGGAATGGGTTTGTAGTGTGCTCACGGCCGCACTCCTGCGTGATAGCGGGTTTAAATGATTTCGAAGTAGCGCTGCAGCTGCCAATCGGTGATGGCCTTGCGCTGCTCTTGTTCTTCCCATTCGCGGCTGTAGGCGTAGTGATCCACAAAGGCGGAGCCGAACAGCTCTCGCGCGGCGGTGGAGTCGCGCAGGCGCTGGGCCGCATCCCCCAGGCTGCGCGGTAATTGCAACTCAGGCGCAAACTCAACTGCATAGGCGTTGCCCGCCGTGGCCGCCTGGGGTTCGATCTTGTTCTCGATGCCCCAGAGTCCCGAGCCGATGGCGGCGGAGAGGGCGAGGTAGGGGTTGATGTCCGCTGCTGAGACGCGGTATTCCACGCGCTGGGATTTGGCGCTGCCGGGGATAGCGCGCAGCGCGCAGGTGCGATTGTCGATGCCCCAGCTGGCGGCGGTGGGCGCCCAGAAACCGGGGATCAGTCGGGTGTAGCTGTTGCAGGTACTGGCCACCATGGCCAGCAGCTCGGGCATGAGCTGTTGTTGGCCGCCGATAAACCAGCGCATCTGCTGCGACATGTTGTGCTCTTGGCTCTCATCGAAGAAGACAGCGCTGCCGTCTGCGCCTTGCAGGCTCATGTGCAGGTGCCCCGATTGACCGGGCACGTCCGCGTTCCACTTGGCCATGAAGGTGGCCATCAAATCGTTTTGCTGCGCCAGCACCTTGCAAAAGGTTTTGAACAGCACCGCGTTGTCGGCGGCGCGCAGCGCTTCGCTGTGTTGCAGCGCGGCCTCCAGTACGCCGGGCCCAGTCTCGGTGTGCAGCCCTTCGATGGGCATGCCCATCAGCTCGCACAACTCCATCAGCTGATGGTAGAGGCCGGCGTGAGTGGAGTTGCGGATCACCGAATAACCGAAGTTCCCCGGGGTCATGGGCTGTAACTTCTGGTAGCCCTTTTCGCGCACACTGTGCGGGCTTTCGTCGAAGACGAAAAATTCGAATTCGGCGGCGGCCGTCACTTTCATGTCCATGGCATCAGCACGTGCAAGCACGCGTTTGAGCAGGCTGCGCGGGCACACGGCCGACGCTGCCGAGTCGGCAAAATCTACCAAGAACAACACGGAATCGTTGTCTTCGGTAGGCAGGGCACGGCAACTGCTCTTGTCGATCTGAGCCCAGGCGTCGGGAAAGGCGGTGCGCCAACCGGTGTAGCTGTCCTTGTCGTAGAGCTGGTCGTTGCTGTCCCAGCCAAAAATCACATCACAAAATCCCAGGCCGTTTTCCAGAGCGGATTCGAACTTGTTGCGGTTGACGTATTTGCCGCGCATCACGCCGTCGAGATCCACCGTCGCGAGCTTGATGTTGTTGATGTCGTGGGCTTCAACGTAGGCCTTGGCGGTGGCGATGTCAGTTACTTCAGTCGGCAGCATGGTGGTGATCCTCAGCAAATCTAAAACGGTTCAAGAGCGAGTGCCTGATAAAGCCAAGTGTGGCTCATCCGGCGGTTCACCGCTCAGTTTAGCGCGGGTAAATGGTCTGCGGCAGCCACAGGGCAATCTGCGGGAAAGCCATCACGATGATCAAACCGACCAGCATCAGCCCCACAAAGGGAATGATAGAGGCATAGATGTCCGTCAGCTCTACCTCCTTGGGGGCCATGGCTTTCATTAAGAATAAATTGTAACCAAAGGGTGGCGTCATATAGGCAATCTGGCAAGTGATGGTGTAGAGCACACCGTACCAGATGGGGTCAAAACCCAGCAGCTTCACTAAGGGTATATACAGCGGCGCAACGATCACCAGCATGGCGGTGTCGTCGAGGAACATGCCCATGATGATGTAGGACAGCTGCATCATGATCAGCACGCCCCAGGGACTCAGACCCCACTGCTCGATGAACAGCGCCTCGATGGCCTTGACCGCGCCCAGGCCGTCGAATACAGAGCCGAAACACAGCGCCGCCAGGATGATCCACATGAACATGCAGCTGATGTTCAGGCTCTTGCGCAGGGAGTTCTCCAGCACCCTGCGGTTGAAACGGCGCTTGACCACTGCGGCGAGCAGCGCGGAGGTGGCGCCCACGGCGGAGCTCTCGACCAGGCTGGTGTAACCCATCAAAAACAGACCAATCACGGAAAATATAATCAGCAGCGGCAGCACGCCTGCGCCCAGCAGTGCGATTTTCTCCCTGCGCGGGATGTTGCGTTCTTCTTCGGGCAGGGGCGGGCCGAGCTCGGGTTGCATTTTGCAGCGGATGTAGATGTAGGTGATAAACAGCGCGGCCAACATCAGGCCGGGGAACACGCCGGCCAACCACAGCTGGCTCACCGGTTGGCGGGCGATCATGCCGTAGAGCACCAGCACGATGCTGGGCGGCACCAGGATGCCCAGCGAGCTGCCCGCCTGGATCACACCGGTGACCATGCGTTTGTCGTAGCCGCGCTTGAGCATCTCGGGCAGGGCGATGCTGGTGCCTATGGCCATGCCCGCAACACTGAGGCCGTTCATGGCGGAGATGGCGACCATCAGCACGATGGTGCCAATGGCCAGACCGCCGCGCAGGGCGCCGCTCCAGACGTGCAGCATCTTGTACAGGTCCCCAGCGATGCCCGACTCGCTGAGCATATAGCCCATGAAGATAAACAGCGGCAGGGTGAGCAGCGGGTACCAATTGAGCAGCTTGATGCTGGCGGTGAAGGCCATCTCAGAACCGCCGTCTCCCCACAGCAACAGGGCGGACACCATGGCCACCGCGCCCACGGCGCCGAACACCCGCTGGCCCGTGGTGAGCATCAGCATCATGCTGCTGAACATCATCAGCGCGATCATTTCGTAACTCATAGATCCACCGCCTTGCCTTCGCAAGGGGGCAACGGGGTACCGCGCACGGTGCCCCAATCACGGCAAAAACAGGCAATCACTTGAAACAGCATTAAGACAATACCGGTGGTCATGATGATTTTGATGGGGGCCATGGGCGGCGCCCAGGAGGAATAGTTTTTCTGACCGTACTCGAGGGCGTAGGCCGTGCTGGAGACGCCGCCGTAGATGAGCATGATCAGGTAGAAAATAAGGGCCAGGCCGGTGAACAGGTCCACCAGCGCTTGAGTGCGCGGGGTCCAGCGACTGTAGAACACATCCATGCGCACGTGCGCGTCCTGCTGCAGTGAATAACCGCCACCCAGCAAGTAGTAGGCGGCCATGCAGAACTGCGCGGTCTCCATCACCCACACGTGCGGCGTATTGAACACGGAGCGCGAGACGGCTGAGAACAGCAGCACAACCATCATGACCAGCACCAAATACATGGCAAAGCGGCCAATGACAAGGTTGACTCGGTCGATTGTTCGCACGAACTTGATTAGAAAGGGGGGCACGGAAGCCTCGGCAATTTGAGTGAAAACTGCCGAGGACTCAGAGAGAGATCCTCGGCCTGTCTAGCGTCTTACAGCGAGTGACTAGCTGTAGCGGTAAGGTGCGCCGGCGTCGCGCATGGTCTGCAGGTAGTCCTTCAATATGGCCACAACCTTGGCGTTGCGCTCGCTGGTGGCAGCGATCTCATCCCAATACGCCAGGGCGGCGTCTTCCACGATTTTCCATTCTTCTTGCGGAATGGTGGTCAGCTCCAGCTTGCCACCTTTGGTGCGGTAGTGTGCCTCGCCCCACCAGTACCAGTGTTGACGGTAGTAGTGCGAGCTGTCCATGGACAAGCGGAACAAGGTCTTGAGGTGTTCTGGCAGCGCCTCCCACTTGTCACTGTTGGCAAAATAAGAACCGGCCCAAGCGCCCGAGATGTTGTTGGTCAGGTAGTATTTGTTCACGTCTGCCCAGCCCACGGTGTAGGCCTCGGTGATGCCCGACCAGGCAATGCCGTCCAGCTCGCCCGTCTGCATGGCGACTTCCACGTCCTCCCAGGGCAGGGTGACGGGCACGACGCCGAATTTCTCCAGGAATTTGCCGCCCGTGGGAAAGGTAAAGACGCGCAATCCCTTGAGGTCAGCGAGGCTGCGGATGGGTTTTTGTGTGGTGAAATTGCAGGGGTCCCAGGCGCCGGCGCTGAGCCAGGTGACGCCTTCGACTTCGCCGTAGGCTTCTTCCCAGATCTCTTTGAGCCCGTAGTGATTGAACAGCGTGGGCACGTCCAGCGAGTAGCGCGAGGCGAAGGGGAAGTAGGCACCGAAGACCGAGACATCCACCGGGGCTGCGATGGAGTCATCGTCACTTTGCACCGCGTCGATGGTGCCGCGCTGCATGGCGCGGAACAATTCGGGCGTGGGCACCAGCTGATCGGCGGTGTAGAGCTCGATGATCATCTCGCCGTTGGCTGCCTTGTTGAAGGCGTCGATCTGCGGTTTGATGACGTGCTCCGCCAGGGATGCGCCGGCGTAGGTTTGCAATCGCCATTTGATCGGCGTTTTAGACGCCGCCTTGACGTAGGGTGCGCTGATAGTAGCTGCTGTCGCCGTGGCGCCAACACTCGCTTTTTTTAGAAAATCGCGTTTGTTCATTACCTGCTCCGTCTGAGTCAATAAAATGCCTGTATTGCTTGCTTTATAGCTGCGACAAGGCCTGATTTAGCGCATTGCCTAGGGTGCTCGACCAGCGATTGTGCTCACTGGTGTCGCTGATGAGGTCGTTACGGATTTCTAGCATGACGCTCAAGCGACCACTGGCGACAGCGTGGCGCTTGAGTGAAAAAGTCACGCCGTCCGTGGCGCTGTAGGGCTCGTTGGCGGCGACACGATAGTCACCGCCCGTCAGGGATTGCAGCAGCTGCTGCGCCAGACGTTCGTCGCCAGGGTCGCTCAATACGCCGATGTCGACGTCTCTGCGTGTGCCCCTGTAACTGGGGGTAAAGCTGTGCACGGTGACGATAACGCTCGCCAGCCCGGCGGCGTCGCGCTGCTGCAGCAGATGATCGACCGCGGCGTGGAAGGGGTAATAGACACGCTGTTCGCGCAGCTGGCGCTCTGCGGGGCTGATCGCCGCATTGCCCGGGATGGGGGCGTCTTCGCCCTGCGTGGGGATGGCGGTGGGCGAGCTGGGCTCGCGGTTGCAGTCGTAGAGCAGCCGCGAGTAGTTTTGCAGTACCGCCACGGCCTGGAGCTCTTCACACAATTGTCGGGTGAGGCCGGCGGCGCCAATGTCCCAGGCAATGTGGCTCTGCGCCGCCTCAGTGTTCAGCCCCAGCTGGTTGTAGGCGGCTGGGATGTAGGCGTTGGCGTGTTCGCAGAGCAAGACAAAAGGCGAGTCTGCGCCGTGGTTGATGGTGGTGCTGGCCTCGCGATCAAAGTACTGCTCTGACATGGGTAGCCTCTGCGAATCGACAACACGGCAGCCGCGCACAGACAGGGTCTTGTCTGCGCTATTGGCTCAACACCGTCGCTATGTATAAATATTTACATTTTGCTGCGCGAGTAGTCAATATATTTACATAAAAAATAATCTGCGGCATAATACAAGCACAGTTTTCAGGCGTGAGGGTGGTGATGGCAGGGCCAAGCGGCAGTACAGTGGCGGAGAACATCCGCAGTGTTTTTGACAAAATGACCCGCTCCGAGCGGCAACTGGCCAGCCACCTGCTGGACAACTACCCGGTGGCGGGCATGGTCAGTATCACCGAATTTGCCAAGACGGGCGGGGTCTCGACGCCCACGGTGATGCGGGCGCTGGCAAAACTTGGCTTCAGCAGTTACCCGGTGTTTCAGGAGGCGCTGCGCGCCGAGTTGCAGCAGCAGCTCTCAAACCCAATCGAAAAGCACCAGCGCTGGAGCTCCTCTGCGCCGGCTGAGCATATGCTCAACCGCTACGCCGACACGGTGATCGACAACCTGCGGCAGACCTTGCGTTATTTGGATCACAACAGCTTCGATCAAATCGTGGCCCTGCTGGCGCAGCCCGAGGCGCGCATCCACATTGTCGGCGGCCGTATCACGCATTCGCTGGCGGATTTCCTGTTCACCCACCTGCAGGTGATTCGCCCGGATGTGCAGCTGGTGCCGCTGTCTTCTGCGCTCTGGCCGCACCAGCTGCTGAACATGAGCGCGGGGGATCTGCTGATCGTCTTTGATGTGCGCCGCTACGAGAACGATCTGCTGCTGTTCGCCGAGCAGGCCAAGCAGCAGGGCGCCGATATCGTGTTGTTCACCGATCAGTGGGTGTCGCCGATTGCCAAGCACGCGCTGCACAGCCTCAACGCGCGCATCGAGGCGCCCTCGGGCTGGGATTCAGCGGTGGTCAGTCTGGTGATATTGGAGGCGCTGATCGCCGCCTTGGAGCAGGCGCTGTGGGACAGCACTCACCAGCGCATGGCCAAGCTGGAATCCCTATTGGACGCGACCCGGCAGTTTCGCAAGGCGCCGCAGTAGCGCGGCTGTTTATTCAGCCGGCGGGTCTTTATCCGTGCGCAAAATGGCCGACAGGGCCTTGGGCAACTGGCTGTGTTCAAAGGAAAATCCGCTCTCTTCCAGGGCGTTGGGGCACACGCGTGCGCCGCCCAGCAGCAGCTCTTGGCCCATCTCGCCGAACAGCAACTTGACCGCCATGGCGGGCATGGGCAGCAGGCTGGGGCGGTGCAATGCCTGACCCAGCAACTTCGCGAATTCTTTGTTTTGCACCGCGTCGGGGGCGGTCATGTTGACCGGGCCGTGCATCTCAGTGCTGCGGGCGAGGTGATCGATGGCGCGCACCAGGTCGTGCAGGCTGATCCAGCTCATCCATTGTTTGCCGTCACCGAGCCGACCGCCGCCGCCCGCTTTGAAGGCAGGTAACATCTTGGCCAGCGCGCCGCCGAGCGGGCTGAGCACGATGCCAAAACGCATGTTGACCACCCGAATGCCGGCCGCGGATAAAGGTTTGCACGCGGCTTCCCACTGTTGGCAGAGCTGGCTGGAGAAGCTGACATCCGGAGCCGATTGCTCGTCGAGCAGCTCGTTGCCGCGATCGCCGTAATAGCCGATGGCCGAAGCGCTCAGCACCGCAGAGGGCTTGTGTTCCAGTGCCAGCAGCTCATCCACCAATTGCTCGGTGGTGGATATTCTGCTGTCAATCAGGGCGCGCTTGCGCGCCGGGCTCCAGCGCTTGTCGGCGATGCCTGCACCGGCGAGGTGGACGACGGTGTCGATGGTTGGCAGTGAGGCCAGATCAAGCGCTTTGCCCCAGTGGCGGGCGTCTTCTGCCTCGCCCTGTTGAATGGTACTGATGCTGTGCTCGGACCAGTGCTCACGCAGTGCAGTGCCGATCAGCCCGGAGCTGCCTGTCATCAATACATGCATTGTGATCACTCCGTTTCTTTGATCGCTCAATAGTAGCTGAGCGCGGGGGCGGTGTTGTTATTCTTCTCATTGCAAGGCAGAGACGAGCTCCCGCACGCGGTCGGTGTTGTCCGCGGCCACGCTGCCGTCGCGGTGCCACAAGCTGTTTTCGAAGCCGATGCGCATCTTGCCACCGGCGCGTGCGGCCGCGACCAGGCAATCGGTCTCCGCCTGGCCAAAGGCGCAGAGCCCCCAGTCCGCGCTGAGCTCTGATTGGCTGAGCTGGCTGAGAAAGGGCAGCAGGTCTTCGGCGCGGCTCTGTTGATTCTCACTGTAGCGGCCGAGCACAAACAGCAGCTGCAACTGCTCGGCGGGGATCACGCCGGCGGCGATCAACTGCGCCAAGAGGCTGATCTCCTTGGCGCCGTAGAGGATGTGTTGCACCGCGATGCCGCTTTCAAAGCAGTGCTGATAAAAACCCTGCGCGGCCGCGGTATCATCATCCGCCATCATCTCCGTGAGGGAGACGGACACGTGGCTCGGCTGTACGTCCATCACCAGCTGGCGCTGCTGCGCGGGGGTGTAGATGCCCACCGCTTCCGTGGTGATCTGCACGTTGAGCTCGGGTGCCTGTGTGGCGAGCTCGGCGATGAGCTCTTTGTACAAGCCCGCGTCCAGCGCGTGTTTGCCGTGTTCATCGCGCACGTGCGCGTGCACCCCGTCGGCGCCGGCGCGGTGGCAGTGCACAGCGGCAGCGACGGTCTGTTCTACCGTCACCGGCAGAGCGGGGTGGTCAGCTCGGCTACGCCTGGCGCCGTTGGGCGCCACCATCAGCCGCGGCAGGGCGGGCACTTTCATCGGGGCAGCGCCAGGTCAATCGCGGTGCTGAGCTTGCTCACCAGCTCATCGATCTGCGCGTCTTCGATGATAAACGGCGGCGCGAGCAGGATGTGGTCACCCTGCACGCCGTCGAGGGTGCCGCCCATGGGGTAGCAGGCGAGGCCCGCTTCAAAGGCGTGGCGCTTGACCGCCTTGTGGATGTTCAGGGCAGGGTCAAAGCTGCGTTTACTGTCCCGGTCGGCCACCAGCTCGACGCCTCTGAACAAACCCCGGCCACGAATATCGCCCACGTGGGGGTGCTGCCCGAGCGCTGCGCACAGCGCGTCCTGCAGTTTCTGCCCCTGCGACTTGACGCGCTGCATCATCTCATCGGTGGCGACCTGCTGCACCACGGCGAGCGCGGCGGCGGCGGCGAGCGGGTGGCCCATGTAGGTGTGGCCGTGCTGGAAAAAACCGCTGCCGTCAGCGATTGTCTGGTAGATATCGCTACTGCAGAGCATGGCGCCGATGGGTTGATAACCGGCGCCCAGTCCCTTGGCGATGGTGATGATGTCGGGCCGGACCTGATCGTGTTCAGAGGCGAACAGGTGGCCGGTGCGGCCCATGCCGCACATGACTTCGTCGAGAATGAGCAGCACGCCGTAGCGGTCGCAAATTTCGCGCACGCGCTTGAAGTAACCCGGCACAGCGGCGACCGCGCCTAGGGTGGCGCCGACCACGGGCTCGGCGGTGAAGGCCATGACCGAGTCCGCGCCCAAACGCAGGATTTCAGTCTCAAGCTCATTGGCCATGCGCAGCCCGTAGGCCTCGCTTGATTCACCCGCCTGTTGGCCACGATAGGCATAACAGGGGGAGATAAATCCGGTGTCGTTGAGCAGCGGGGCGAATTGCTTGCGCCGCCATTCGTTGCCACCGGCCGACAGAGCACCCAGGGTATTGCCGTGGTAGCTCTGACGGCGTGATATGAGGTGTTGGCGCTGCGGCTCGCCGCGCTCAACAAAATACTGGCGCGCCAGTTTCAGCGCAGCTTCAACAGCTTCAGAGCCGCCGCTGACCAGATAGACCCTGTCAATGCCCGCGGGGGCATGACTGATCAGCTTGTCGGCAAGGCGCTCTGCGGCTTCGGTACTGAAAAAACCGGTGTGGGCGTAGGCGATGTTGTCGAGCTGCGCCTTGATGGCTGCTACGACTTGGCTGTTGCTGTGACCGAGGCAGGAGACGGCCGCGCCGCCGCTGCCGTCCAAGTAGCGTTTGCCACTTGCATCGATGATGTAACAACCTTCACCTCGAACAGCGACGGGCAGAGTGCCCGTCGTCGAACGGCCAAATACATGGGAGTGATGCACTGGCTGGCTCCTGTTAGGCCGCAGCTTTTGAGCGAACGACATACACCGACTGTTGCGCGTGTCTGACCACGCGCGCCGCGTTTGGCCCCAAGAGATAATCCTTGAGCTCAGGTTTGTTCGCCCCGATGACGATCAGATCGCAGTCGATCTTCTTGCTGAACTCGAGGATCTCCTCGTAGGCGGTGCCGGTTGCCACCACCAGCTTCACCGTGTCCCCGTGCGCGGAGCCTATGGCCTTTTGCCACAGGGCCTCCAGCGACTCCTTGGTTTTGTCGACGAGCTTGTCGTGGAAGCCCGTATCGAAAAAGGAACCGACGATGCTCA
>JAWSVD010000248.1:0-13248 GCA_033852095.1 Granulosicoccaceae bacterium | reverse complement strand
ATGAATTCTGACCTACATTCTATGAAGGACATGGGGTTGAATTCTATCTACGCGATTATTGGCGCGCGGGAGAATGTGTCTTGGCTGGAGATTGCCAGGACGCGTAAGGTGGAGATATTGGTGCGGCTGGATGATTTGGGCTTGGCGCCGAAGTAAAAACCCCATACTGTGGATTCGAATTTATTCTAGGGCGCGCAGCTGGCCATCTCGCAGTTTTTTAACACCGAGAAATACGAATAAATTCGAACCCACAAAAAGCCCATTGGATGTTTTTTCCGGCTAAAGCCGAACCTACAACTATTTCTCGACTTCAGCGCACGCCCTTTTAGCTTTGGCATTAGCCCGAGGCGCGCAGCTGGACGTCTCGCAGTTTTTTAACACCGTGAAATACGAATGAATTCGAACCCACAAAAAGCCCATTGGATGTTTTTTTCCGGCTAAAGCCGAACCTACAAAACACACCATTCCCCTGTAGGTTCTGCTTTAGCTGGACATCTCGGCTTCGTTCCCGGTGAATTACATCAATACGCCGTGAATCGCGGCGGCGCTAGGCTCTGTTGGAACCAGCTGATCAGGTTGTAGATGCTGAACACGGGCAGGCCGGTGGCAGCTTGTACGTCGGCGGCGTAGGGGATCATGTTGGTGCATTCAAACAGGATTGCACCGAGCTCCGGGTGCTGTTGTTGGAATGCGGTGCTGGCGTCGATCATGTCCTGCCGTGCCGCCGTGACGTCCAGCTGCGCTTCGTCGTTGAGAATGGCGCGGGTGAACTCACGGCCACCCTCTGTGCCCATAACGGGTGTGCCCGCCGGCACGCCGGCAGCATCTAGGTGCTGTTGGCTCAAAGCCTGGGCGTTGATGGTGAGTATGCCCACGCGCTTGCCCGGCGGTAACATGGCTTGTATTTGTGCTGCCTGCAGCAGCGACGAGGTGGCGACCGGTACATCCAGCGCTGCAGCGAGCTCCCGCTGGAACAGCGACAAGAAGCCACAATTAGTGGTAATGCCGGTGCAGCCGTCTTCAACCAGCTCTTGCGCGGCGGCGATGAACACCGGCAGCAGCCCCTCTGCTCCACCGCGCACCACCTTGTCCGGGGAGGCCCCTCGCACCACCTTGTAGCGCACCGGAAAGGGCCAGGTCAGTGCGTTGCCCATGTCACCGTGGATGCGCGGGAAGCGCGCTTGCAGCATCAGCACCCCCAGTTGCACGCCGTAGACCGATTGATTGCCTGTGACTATCATGCCTGACTCGCTTTGCACATCATCACCCTTGACCACACCCGGGCCACCGCTGCGTTGGCCTCTTCTCGGCTGCGCACGATGTGCGAGCGCAGAACGTCCGCCGCGGCAACACTGTCTCTGGACTGCAGTGCCACAACCACAGCGCGGTGTGCCGCCACACTGAGGCCTTCTCGACCCTCCAGATCAACGAGCCGAAAAAACCGAATGCGGTCATTGACCAACGCCAGCTGGCGACTGAGCTCTGCGTTGGCGGCCAGGGCCACCAGCTGCACGTGGAACAACTCGTCGTATTGCAACAACAGATTGGCATCGGCCCCGCTGTGATAAAACGCCGCACAGTTTTCCACACTCTGGGCGAGATCCGCCAAGGCGGCATCCGATGCACGCACACTGGCCAAGCGCGCCGCTTCTGTCTCCAGCGCTTGGCGCAGCTCGTAGAGATCCAGCACGCTCTCCGGGTGGAAGGATGCGCAGTGGAAGCCCTTGCCCTCACTGAGGCTTAAAAAACCTTCGGCCGCCAGGCGGTTGAGCGCCTCGCGCAAAGGCGTGCGGCTGGTGTCCAGCTGACGGGCCAGCGCCGACTCGTTGATGCGCTCATCGGGCCGCAATTGGAAGTTGACCAATAACTCCCGCACCGCTTTGTAGACCCTATCCGAGTGGCTGGCTGTGCTGTGGTGCGGCGAGTCGCTGCGCATGATGAGCGCTGTCACCGCGGCCCTTGGCGGATGTTGTCCGGCAGCCAGGTGGCGATCTCCGGGAAGGCGATGAGGATAAACACCATCAGCACCATGATCAGAAACATCGGCACCGCCGCGCGGGCGATAAATGTCATTTCGTGGTTTGTCATGCCTTGCAATACAAACAAGTTAAAACCGATCGGCGGCGTGATCTGCGCCATCTCGACCACCACCACAATGAAGATACCGAACCAGATCAGATCGATACCCGCCTGGCGAATCATCGGCTCCACCACCGCCATGGTCAGCACCACGGAGGAAATACCGTCGAGGAACATACCGAGGATGATGTAGAACACCAACAGCGCCATGAGCAGTTCGAACTTGCTGAGTTCCAGCTGGGCGATCAGATCGGCCAGCCCGCGCGGCAGACCAGTAAATCCCATCGACAGAGACAAGAAAGCGGCGCCTGCCAGTATCAATGCAATCATGGCGGAGGTGCGCGTCGCGCCCATAAGGCTGTCGATGAAGGTGCGCCAGCTCAGCGAACCCTGCGTGGCGGCGAGCAGCAGGCTGCCGATGACACCAAAGGCCGCGGCCTCGGTGGCGGTGGCTAGGCCAGCGTACATGGAGCCGATGACCACCAGTATCAGCAGGATCACCGGCATCAGAAAACGCGAGTTGGTGAGCTTCTGGCCGAAAGTCATCTTAGGCTCGACCGCGGGGTTCCAGTTCGAAGAAAATTTGGACACCAGGGCCACGTACAACATGAACAGGCCAGCCAGTAAAATGCCGGGCATGATGCCGGCAAAAAACAACTTGGAGATACTCTCGTTGATGGTCACGCCGTAGACGATCAGCGTCAAGGAGGGTGGGATCATCAAGCCAAGGGTGGCGGCACCCGCCAAGGTGCCGATGATCATGGTCTCTGGGTAGTTGCGCTTGCGCAGCTCGGGGATGGACATCTTGCCCACGGTGGTCAACGTGGCAGCCGATGAGCCCGACACAGCGGCGAAGACTGTACAGCCGACGATGTTGGTGTGCACCAGCCCGCCGGGCAAACCGGCCAACCAGGGCGCCAGGCCCTTGAACATGTCTTCAGATAACCGCGAGCGGTAGAGGATCTCCCCCATCCAGATAAACAGCGGCAAGGCCGCCAGCGTCCAGGAGGACGAGGCGCTCCAGACAGTGGTGAGCATCACGTCGCCCACGGGCCGCGTGGTGAAGAGCTCCATGCCGACCCAGGCGACGCCCATCAGCGCCAGCCCGATCCACACACCGCTGCCCAACAATAAAAAGAGTACAAACAGAAACAGCGAGATGATGCCTAAATCCTCCATCAGGCAGCCTCCCCTTCGTCTTTAACGCCGTCGCGCACGATGTTGTGTTTGCCTTTGATGAACAGGCAGACGAGGTTATCAGTGAGTGCGATCGCCAAGATAACAGCGCCGATCAACATGATGGACTGCGGCATCCACAGGGCGGTGCGGTCCTGCCCCTGACTGATGTCTTTGAACTTCCAGGACCAATAGACAAATTTTTGTGCGTAGAAGACGAAATACCACGCGATAGCGGTGCCAATGCCAAAACACCAGATTTCAAGCCAACGCTGTTTGGCGCCGCCGAGGGCATTCAACAAAATAGAAACGCGGATGTGCGAGCCCTTGTTCAAGGCCCCCGCGAAAGCGAGAAAACTCGCGCTCGCCATGGCGTAACCCACGTATTCAGGTGCACCGGGGAAAACCTCTCCGGTCCAGCGGGCCGTCATTTGCAAGACGATCAAGGCCAAGATGGCCAACAAGCTCAGTGCCGCAAAGAAGCTCGACACCCCGTAGAGACCATCCAGCAGCCGCCGCAACCAGTGAGTTTCCATTCTATATCCGCCCGCCTGAATGTTAAAAAGAGGGGCTCTCGGATGAGAGCCCACGCTTGGCACAACCACCGGCCGATCAAGATTCAGCCAGTGGCACGCGCCGAACGCTCTCTATTGCATCGCTTTAAACGCGTCTACAACGGCTTTGCCGTCATCACCCGCCGCTTCCAACCACTCGGTTGTCATGGTGGCACCAATCTCTTTGAGTTCGGCTGTTAGCGCATCACCTGCAGGGCCAACCCGCATACCGCCGTCCCGCAATCCCTGCATGGTGAAACCGGTGTATTCCTTGGAGCGCCAAGTGCCGGCGTACTCGGCGAAATCAGCACAGGCGGTGATGACGTTCTTATTGGCGTCACTGACACCCTTCCAGGTATCGGCGTTGACCAGCATGTAGTTGCGCGGCAACCACGCGTCCACTTCGTAGAAATAGCTGAGGCTCTCCCACACCTTGCGGTCATAGCCTGTAGAGCCCGAGGACACCATCGCTTCGGCAACACCGGTGGCAAAGGCCTGACTGATCTCGGCCGCCTCGATGGACACCGGCAGCATGCCGGTCAACTCGGCCAAGCGAGCCGTGGCGGTGTTGTAGGAGCGAAACTTGATGCCCTTCATGTCGGCGACGGAGTTGACTTCATTCTTGAAATACAAGCCCTGTGGAGGCCATGGCACACTGTAGAGAAGCTCTAGATTTTGATCTTGCAGCACCTTCTCAAGCGAAGGTTTAGAGGCCTTCCAGAGCTTATCGGCGTCATCAAATGAGGTGGCGAGGAAGGGCACGGAATCCACCCCGAACAGGGCGTTTTCATTTTGGTGGCCCGAGAGCAAGCGCTCACCAATAGGCACCTGCCCTGTCTGCACGGCGCGCTTGATGTCGCCGCCTTTGAACAGCGAGCCGCCTGGGTGGGTGGTGATCTCGATATCACCGCCGGTGCCGGTAGTCACGCACTTGGCAAACTCCGCTCCGGTCACTGAGTGAAAGTTAGAGCCTGAGTAGGCCATCGGTAAATCCCATTTTTCGGCCAAAGCCGACGAGCTAGCGACAATCAATGCTGCGCCACTCAAGCTGAGTGCAACCTTGCTGCGTGATTTTTTCATGCTTGTTCTCCAGATGGGTTTAGTCGTGCTGTGTGTCTCTCTATCAGTTGTTCAATTATTGTTATCTAGGGACTGACTGCGGCACAGGATGCCTCAAGCAAATCGCTGCGGGTCGTAAGCTTTGACGTCCGCGCTCAGCGGCTGCCCACTGATCATCTCGGCGACCAGTCGCCCGGTCTTGGGGCCGGCCGTCAAGCCGATGTGCTGATGACCAAAGGCAGCGTAGACACCCGTGCTGCCCACTTCGCCTATCAGTGGCAGGCTGTCGCTGGCGGAGGGCCTAAACCCCAGCCACTCCTCTTCCTGCTCGCATTCTAAATCCGGGAAATAGGTTTTTACGTTCTTGCGCAGCAGATCCAGCGGTGCCTTTGATGCTGGGGCTTCGATGCCGCCGAACTCGACGATGCCCGCACAGCGCAAGCCAATTTCCATGGGCGTGGCGACGAACTTGCCGGCCGCCATCATGATGGGCTGCCGCGGTTTGCTGCTGGGGTTTTTGTAGAGCACGTGATAGCCGCGCTCCGCCTCTAGGGGAATGTTGAGCCCGAGTTTTTGCATCAGTGGTTTGGACCATACGCCTGAGGCGATGACGGCGGTGTCGCAATCGTACTGCGCCTGGGTGGTGAGCACGGCACTGACACGGCCGCTGGACAAATCGAAATCACGCACTTCTTCCTGCACCAGCTTGCCGCCCATGGCCACAAAGACCTCGGCCAATGTTGCAACATAGGCACCGGGATTCAAGACAAAGCCGTGATCCTGCATCTGCACCAGCAGACCGATGGAATCACCCAGAAAGGGCTCAACCTCCTGCACCGCGGCGGCACCCTCGATAAGCTCCACTTCAATGCCGTGCTCTTGGCGTATGCTCCAGAGATAGGCGTCGGCGTCGAAGGCGGCGCGGTCGCTGTAGGCATAACAATAAGGGCTGGGCTGCACGTATTTGGCGGCGATGGTATTGCCACTGAGATCCTGGTGCTGCGCGACCGTGTCGGTGACGACGGTCGCAAGGCCCGCGGCGATACGGCGCGTGTCCGCGTCATTGGCGTGCGACATAAACCGGGTCAGCCACGGCAGCAACTTGGGCAGATAGGACCAGCGCATGAACAGCGGGAAGTTCTTGTCGAGCAGATAGCCCGGCCCCTTGCTGATCATGCCAGGCCCAGTGACAGGCAACATGGCGCAGCTGGCCAGGATACCGGCGTTGCCAAAGGAGGTGCCCTGCCCCGGCGCGCCCTTGTCGATCATGGTGACCGCATGACCGGCACGCAGCAGCCAAATACCGGCGGACACACCCGCGATACCGGCCCCCACCACCACTACATTCTTTGTGCTCATGGAATTTCTCATCAGTGATTTTTACGCAGCGCGTAGTGGTCTAATTTATCGACATCGGGCAAGGGCCCAAGGCCCGGATCCTGCGGCACTTGCACCTGCCCTGACTTCAGCTCAAAGGGTGTGCTGAGCACGTCTTCCACCAGGAAATAACGCGCTTGATAGAACTCACAGCCCAAGGTTATTTCGGGTGTGGCGGCGATCATGTGCGTGCCGGCCAAGTGGGCAATGCCCGCCTCAAACATATCACCTCCGTAGGCAGACAAGCCAACATTTGCCGCCATGCGCGCAACGGTTTGTGCGCGCACCAGTCCGCCCGCTTTCATGATTTTGATGGAAACCCCGTCACAGATGCGCCCGTCTATCGCTGCCTGCATGTCCTCGGGGCCAAACACGCTTTCATCCGCCAGCAGGGGCACGTCAATGTTGCAGCGTATGTCCGCCATCAGCGCATATAAATGCGCGGCCACCGGCTGCTCGATGAAGTCGGGCGCAAAGCTGGCGACGTCCTGCACCTGACGCAGTGCGACTTCGGGGCGCAGCCCTTGGTTGTAATCCACCCGGATAGAAAATTCAGGGTAGTCCTTGCGCAGCCGCTCCAGTCGCATCATGTCGAAGGCGTGATCTTTAAAGCCCGTCTTGAGTTTGATGATGCGCAGCCCGTCGTCCTGTATGCGCGGCATGAGATCGAGATCTCGGTTGAAATCTGGGTCCGCGATAGAACACGACAAGGGGATGCTGTCGCGGCATTTGCCGCCCAACAAGGCCCACACCGGCAGGCCAGCAGTGCGCCCCTGCAAATCCAGCAAGGCCGTTTCCAGCGCCGCTTTGGCCTCCGTGCAATGTGCCACGGCCTTGGCCGCGTCCTGCATGATGGCGGCGCGATCGCCCACTGTCCGCCCCAACACCAGCGGTCGGATGTAGCGATCCAGCGCTGCGTAACTTGCCTCGGCAGAGCCCGTGAACACCGACCACGAGGAAGCCTCACCGAAACCCACCTGACCGCCTTCAGAGCTCAACCGCAAGAACACCACATCAACCGCGTGCTCTACCGAGCCAATGCCGTGGTCGCGCCGAGCGTTCACCGGCAACTGGGTGTGCCAGACATCAAAGCCGGTTATTTTTTGCTCGGTAGACAGGGCCGCCACCTCAGCCCATCCAGCGTCGAACGGGGGCGTTGCTCTCTTCCAGCGCCTGGCAGATCACGTCGATCAAGGTCGGTCCGTCGTGGGCAATGGCCTCTCTCAGCACTTTTTCCATGTCCTCGGCACGCTCCACGCGCCAAGTCTTCAGCCCGTAGGCTGCGGCTACCGCGGCTTGATCGGTGCGGTTGAAGTCAACGTTGTAATAACGTTTGTCCTTATCGGCAAATTGACTGGCTTTGATCCAACCAAAGGTGGCGTTGGAAAAAACGATAAAAGTGATCGGCGCACCGATGCGGCAGACGGTTTCCAGCTCGCCGACAGTAAAACCAAAAGAGCCGTCCCCCATCATCGCCACCACCTTACGATCGGGGCGGCCAAACCAAGCGCCCACCGCGGCGGAGAGCGAATAACCCAGGGCACCGTGTGCGCGGTTGGTGATGAAATGCCGCCCTGCCTTGGGCAGCTGGTAGTAGGCCGAAAAATAGGGGCAGCTGGTGCCGGGATCAGAGACGATGGTCGCGTCTTCGGGCAGGGTTTTGAGCAGCGCGTCGATCACGCGCTCGGGGCGGATGGGCTGGCTGATGTCCTGGGCGTGTTGCTGGAAAATGGCGAACTTGCGGCGCTTGATATCGGCCACGGCCGCCGCGCCGCCAAAGCTGCCGGCGCCCTGCCCGCGCTGATCCAATACCGCGTTCACCTGCGCCAGGGCCAAGCGTAAATCACCGACCACGCCAACCTCAACGCGGTAGTTCGCACCGATCACCATCGGGTCGACATCAAAGTGCACCACGCGGGTATTAGCCGTCGGCGCCTCCCAGCGCGAGGTGGTGGTGGAGCCCGCTCTGGCCCCCATGAACACCACCAGATCAGCGGACTGCATCAGCTCCCAGGTCTGGTCGGTGCCGCCGTTACTGCCGACAACCCCCAGGCAATTGGGGTGCAGCTCCGCCAGCGAACCCTGCCCTGAGATGGACGTTGCCACCGGGATATCCAAGCGCTTGGCGAGGCGGTCCAGCTCATCCATGGCGCCAGCGATCACCACCCCGCCGCCGCAGACGATCAGCGGGTTCTTGGCGGACAGTATCGCGTCCACTGCGGCCTCAGCTGCGCCGGGCTCGGGCGCCTGCGGGTAGGCGGGGTAGCTGTCCAGTTTGTGATCGGCCCAGATGTCGCTCGCATCGACCGCATCGTATTGGATGTCGTAGGGCAGGCCCAGGTGCGCGGCACCCGGGCGACCGGTGGTCATGGCCCTGAACGCGGTGCGCACCATGCGCGGGATATGATCGGCGCGCTTGATCACGGTGTTCCACTTGGTGAGTGGCCGCATCAAGGCTTCTTGGTCAACTTCGGTCAAAGGGTATTTGCCGTAGCTGCCCACCGATATGTCGGTGGTGATGCCCAACACGGCGTAGGAGCTTTCAGAGGCTTCGATCAGGCCGGGCAAGATGTAGGTGGCGCCACCGCCCGAAGGGCCTTCGCAGACCCCGACCCGACCGGTGACCCGCGAATAACCGTCGGCCATGTAGGTGGCGCTGCGCTCGTCCCGGGTGAGCACGTGTTTAATCTTGTGATCGAGCCGAAACATGGCGTCGTAGAACGGCAAGGTGGTATCGCCACACAGCCCAAAGATATGCCGGACGCCCTGCGCCTCCAACATGCGAACCATGGCCTCTGCGCCATTGAGTTGATCAGCCAACACCATACCCTCACAAGAGCGGTGACAGGCTATTCCACCCTTTCACCGAGTAACTTAGGTCTATCTGTTAGCTGTATACAGTACAGAATACAGTTTCACACACAAGGCCAATGGGCAATAAAACACAGGGCCAATATCTGTTTACTACTCCTGGCCGACGGCGTGTTTTTCCGCCTGCTGCGCAAAGTCAAAGTCCTGCTGCGTCAGCCCGTGCACATCAAAGGTGCTGAGCCGAATGTCCACCCGGCGGAAGCAATTGCACCAGTCCGGGTGGTGGTCAACTTTTTCGGCGTAGAGCGCCAAGGCCGTCATAAAGGAAAAGGCCCGGTTGAAAGACTTGAACGTGAAAGACTTGCACAGGAAGTCTTGCTCCACTGTCCACTGGGGATCCGCTGTCGCATTGAGCGCGCTCAACGCTGCTGCAATTTGATTCTGCTGTAATTTGTCCATTTACCCCTCCGCTCGGGTATTGAGCGATAGCACCAAAATTAACGCTTCTCTCAGCTAGGCTGTCTACTAAATCTGCGCGTGGTGATCGCCTGCTCGCACACTGTTTTTATGCATCCTAACTCAGCTTCAACGGAAGTAATCGCACATACTTGTTAAGGTCAATCGCGAGCGCTAGCAAACACCGCAGGAATAACCCCATGAACAAGCTATCAACCGAGCAACTGAACTACCTCAGGGAGCTGCGGCACGCCCTGCATCGCCAACCGGAGGTATCGGGCCAGGAGCAAAAAACTGCCGCGCGTATCACACAGGAGCTACTGCAAACCGGCGCCGATCAAATTTGGCAGTCTCTGGGGGGTCACGGCGTTGCGGCCGAATACAGAGGCCACGAACCGGGCCCGACGGTGCTGTTGCGCTGCGAGCTCGACGGGCTGCCGATCACGGAGATATCCACCTTGGATTATCAATCGGAAATCGCGGGCCGCGGGCATCTCTGTGGTCACGATGGGCACATGTGCATGGTGCTCGGTGTGGGCCGGTTTCTGGGATGCGCTCAGCAGCATGCGCTTCGCCCTAAGCGCGGGCGGCTGGTGCTGCTGTTCCAGCCGGCCGAGGAGACGGGTTTTGGCGCCCAAGCGGTCATTGATGATGCACGCTGGCCTGAGATCCGACCTGACTACGCCTTCGCCTTCCACAACCTGCCCGGCCGCCCGCTGGCGGAAATAGGCCTGCGTACCGGGCCTGCAAACTGCGCCTCACGCGGCATGCAGATCAAACTGCACGGAAAGAGTTCACACGCCGCCGCCCCTGAGGATGGCCTATCACCCGGCGCGGCTATAGCGCAGCTTATCCAACAGGCACCTGCACTGAGCTCCGGCACACTGACAGACAGCTCTTTCGGCCTGTGTACTCCCACCCACGCCCAGCTGGGCGAACCCACCTTTGGCATATCACCCGGTGATGGCGAAGTACGCCTGACGCTGCGCGCCATCACCGACGAGCGTATGCAGCAGATGGTTCAGCAGGCACAGCAGCTGCTGGACAGCATCGAAGACCCGCTGCACATTTCGGTGTTGTGGCATGATATTTTTCTGGCCGCTCAGAACAGCGACCAGGCGATACAGATCGCGCGAACGGTGGCGACGGAGAAAAACTTGAGCACCCATGAAATGCAGCACCCCATGAGCTGGTCGGAGGATTTTGGCCGCTTCGGTCTGGACGGCGCGCAAGCGGCGCTGCTGTTTTTGGGCGCAGGTGAGCAACAGCCGCAACTGCACAACCCTGACTACGACTTTCCCGATGCGCTGTTGGCGGTAGGCACAGAGCTCTTGCTCGATATCGTCGATCATCTGCTGGTGCTCTGACAGTGTGGAAATCACGGATTGATAACAACTGATACACCGCGAACAAACTTAAAACACGGCGGCCACACGACGGCTGCTACTATGCGTTTTTGTTGATCACTCAGGACGTTCAGCTTGCCACACTCACGCCGCGCACCCGATGCCACCGCCTATGGCCTGATGATTGTGCTCTGTATTGTCTGGGGCTCGCAACAGGTCGTGATCAAACTGATGGCACCGTACATGGCGCCCATCGTGCAGATTGCGATGCGCTCGATACTGGTGTGTTGCCTGCTCGGCGGCTACTTGATCACCCGGTGTCAGGGCGGCCTGCCGCGAAATACCTGGCTACCGGGCAGCCTCGCGGGGCTGTTCTTTGCGGTTGAGTTTATCGCCATCGCCGAGGGCCTGCGCCTCACCAGCGCCTCGCACATGGTGGTCTTTCTCTACACCTCGCCCCTGTTCACCTGCATCGGCTTGCATTTTCTGGTGGCGCAGGAGCGCATGAAACACCTACAGTGGCTGGGCATGGCCGCCGCCAGCGCCGGTATCGCCCTCGCCTTCCTGGGGCCGGACACGCAGCAGGGCGGCGCGACTCTCGCTGGGGATCTCTTGGCGCTGCTGGCCGGGGCAAGCTGGGGCATCACCACCGTCATCATCCGCCACAGCACACTCAACACTCTGAGTGCGCAGGGCAATATGTTTTATCAGATGCTCTTTGTGGGCGTGATCGCGCTGTTGTTCGCGGTGCTCAGCGGCCAGCCGCTGCTCGCCACCTGGCAGCAGGAATCGATTGTGTTGATGCTCTACCAAACAGTGGTGCTCGCCCTGTGCAGTTACCTGGGCTGGTTCTGGTTGCTCCGGGTGTACAAGGCCACACGCATCGCCACGCTCTCGCTGATGACGCCGTTGTTCGGGGTTTTGTTTGGCATGATCATACTCAGTGAACCGCTCACGCTGAGCTTTGTCGCGGGCTCAACCCTGGTGCTGTTAGGGGTAATACTTGTGCGTGTGGGCGAATAGCGCCCACGCAAGGCAAAACACACAGCACAAAATTGTTGTATCGTTGGAGCTTCCGGATCGCTGGCCGCGCATCATTGGAGCAATCACCATGAACGACAGAGCCCTGTTATTTACCACGGGATCGCCCTTTTCCAGAATCGTCCGCATCGTGCTGGACGAACTGGGGCTGGACTACGAACGCCGCGAAGAAATCGCCACCCCGAGCGCCGACAGCCGCGCCGCGTCCACCCCCACCTTGCAGGTGCCGACCTTCTGGGACGGTGACGTGCACCTTTGGGAGAGCGGGCTTATCGTGGAGTACCTGCTGAGCAACTACGGCACTTGCCAGCAGACAACTCCCCCGCTGGCGCAATCCCTGAGCCGCGCGGATTTCTACCGACACGATCGCCTTGTGTACACCAGCATCCACACGCTGGGCACATCGGCCACGACCGTCGGCCAGATGGCATGGTCGGGCACCGCCGTTGCCGACTCCGGTTATTTGACCCTGTGCGCAGCGCAGTTCCCGCCGCTGCTGGGCTGGCTTGAGCAAGAGCTGCAAGACACTGATGAAGGGTTTCAGCCGGGTTTGTTATCCCTGCAAGACATCGCACTGGTCTGCCACCTGGGTTATGTGCAGAACAGGCCTATCGGCATAGACCCGACACTTGAGAACTTCCCCAAGATCCAGCGCTTGATCGAGCGCCTGGGCCAGCGGGCATCGTTCCTGAGAAACCCAGTGCTCTGGTGGGAGCCTGGGGTCACAGGCTACGCCGCGGATGGCGTGACACCGCTCTATAATTAATTCTTTTTCACACGAAACGACATGAATTCTTTGCTCTATTTAGCTGCGGCGCTGCTGATCCTCATTGGCCTCGCGCACTCTTATCTGGGAGAGCGCTACATTTTGATCCGCTTGTTCAAACGGGGCAATCTGCCCGAGCTATTGGGCGGTACTGAGTTCACCCAGCGCACGCTGCGATTTGCTTGGCATTTGACCAGCGTTGCGTGGTTTGGCTTTGCCGCCATCTTGTTTTCTATGGCAAATGCTGAGGTATCAAACCAATCAATCGGCTGGATAATCGGCGCCACCTTCCTGCTGCACTGTGTGATCGCACTGGTCCACAGCCGAGCAAAACACTTGTCGTGGATTGTATTTTTGGTGGTGGGCATGATATCTATAATTGCGAGCAGCGGCTGAACAAGCGCCGCGTGGCTACCGCCTTAGATTCACAGCATGGATGCAGATTTAATACAAACATGGATACAAGCATAACACTCAACGGCCCCATTGAAGAGATGGAGGTCATCGATCTCTACCGCGCCAATCACTGGTCAAGCGCCGACAAACCGCAGCAGCTGTTGTCCGCCCTGCGCGATTCACATTC
>JAWSVD010000247.1:0-9295 GCA_033852095.1 Granulosicoccaceae bacterium | reverse complement strand
CCGTCGGCGTCCAGCAAAGACTCCAATATGCCACCGCCGCTGCTGCCAGCGCCGCCCAACACACTGCGGCTTGGCTTGGCACCGCCGCCGAGCAGCTGCTTGCCGATGGCGCTCATGGCCATGGTAGCGACCACTGGCAGTAATTTTTTGAGAATGGTACTGGAGATGCCAGTGTTACTGGACACCTCACGTGCCACGCCGCGCGAAACATCTTTGCTGCCAAAAACATGGCCGAGTATGTCGTTTCCTTCGCGCACGTTATCTTGCTGCCCGAGTTGCGTCACGTCGTCGAGATAGCGGCTGTGGTTGCCTTTGCGCAGCGCTTCGAATAACTCGTCAGCGCCTTTGGTTTTGCTCGCGTTCTGCTGCAAGCCGCGCGTCACAACCGGCATCAAGCCGTCCAGCGCCGAGCGCGCCTGCGTTGGGTCCAAATTAAACTGGCGAGCAATTTGCGCTACCGCAGCATCGCCCTGCCCACCCAACATTTGATCAAACACACCCATGACACAGCCCTTTGAAATTGAATAAACGCACACAGGCCCACAAACCCTGAGATCACTCTCAACAGGAGGGGCGAGAAAAACTAGAGTATACGCTTTTGCTTTAGAGCGGGCAGAGGGGCTGTGATTTTCAGCCCCTCTGAGTTAGAGCAAACCCCAGAGAGGGGCAGTCAGTATTTTATTTAGGCAAATCCGCCACGCAGTCCGCCGATGGCTTTCAACACTTCCAGTCGACTGATCTGACCGACCAACTGGTTGTCGTCCATCACCGGGAAACGGCGAAAACGGCGCTTGAGAAAGCGCTCTGCCACATCGGTAATGGATGCCTGTGCATCGACAGTCTCGACGTCTGTGGTCATAAAATCAGAGACAACACCGCGCCACTGCGGGTCGTAGCCAGCTTTCAGCACTGCCGCGATGCAGTCAGTGTCGGACAACATGCCCTGCAGGTTGCCGCGATCGTCCACGACAGGAGCACCCGTTATCTTGCTGCGCACAAATTCGTTCATCACCTCGATGATGTCCATGTCCGCTTTCACGGTGTGCACACGCTTTTCCATGTACTGCTCAACCAACTGCTTTTTCACAGATCATTCTCCTCGACTGCGCCTAACACTATAAAACCGCGTTCATAGCTTGCGGTCAACCTATCTGACTGGATATAGCTTATGCCTTATCTCGACGTACAAAGTTGATCGGTTTAACACCTTGTGCTTCTTCTGCTGCGATACGCGCCAAGCGTTTATCGCAGGGCTTCTCGCAGTTACAGGGAATGGGCTCAATGCCCGGTACATTGCCAATGCCACCGCAGCTGCCTTTGATGGTGCGGCCTGTGACTATAGCGCCTACAGCCATGCCAGCGACGGCGAGCAACATCACAGCAAAAGCTAAAAACAGTGTAGAAATCATTGGACATTCTCCTCAATCAGTGGCGCGAACGCCGCTGTAGAGAGATGGCTAAAGCTGTCGCCATCTCGGTACAAAAAATAGGCCGCGAGCCCCTTTTCCTCAGCCAGCGCCGGGCCATCTGTCTCACCCAGCACCATCAATGCCGTCGCCCAGCCATCGGCTAGCGCAGCGGAAGCATGAAAAACCGACACCGAAGCCAACTTATGGGACACCGGTCGCCCGGTGCGGGCATCAATAGCATGAGAATAACGCACGCCGTCCCGCTCGTAGTAGTTACGGTAGTCGCCGGATGTTGCCAGCGCCCCCCCGTCCAGTTTGACAGCCTGCTGCACAGCGCGCTCACCCTCACTGGGTCGCTCGATACCGATGCGCCAGGTATCACCCCGTGGACTGACACCACTGGCGCGAAGCTCACCCCCAACTTCCACAAGATAATCGCTCAAGCCTTGCTTTTCCAGCAACACCGCCACCTGATCAACGCCAAAACCCTTGGCGATTGCCGAGAGATCCACGTAGACATCGGCAGCTGCTTTCTTGGCAGCGACGCTGGGCTCCTGCCGCAGCTCGACCATCGAATTGCCAACCAGTGCCTTCGCCGCGGCGAGCACCTCATCAGTGGGGATTCGCTCGGGTTCGGCTTGCGGACCGAAGCCCCAGAGATTGACCAGCGGACCCACGGTGACATCAAATGCACCGTCTGAACCCGCCGTTATCTCCTTCGCCTGCTCGATCAAAGCCAGCAATTCAGGCGAGAGCTCTTGCCATTCCACACTGGGGTTTTGATTGAAGAGGGACAATTCCGAGGCGGGATCGTAGGTCGACATGACTTTATTGACCCTGTCCAGCTCGTCTTGGACGCGGCGGGTGAGTTCTTCTTTCTTCGCCCCGACGGAGCGACTGACGATCACTGACCAGGTGGTGCCCATGGTCCGGCCAGAAATACTGAGCGGTTCAGGAGCACGCCCACCACAACCCACCAACAGCAGCGACAGCGTAAAAAAAAGCGCCAGCAGAGATGCTGGCGCCTTTGACTCAGTAGCAGCCTTAGCCACCAAAATCATCCAACATGATGTTGCTTTCCTCAACACCGAGATCGACCAGCATGTCGATCACCGCCTGGTTCATCATCGGCGGACCACACATGTAGAACTCACAGTCCTCTGGAGCCGGGTGGTCCTTCAGGTAGTTCTCGAACAACACATTGTGGATAAAACCGGTGTAACCATCCCAGTTATCTTCTGGCTGGGGATCGGACATCGCCATGTGCCATTTGAAGTTCGGATTATTAGCCGCCAGTTCGTCAAAGTCTTCCACGTAGAAAGCTTCGCGCGAGGAGCGAGCACCGTACCAAAAGCTCATCTTGCGATCGGAGTTGAGTCTCTTCAGTTGGTCAAAGATGTGCGAACGCATCGGTGCCATACCGGCACCACCGCCCACAAAAACCATTTCGTTCTGGGTCTCTTTGGCAAAGAACTCACCGAAGGGCCCTGAGATGGTGACCTTGTCGCCAGCCTTGAGGCTCCAGATGTACGATGACATCAGGCCAGGTGGCACGTCGGGGTTACGAGGCGGAGGCGACGCAACACGCACATTGAGCATGATGATGCCCTCCTCGCCCGGGTAGTTCGCCATGGAGTAAGCACGCACCACTTCTTCTTGAGTTGTTGAGGTGTAACGCCAGATGTCGAACTTATCCCAGTCCTCGTGGTATTCCTCAGGCACTTCAAAGTCTTTGTAGTTGACCGTGTGCGGTGGCGCTTCGATTTGGATGTAACCACCCGCACGAAACGGCACCGACTCGCCGTCGGGAATGGCCAGCTTGAGCTCCTTGATGAAAGTCGCTTTGTTGTCGTTGGAAATGACGGTGCACTCCCATTTCTTGACGCCAAAGACTTCTTCGGGGATCTCAATCTTCATGTCCTGCTTAACAGTGACCTGACAAGACAAGCGCTCACCGGTTGCCGCAGCACGTTTGTTGATGTGCCCTTCTTCGGTGGGCAGCAATGTGCCGCCACCCTCGTGCACCTTCACTTTGCACTGAGCGCAGCTTCCGCCACCGCCACAGGCAGAGGGCACGAACAAGGCTTCATTAGCCAGAGCGCCCAACAACTTGCCACCTACCGGCACTTCGATGGAACGCTCACCGTTGATCAGAACAGTGACATTGCCCTGCGGGACCAACTTAGACTTAGCGAGCAATATGATGTTCACCAGTACCAGCACGATGCCGGTGAACAGTATGACGCCGAAAATTACTTCTAGCATGATTGTCTCCGAACTCCTTGAGGCTTAGAGCTGCACGCCGCTGAAGGCCATAAAGCCCAGCGAGCACAGTCCAACGGTGATAAAGGTAATGCCCAGGCCTTGCAGACCATCGGGGACATCGCTGTATTTGAGCTTTTCGCGAATACCGGCCAGAGCCGTGATCGCCAATGCCCAACCGAAGCCGGAACCAATACCGTAGGTGACACTCTCAGCAAAGTTGTAATCCCGCTCAACCATGAACAACGAACCGCCCATGATGGCGCAGTTGACGGTGATCAATGGCAGGAACACGCCCAGCGCTGCATACAGAGCCGGCATGAACTTGTCGAGGAACATCTCCAATATTTGTACAGCGGCAGCAATAACACCGATGTAACAGATCAGACCCAAAAAGGTGAGATCGCCGTCGAAGCCCAACCAGCTCAAGGCACCCTCTTTCAAGAGCCCCGTGAGGATTAAGTTGTTCAGCGGCACTGTGATGGCCTGCACCACCAGAACCGCAATACCCAAACCGAAGGCTGCAGAGATTTTCTTCGACAGTGCAATGAAGGTACACATGCCCAAGAAAAAAGATAATGCCAAGTTTTCAATGAAAACCGCTTTGACAAAAAGACTGACTAAACCGTCCATCAGTGTGCCTCCGCCTTGCCGTGGCCGTGTCCACTTTCGTGGATGGTGAAGTCCGCTTTCTCAACAGCTTTGGGCTGGAAAGAACGCTGAACCCAGATAAAAATACCGATCAAGAAAAACGCACTCGGTGGCAACAACATCATGCCGTTGGGCACATACCAACCGCCGTCGTTGACCAGTGGCATGATCTTCAGGCCGAACAGCGAACCGGCACCGAAGAATTCACGCACCGCGGCCAGCGTCATCAGGATCACGCTGTAACCGAGTCCGTTGCCGACACCGTCCCAAAAACTCTCTTTGGGCGGGTTTGCCATGGCAAAACCCTCGGCACGGCCCATCACGATGCAGTTGGTGATGATCAAGCCGACAAACACAGACAGCTTCTTGGAAGTGTCATAGGCAAAGGCTTTCAGCACCTGGTCGGTGATGATAACCAAGGAGGCGATGATGATCATTTGCACAATGATCCGGATCGCACTGGGCACGTGTGCGCGGATGGCGCTGATGGCGGCACTGGAGAGTGCCGTTACAACAGTCAAAGCGATACACATGAGCAGCGCGGTGTTCATGGAGGTAGTAACCGCCAGCGCCGAACATATTCCCAGAATCTGGATGGAAATGGGGTTCGAATCAAACAGCGGATCCGTGACTAGCTTTTTTGTATTAGCGTCCATAAGATTTTTCTCCTCAAGTCCGCAATTTGTTCAGATAGGGACCGAAGCCCTGCTCACCCAACCAGAACTGCAGCAAGTTAGACACACCACGGCTGGTCAAGGTAGCGCCGGCGAGGCCGTCCACCTTGTGTTCAGCTTCTGGCGTAGTCGCCCCCACAGAGCCCTTGATCACGGAAATCTTCAGCGCACCGTCCGCATCAAAAACGAGCTTGCCGGGCCACTTGGATTTCCAGTTCGGGTTGTCCACTTCCCCGCCCAAACCGGGCGTTTCGGCGTGCTCGTAGAATCCGAGGCCGGCGATGGTATTGGCATCACCCTCGATAGCAACAAAGCCACGCAAGGTTGACCACAATCCATAACCGCGAATCGGCAGGATAACCCGCTTCACCGAGTCACCCTCTTTGACCAGATACACGGTCGCAAACTTCTCGCGGCGCTTGATCGAAGCGGGATCGTCAACAAGAGCATCACTCAAGGCCGGATCTTTCTGCGCCTTGCGCTGGTCGTAGTTCGCGGCGTCCATGTCATCGGCGTACTCGCCGGTGTCCAAGTTGACCACGCGGGCTTCGATGCCCTCGAAGAGCTCATCGATGCTTTTACCCGGCTGCGCCAAACCACCAATCTGAATGATGTTTTTGCGCTTATCGAGCAGCTTGTTGGCCTCTTGCATCGGGCGTAAACCCACGGCCGCCATCGACACGATGACAGAGCACAACAGGCACAGTGCAGTCGCGACGACGAGCGTCTTGACTGTGCTGTCGTTGGGCAGCGCTAGAATTTTCTTCATTGACATCAGGAAGCACCTCCGTCAGTAGACAAACGCGCCATTCGCCGCTTGATGTTCGCCTGCACAACCACGTAGTCGATCAGTGGAGCGAAGATATTGGCAAACAAAATGGCCAACATGATGCCCTCTGGAAACGCGGGGTTTGCCACACGGATCAAGACCGTCATCAAACCGACCATCACGCCAAACCAAAAGCGCCCTGTGTCAGTGTGCGAAGCCGTGACTGGATCGGTCGCCATGAACACCATGCCGAAGGCGAATCCGCCCGTGACGATGTGCCACCAGAACGGCAGAGCAAACATGTGGTTTGTCTCAGAGCCGATCAGGTTGAACAACAGTGACGTGGCAACCGTGCCGACCAGTACGCCCGCCATGATGCGCCAAGAGGCAATGCGGGTGTAGAGCAAAATAGCCGCGCCGATCATGATCGCCAGTGTGGATGTCTCACCGAGAGATCCGGGTACGAAGCCGATGAAGTAATCCCACCAAGTAAAACCAAGACCAGCAACAGCTTCCAGACCACCGGCAGCAGCTTCACCCAGTGCGGTCGCACCGGTGTAGCCATCAACAGCTGTCCAAACCGCGTCACCTGACATGGCTGCCGGGTAGGCAAAGTATAAGAACGCACGACCGGTCAACGCGGGGTTGAGGAAGTTCTTACCGGTTCCACCGAACACTTCTTTGCCGATGACCACACCAAAGATGCAGCCCAGAGCGACCATCCACAAGGGAATGCTCGGTGGCAAGGTCAGTGACAGCAGGATGGAGGTGACAAAAAAACCTTCGTTCACTTCGTGTCCGCGCACCAGCGAGAAGATCACCTCGCAGATACCGCCGACAATAAACACCGTCATGTAGACAGGGAAGAAATACCAAGCGCCATGCCAAAAATTGGCCATGAAGCTGTCTGCGCTGTAGCCAAACCAACCGCTGAAATTGCCGCGGATGCCTTCGACCTCAGTGAGGCCCATGCTGGCCATTGCAACGTTGGCTTGGTAGCCCGTGTTGTAACAGGCAAAAAAGATGGCCGGGAATGTGGCCAACCAGACGTAGCCCATCACGCGCTTCAGATCGAGCGCATCACGCACGTGCGGTGCCGCACGGGTGGTTTCGGGCGGGCTGTAGAGCAGCGTGTCGACCATTTCGTACAGCGCGTAGAACTTTTCCAGACGCCCGCCACGCTCGAATAATGGCTCCAGGCTGTCCAGATAATTACGTAACCAGGACATCGCCTACCCCTCCCGCTCTATTTGTTCAAGACTGGCACGCAGTGCCTCGCCGTATTCGTATTTGCTGTGACACACAAAGGTGCACAACGCCAAATCTTCCTCATCCAGATCGAGGCAACCCAACTTCTGGGCTTCGTCGGTGTCACGCACCAACAGCGACCGCAGCAGCTGAGTGATCAGGATATCGCAAGGGTTTACGCGCTCGTAACTGCCGAGCGGCACCATCGCGCGACGGCTGCCGTTCTGCGTCGTGCTCAAGGCGAAAGTCGCCGGAAGCGCACCGAGAAATACATTGAAGACGGAAAACTCTTTCAGCATGGGGTTGACCCAATGCATGAACTTACGCGGCGTCTCGTCGCTCAATGCGCTGATCTGCTGACTGTAACGCCCTAACCAAGCACTGGAGCCCTGGGCGTTGAAGCCGTCGAGTACAGAACCTGAGATCACCCGAACCGCTCCTGCCTGAAGTTCATCGCTGACAAGCGCCTCGGTGCTCGCACCCAAGCGGGTACGCAGCAAGCGCGGGTTGTCGACCATGGGACCGGCGAGCGCGATGACGCGTTCAGTACAGAGCTGGCCTGTCTGAAACAACTTCGCAATAGAGGTCACTTCTTGGTAGCCCAGCACCCATACTTGAGTGCTCTGGCTGACCGGCGCAAGCATGTTGACGTGCGTACCAGCCAAGCCCGCGGGGTGAGCCCCTTCGAAGGTGTGGTATTCCACGCCTTCGACCGCCGGCTGCGGCACCTTGGATGCCGCGCCCACACAGACGAAACACTTGGGCGCCAGCTTGGCGATCAACTGCAAGCCCATCTCGAAGTCAGCCGCTTGATCCGCGAGGATGACGGCAGGGTCTGCCGCCAGCGGACGCGTGTCCATGGCTGTAACAAAGATGGCCTCGGCGGTTGCATCAACTGCCGGAACCTTGCTGTAGGGCCGCGTCCTGAACGCTGTCCACTGCCCCGACTTGAGCAGCTTCTCGCGCACCGCATCGGCACTCAGCCCTGCGATAGCATCAGCCGCCACAGCACCGAAATCTTCGGCTGCATCTGAGCCGTCGAGTTCTACCTCAACGGCCTGCAGCACACGCCGTGCGCCCCGCAAGATGCCAGTGACAACCCCCGCACCCGGAGAGGTGAAGTTCACGCCTGGGTTTCGCTTGTCCGTGAACAGCAGCTGCCCAGTGACAACTTTGTCACCTTCTTGCACCGCCATGGTTGGCTTAAGCCCGTGATAGTCTCGCCCGAGTAACGCCACTGAGGGGATTTCCTGCGCAGACTCGATTGTCTGTTTAGGAGCCCCACCAATGGGGATATCAAGCCCTTTGGTCAAAGAGTAAATTTTTCCTTGCACGCGATTTCCTTGCAAAGCTATAAGAAACTGTTCAATCGGCGAAGATGTTGAACGCCGAGATTCATACCCCGAAGTCTCAAGCAGACTGATTTGGGTAGATTAAAGGCGGAATTATACCTGAGAAATCGCGTTATGTGGGCCGCGAATAAGAGAGGGATCGCAAAGGACAGCCTCAATATTACCTGCTGTTGCTGCGCAGCGGCGCGAGCGCGCCCACCGCGTGTATATGACACAACTGGCACGCCCATTATTGTCATTGGCGGCCAGCGTACAAGGATGTAGCTACATTGTATTAGTTGGCTGCGATCCGCCAAGCTCTTTCAACAACTCTTCGATGCGCCCGCGTGTTTTACCGTCGTCTTTGGCGTCAAATTGCACGCCGATACCCGCCACTTTATTGCCCTGCGCACCCGAGGGCGTCATCCACACAACCTCGCCGGATACGGGCAGGCGTTCGCGCTCTTCGAGCAACTTGAGCAGCATGAAAACGCGGTCACCCAATTTGTGCTGCCTGTTGGTCGGCACAAACAAACCACCGTTGTTGAGGAAGGGCATAAACGCAGCGCTTAACGCGCCCTTGTCTTTAATCGACATCGCGAGGACGCCTTTGGCCTTTGTAGTCATTTCTATCCTTTGCTCAACTGGTCACGTGGTCTAGCGCACAGCGCCCTTCGCGTCTCCGCTACCGCCCGCGCACCACCAGCATCATCAAGCGCTCTAGGGCTGCTTGCTGACTGAGACCTGTTGGATCAAGTCGGTGCTCTTCAACGATACGGTCGCGCAGCGCAAAAACAGTTTGCGCCGGTCGCCTAGCCCCCAAGCACGCAATATCCACGCCACGGGCCAAATCATCACATTGCTGCAAGGCAGCCGATTCCACACTAGCCAGCATAGCGGCAGCCACGTCACGATTGTGATAGTCGGCCAGAGATTTAGCTGCAGCAGCTG
>JAWSVD010000246.1:0-25275 GCA_033852095.1 Granulosicoccaceae bacterium | reverse complement strand
CCATGCTCAGCAGTATGACCGCCTTTGGCCGCCTCGAAATCGCCTTGGAGACCGGCACCCTGAGCTGGGAACTGCGCGCCGTCAATCACCGTTACCTCGACCTGACCGTGCGCATGCCCGAAGAGCTGCGCGCCCTGGAGCCCGCCGTGCGCGAGCGCGTGGCCAAGGTGGTCAGCCGTGGCAAGATGGAATGCAATCTGCGCTTCAACAAAACCGACAACAGCAGCGGCGCAGCGCTCAACCTCGACGCGGCGCGCGAAGCGGTGGCCGCCATCGGCGCCCTCAACGACCTGCTGGGCGAGCTCTCCAAACCCACAGACACTAACCCCACAGTCGCCGACTTACTGCGCTGGCCCGGCGTGATGCAGCACAGCAGCCCCGACATGGCGCCGGTGCGGGCCGCCGCACTGCAGCTGTTTGACGATACTCTCAGTGATTTTATCGCCACCCGCCAGCGCGAGGGCGAAGCCACAGCCCAGATGCTGCGCGACCGCTGCCGCGCCATCGCCGAGATCGTCGACCAAGTCGCCCTGAGCCGCCCCGCTGTGATCGAGCGGCAAAAACAAAAGCTCACCGACAAGCTCGCTGAATTGAGCGCCGAGCCAGACACTCATCGCCTAGAGCAGGAGCTGGTCTACGCCGCCCAGCGCCTCGACATCGACGAAGAGCTGGACCGCCTGCGCGCCCACCTCACGGAGATGGACAAGGTGCTCAAGCGCCGCGAGCCAGTCGGTCGGCGCTTGGATTTTCTGATCCAGGAATTCAACCGCGAAGCCAATACCTTGGGCAGTAAATCCAACGACGTCAGCACCACCCAGTGGGCGGTCGATCTCAAGGTGCTGATCGAGCAGATGCGCGAACAGGTGCAGAACCTAGAGTAAGCACCGCAGGATCAATCGCTGCGTCAGATTGAGCGCAGCACTTCGGCGGTAATTTCAAACGACCGCAGCCGCGCTGCATGATCGTGAATCATCGCCGTCACCATCAGCTCATCCGGTTGATGCTTATCAATGATCGCCCGCAGCTGCACTTCTAGTGTTTCGGCGGAGCCTGTGGCAGAGCAACTGAGAGACTCCTGCACCGCGGCCAACATCTGTGGCGAGAGCGCGTCGTGGATATTGTCCACAGGCAGCGGTAATTTCCCAGGCTGCCCAGAGTAAAGGTGCGCGAAGGAGAGCAGCTGAGAAGTGCGCAGGTAGGCGGCCTCTTCGTCGCTGTCAGCGGCGCACGCACCCGCCGCGACAATGACGTAGGGCTTGTCGAGGTAAGCGGAGGGCTTGAAGCTGCGGCGGTAGACCGCCAGCGCCTGCGCCAGCTGCGCCGGCGCAAAGTGCGAGGCGAAGGCGTAGGGCAGGCCCATGTGCGCGGCCAGTTGTGCGCCGTAGAGGCTGGAACCCAGCACCCACACCGGCACGTGCGTGCCCTGCCCCGGCACCGCCGCTATAGACCCAGGCGCATCACCCAGATAACCGAGCAGCTCCTGCACGTCCTGCGGAAAGCTGTCCTGCGCCTCCATCCGGCGGCGCAGCGCGCGCATGGTCTCCCCGTCACTGCCCGGTGCCCGGCCAACGCCCAGATCGATGCGGTCCGGGTACAGAGAGGCCAGGGTACCGAAGGCCTCGGCCACCATCAGCGGCGCGTGGTTGGGCAACATGATACCGCCGGCCCCCACACGTATGGAATTCGTCGCTCCCGCCACATGGCCAATCACCACGGCAGTGGCCGCGCTGGCGATGCCCGGCATATTGTGGTGCTCCGCCAGCCAGAAGCGGTGGTAACCGCATCGCTCTGCGAGCTGCGCCAAACCCACGCTGTTGCGCAGTGCGTCGGCGGCGGTCCGCCCCTCGGGAACGGGAGACAGGTCGAGCAAAGAGAAGTGTTGCATATGAAAACCAGTGAGCAGGTGGAGATATAGTCACGCATCCTACGCGCACGCGAGCGCTGTAGATACTCATCCGCCAACGATCCACGCCCACCATCGAGCAATCTACAGACGGGCCCCATGCGGCGGAATTTCTCCACAAAAAAGCCCCACACTGAAAATAATGCAGGGCTTTTAATCTTGAGGTACTAGGCCTCAATTAGAGCAATGACGCAGACTAGAAACCGCCCACCGCGACGAGATCACCGTTATCAATAGAGGACCAGGCAACTGTTTCAGCCGTCGTCGACGCGCCGTTAAACACCGTCTGCAATACCGTCGAGAGATCGCCCGTATTGGCATCGAGAGAGATTGAACTGCCACCGGCACCCGATATCACCATCTGCCCTGTGACGGGATAAGACTCGCTGGCACCGTATTGCATCGTCAGCGGTGTCGCTACATTGACCCGACCATTGAGCTCATCAGAGGCGAGATCGTAGCTAATATTCAGTGAATAACTATCATCTGCGAGGTTAATCACATGCACCATGGACATGTTGCTGATCACCGTGTTGCCCAATGTATCGCTCACCATGTTCAAGCGGCCACTCGTCATGGTACTGGTGTGCGTATTGCCATCGCTGCTGGAGACAATCCGGAAATCGCCGTCCATCACATCTGTTTCACCGCCTTCAGTGGTTTTCATGTCGCTGAACATCACTTGCATATCGGACGACGTGTCGCCGAGCCCAGAAAAGGTCATCGTCATGCCGCCGTCCCGCAACGTGTCGTATTGGTTGCACTGATTAAAAGTCAGTGACATCGTGCCTGAATTGGCGTTTTCATCGACGCTAATAGACGCGCTCTTGCTGCCGCCGTCGGCACAATCGACAGTCGCTGATTCAGACGCTCGCGCGCCGCTAGTAATTTCGGGAAAATTGCCGCGCAACAATTGATTGGAGCGGGCAAGAGACAGGTCACTCGCTGCCGAAGTAGGTACCATTCCACCCGCCTCACTGGCGTTGCCAGAAGCCACCCCTTGAAATGCACTGGAAACAACCCCATCGGCATCGCTATCATCGAGTGCGAGCAACGCGTAATCATTGATGCCGAGATAAGTAGAACCGCCACCACCGCTTCCACCGCAAGCCGAAAGTAGAACACACGCTGCTGTTACAGTTAATACATGTCGCATATCGAGCCTCTCCAGTTAGGAACCTACCGACATATAGTGCAATGAGCAGTCCAAATTGGCCAACAAAAACATTGCAAAACGATCAGCTACTGAGAGAGACATCCACTTGAGAGACCGACGCCTGGCCTTGATTCGGCTCGTGCGGCAGATGCGCCAACACTGGCAGAGTGATCACCACGCGCAGGCCCGGCTGGTTGTCTTCCAGGCGAATTGCACCGTGGTGCATATGCACTATCGCCCGCACCATGCTCAGGCCCAAGCCGTTGCCCGGTGAATTGCGCTCTCTCTCCAAGCGCACAAAGCGCTGAAACACGCGCTCTCGCGCCACATCCGGCACACCCTCGCCGCGGTCACCGATCACAACGTCCGCACTGCCAGTGTCGTTGGCGCATACAGTCACGGTGATCTCACCGCCGGTGGCGCCGTATTTAAATGCATTATCGAAGATATTGGAGAATGCCTGCGCCAACAGATGGCGGTCCCCACGCATCACCGGCGAAATCTCAAGATTAAGCTTCAACTGCAACCCCATGTCCTCAGCCAAGGGTTCGTACAGCTCTTGTAGTTCAGCCACAATATCCGACAACAAGACATCACTGAGCCGCTCTTGCTGTATGCCCGCCTCCATGCGCGCGATGCTGAGCAGCGCGTTGAAGGTGTTGATGAGGCTGTCCGCGTCCTTGATCCCTTCCCCCAAAACCGTGCGGTACTGCTCCGGTGCGGGCTCATTGAGCAGCGCCACGTCGAGCCGATTGCGCAGGCGCGTGAGCGGACTGCGCAGATCGTGCGCGATGTTGCTGGTGACTTCGCGCATGCCGTTCATCAGCTCTTCAATGCGGTTGAGCATCAGGTTGATGCGCTGCGCCAGCAGATCAAATTCGTTGCCGTCTTCGGTCACGCGCAAGCGCCGGGACAGGTCGCCGTCGATGATCTCGGCGGTGGTGCGGCTGATACCGTCAACCCGTCGCATGGCGAGCACACTGGCCCACACACCGCCACCGAGCGCAAACATCAACGCGACGGCAATGGCCGCCACCATCAGCCAACGGGCGTAGTTGGTCAGCGCGCGCTCATTGGATATCTCATGGGCGATGTACAAACTGACGGAACTGTCGAGCTGAGTGGACACCACGCGCACAGGTAACTGGGGGTCAGTGCCGGCGGGAGCTGATTTGATCAGCTCGCCAATGGTCATCGTGTAAAAAATTTGACGTGACGATGAGGCCGACTCTTCGTGCGCTTGGCCCTCGACGGGGGATGCATTAAGCCGATTGGCTAAATAATAGAAACGCCCAAACTCATCGATCTCGTTGCGCTTTTGGATGGCACTCATCAGCAGCGGCAGGGAGCCCGACTCGTAGAGACTGGACATCAGGTCAGATTCGAGCCGAAGGCGCGTATCGACCAAAGTTTCGATGCGGTCATTGAGCGCACGTTGCGTGTAGAGCATGGTCAGTGTGATGAGCACACTGAACACCCCGATCAGCACCATGGCCAAACGGAACGCAGTCGTCTTGAACAGACGCGATTGATCAGACAGCCTGCTCACAGGCAGTACACCCACGTGTTATGAAGGGAAATCGCGCCGATAAAATCGGCGCGACAGCCCCAGAGTCTAGCTGGGTTCTGAGAGAGCGGAGGGGTCGTGCAGGCGATAACCTGCGCCGCGCACAGTCTGCAGCATCTGTACATCAAATTCCTTATCGATTTTGCTGCGCAATCGACTGATCTGCACGTCGATAACGTTTGTTTGGGGATCAAAGTGATAGTCCCAAACATTTTCAAGCATCATGGTGCGCGTGACCACCTGCCCGGCGTGACGCATCAAATATTCCAGCAAGCGAAATTCGCGAGGCTGCAAATTGATAATCACGTCTTGACGCCAAACCTTGTGTTTGAGCAGATCAAGCCGGAGATCTCCGACCTGCAACACCATGGAGGTGTGCTCAGGGTTGGCGCGCCGCACCAGTGCCGTCAATCGAGCGGTTAGCTCGCTCAAGGCATAAGGCTTGGTCAGGTAATCATCACCGCCAGCCCGCAGGCCCGCAATGCGATCGTCTACCGCGTCGAGCGCGGATAATATAAGTACGGGTGTATGCGCACCCTGCTTTCGCAGCTCCTCAATCATCGACAGACCATCACGCTTAGGCAGCATGCGGTCCACAACTAACACATCATAGGCGTTGTTCAGGGCCATTTTCAGACCCTGTTCACCATCGGTGGCCAGTTCAGCGGTATGTTCGCTCTCTTGGAGTCCTTTCACAAGGTAAGAGGCGGCTTCTGTATCATCTTCTACGACTAGTATTCTCATGGCGAACCTACTATAGCGAGGAAATCCCTATTCTCGTTATGACCAAAATGTAAGACAAACTTTTAACAAGTCAGACTCTCTAACGATCGTGTGATTATAAAATTGTTGGAGCAAATACAACATGCAACAACCCGACCAACCTGAGTCAAAAACAGCAGACCCAGGAAACATTAGTGTACGGCAATTATTCGCGGTTATTATCACAATAGCCGTAACTATCATGACAGTCTCCTTGCCTGACGCAGCCATTGCAAGATCTGCATCTGTTGATTACGCAGCGCTGGTGGCGCTGCAAGGCCAAGTCGTCGTCAAGATTACAGCGCGTAAACAATCGGTGTCGAGTAGCCAAACAGGCCATTCTCCCTTGGATCAACTCCCTGAGGAGCTGCGCCGGTACTTCGAGCAGCTTCCCGGCAGCCCCAGTCCACCACACGGCCGGCAAGGCCAACCCGGGGGCGGCGTTGGCTCTGGCTTTATTATCAGTGAAGATGGATATATCGTCACCAACCACCACGTCATTGCTGGCGCTGACGACATCGAAGTCGGCCTGCAGAATCGCCAGTCCTACACGGCAACGCTGATCGGTTCGGACGCCCGCACCGATCTTGCGCTATTAAAAGTAGAAGCATCCGATCTGCCGGTCGCTCAGCTCGGCGACTCCGACACCCTAAAAGTAGGGCAATGGGTATTGGCAATTGGCTCCCCTTTTGGCTTTGACTACACAGCGACCCAGGGCATTGTTTCTGCCTTATCGCGCAGCCTGCCCAGCAACGACAGCAATTACGTGCCTTTTATCCAAACCGATGTAGCCGTTAACCCCGGCAATTCCGGCGGGCCCCTGTTTGATTTGCACGGCAAAGTCGTCGGCGTTAACTCGCAGATATACACCCGCTCCGGCGGTTACATGGGATTATCTTTTGCCATTCCCGTCGACGTGGTGAAAAACGTCGTCGCGCAATTGCGGGACAACGGCCGCGTAACCCGGGGCTGGTTGGGCGTGACCATCCAGGAAGTCAGTCGCGAACTAGCAGAAACCTTTGGCATGGATCGCCCCAGAGGCGCACTGGTGGCGGAGGTCAGCGCAGACAGCCCCGCCGCAGCCGCTGGGCTACAAGCGGGTGACATCATTTTGTCGTTCAATCAAAAGCCTGTTGCTAGCTCCAGCAAGCTGCCCGCGATCGTCGGTTCAACCGCGATCAACAGCACCGTCCCAGTACTGATTCAACGCAGCGGCAAGGAACAGACTCTGGAGCTGACAGTAGGGGAATTGGACGAAACACCAAGCGTTGACCAAGCGACTGCGATAGCTTCGAGCGACACAGCAGGCCTGACACTAAAACGCCTTGACGCTGAGCAATTAGAGACACTGGAACTGACACATGGCCTGGAAGTTATGTCTGTTAAAACGCATTCTGCAGCGGCAAAGTCAGGCCTGCAGAAAGGTGATGTGCTGCTCTCACTGAACCGCAAAGCACTGATCTCGATCGAGGTTTTCAAACAAGCTTACGACTCCGCCTCCCCAGGCAAGCCACTGCCCCTGCTGCTGCTGCGCGGCAAGGGCCGGCTGTACGTCCCGCTGTCCGCCCCAGACGACTGAGAAGACTCAGCGAGACTATAGGCCGCGCCCGCTGAAAGCAGGCGAGATCTTCAGCCCTATAAGGGCGCCGCTTCTGCGCCGCCCTTTTTTATTGCTTCGAATTTTCCAGCACCCGCCCTACACTGGTACCAATTCGCCAATCTGAGGAAACACCGCATGCAGTGGACGCACTGGGCCGAGTCGGCCGAGCAAAACAAGAAGCCGATTGCGGAGGCTTTGAATCCCTACCTGAGTGCGGCTAGCGCGGTGCTAGAAATCGGCAGCGGCACCGGCCAGCACGCGGTGCACTTTGCCGAGCTGCACCCCCACTTGCGCTGGCAGCCCTCGGAACACCCGCACAACCTCAACACACTGCAGCAGAACTTGTCGCTGCACGGCAGGTCGAACATAGAAACCGCCATCGCGCTGGACGCCCGTGCGCCGCAGTGGCCAGCGCTGAGCGCGGACATGATCTACAGCGCGAACACCCTGCACATCATGTCTTGGGCATCAGTTCAGCAGCTCTTCGCCCACATGGGCGCGCTGCTAAGTCCTGGCCAGCGGGTTTTGCTTTACGGCCCCTTTCGTTTTGCTGACAGGGCTTTCGCCGTCAGCAACACGGCGTTTGATCAGTACTTGCAACGGGCCGATCCACTCTCGGGCATTCGAGACATCGACGCACTGGTAGAACTGGGGCAGCAGACTGGGCTCAGGCTGGAGAGCGACATTGAAATGCCCGCTAACAACCATATTTTGGTCTGGCAAGGCCACTAACCAGAAAGGGGAAAAACATGCTGCGAGGGCTCACCGCTGCTCTGTTACTCGCAATGAGCCTCATGGGCTCAGTTACCGTCGCAGGCCTGCCCTTCTCGCTCGGCGGAAAAGAGCTGCCCAGCCTGGCCCCCATGCTGAAGCAGACCACCCCGGCCGTGGTGAACATCGCCACAACAGGGGCCGTCACGGTGCAAAACCCTTTGGCTCAGGACCCCTTCTTCAGGCGCTTCTTCAACGTGCCTCAGCAGACCCAGCGCCGCACCCAGAGCTTGGGCTCGGGCGTCATTGTTGACGCCGCTCAGGGCCTAATCCTGACCAATCAGCACGTCATCAAACACGCGCGTCAGATCACCGTCACGCTCAGCGACGGCCGCGAGCAGAACGCCGAGCTGATCGGTGCGGATGAAAAAGCCGATCTGGCCGTGATAAAAATCGACGCCCACGAGCTCACAGACGTGGCGTGGTTTGACAGTGACGAACTGCAGGTGGGGGATTTTGTGGTCGCGGTTGGCAACCCTTTTGGCCTGGGCCAAACGGTCACCTCCGGCATCGTCAGCGCCCTCGGCCGCAGCGGACTTGGCATAGAGGAGTTCGAGGATTTTATCCAGACCGACGCCTCCATCAATCCCGGCAATTCTGGCGGCGCACTGCTGAACCTGCGCGGCGAGCTGGTCGGCATCAACACCGCCATCATCGGCCCAGCGGGTGGCAACGTCGGCATTGGCTTTGCCATCCCCGCCAACATGGCGCGCCAGATGATGGCGCAACTGATCGAGCACGGCGAGGTGCGACGCGGCCGACTGGGGGTGATGGTGCAGGATCTCTCCGCCGAGCTGGCAGAGGCGCTGGGAGTCAGGGTACGGCGCGGTGCCGTGATCTCGCGCGTGCTGCGTGGCTCCCCCGCAGCGGCGGCCGGCCTCGTACCTGGCGATGTGGTCACCGCATTGAACGGCAGGCCGGTGCGCGAGGCCAAGAGCCTGATCAACCTGGTCGGCTTAAAACCCGTCGGCTCCACCGTCGAATTGCGCGTGCAGCGCGCCGCCGAGCAGATCAATCTGCAGGTCGAGATTCAGTAGCCAGGGGTGTTTTTCTCCACCCAGCGCTCTTCACCGTCGCTGAGTTGCTCGCGCTTCCAAAAGGGTGCACGGGATTTCAGCGCCTCCATCAAAAAGCGATTCGCTTCAAAAGCGGCCGCTCGGTGCGCTGACCACACAGCTGTCAGCACTATCGGCTCGGCTGGGTCGATGTCACCGACGCGGTGGTGGATCAAGGTATCGAGCAAGGGCCACTGCTCTGCGGCCTCTGCGGCGATGGCCTCCAACTGGTGCTCGGTCATGCCGGGGTAGTGCTCCAGGGTCATGCCCTGCACCTCGTCGCCTTGGTTGAAGTCGCGCATGCTGCCCACAAACACCGCCGTCGCCCCAAAACTGCCGCCCACCAGCGAATCTTGGTGACGTTGCAGCGCCTGCCAGGGGTCAAAGCTGTCGGACTCTATCACCACCGCCATCACTAACCCCCTGTCACGGGCGGGAAAAAGGCAACTTCATCGCCGTCCTTGACCGCGTGCGATAGAGAGACAGTTTCGAAGTTGAGCGCGCAGAGCACCGAATCACTGCCGCCCCGCTCCCCCGTGCTGGCTTTGAGCACATCGGCCACACTGGCGAGCCCCTCGGGCTCCAGCATCACTTCAGACTGTCCCGCCCACTCCCGCAGGCTGGCGAAAAACTTAACCTTGATGGCCATACATATCACCCGAGCTGTTGTCTTTGTTATTATCCCGCCTCAGCCCCTCGCCTCACAAGTGCCAGGGAAAATTGACCGATCCACAGGGATAAAGCATGTCTGATCTCACGCATTTCAACGCCCAGGGCGAAGCTCATATGGTGGACGTGGGCGATAAACAGCACACCCACCGTGTCGCCATTGCCGCCGGGGAGATCAACATGCTGCCAGAAACGCTGGCACTGATCAGCTCGGGCACGCACAAAAAAGGGGACGTAATTGGCATCGCTCGACTGGCCGGCATCATGGGCGCCAAGCGCACCTCCGATCTGGTGCCCCTGTGCCACCCCATCGGGCTGACCAAGGTAGCGGTCGATTTTGAAATAGATGCGGCGGGAAACCGCGTGCTGTGTACCGCGCGCACCGAGTGCCACGGCCAGACAGGTGTTGAGATGGAGGCCCTGACCGCCGTGCAGGTCGCGCTGCTGACCATCTACGACATGTGCAAAGCGGTGGACAAGGGCATGGTGATGGGCGCAATTCGATTGACCGAAAAGCGCGGCGGAAAATCCGGGCTCTTTGTTGCTGAGTAAGCTCCCCGTTTGAAAAAAAGCGGGCCATTGCTCGACCGGCTAGATCCTAGACACAAAAAAGGCCAGCGGAAATAGTGCTCCCGCTGGCCCCAAACCTACACTGCTGAAAAGCAGTTACTCCACCGTTGAAGTCGCCTTCAACTTGGCCGGCATCAACTTGCGCACCACCAGATAAAACACAGGCACGAAGAAGATAGCGAGCAAAGTGGTGGACAACATGCCGCCCATCACCGCCGTGCCGATGGCGCGCCTGCTGCCGGAGCCCGCACCGGTGGACAACACCAGCGGCAGCACACCCAACACAAAAGCGATCGACGTCATCAGTATGGGCCTGAAACGCAGGCGACAGGCTTCGAGCACTGAGGCCATCGCCGTCTTGCCTTCCAGCTCCGCGTCACGCGCAAACTCCACGATCATGATGGCGTTTTTCGCCGACAAGCCCACGATAGTGACAAAACCAACCGTGAAATACACGTCGTTGGTCATGCCCGCGTAGCTGATCGCCAGCAGGCTACCCAGAATACCGATGGGCACGACCAAGATCACCGCCACTGGCACCGACCAGCTCTCGTACAGGGCGGCCAATACCAAGAACGCCACCAACAGGGAGAGGCCAAACAACAGCGGCGCCTGCCCCGAGGAAAGCTTCTCCTCCAGAGATTGACCAGACCACTCAAAGCCTATACCTGGGGGCAAGGTCGCTGCGATCGCCTCCATAGCCGCCATGGCATCCCCCGAGCTCTTGCCCGGTGCTGGGCTGCCCATGATAGGAATGGCGGAATAGCCGTTGAAGCGCGCCAGCTTGGCGGGCCCTTGGGTCCAGGTGGCGGTGACCACCTCAGACAGGCGCACCAGACCGCCCTGCTTGTTACGCACCTGTATTTCCAAGATCGATTCCACCGTTGATCTGGACTCCGCATTGGCTTGCACCCAGACCTGATGCGCCGAGCCGTTCTCAATGTAGTCGTTGACGTAAGCCGAACCCAGTGCAATCTGGATAGCGGTGTTGAGGGCCGCCAAGTCTATGTCGTAGGCACGCGCCTTGACCCTGTCCACGTCGAGCCGCAGCTGCGGTGCCGCGGGCAGGCTATTGGGTCGCACCCCGACGATATTGGGGTTCTGCGATGCAGCGCCCAAGACCTGATACATGGCCCCGTTGAGTGCCGCCTCTCCGAGATTGGCGCGATCTTGCAGACGGAAATCAAAGCCGTTGTCATTGCCCAAACCGGGAATAGGCGGCATGTTGAAGGAAAATAACAGCCCGTCCCCCATGAAGCGCTGCAATCCCTTGCCAACGTCCGCTATCAGCGCTTCCGCATCGCGCTGGTTCTTCTCAATGCGTTCATCCCAGGGGTGCAAGGTTGCAAAGGTGATCGAGGTGTTCTGTCCCATACCCATGAAACCAAAACCCAATACGGTCAGCACGTTGCTGATTTCCGGTTGCTCGGCAAAATACGCGTCGGTTTTCTTGGCCAGCGCCTCGGTACGCGCACGCGTTGCGCCTGCCGGAAGCAAGGAGCCCGCGACAATAAAGCCCTGATCCTCTGCCGGCACAAAACCCTTGGGCAAATTCTGATACTGCATCACATCGAACAAGGTGATCAGCACAAAAACAACCAATGTCACCGCAATGCCCACACGGGTGATCAGCTTCGACACCCAGCCCATGTAGCGCTGGGTAAAACGTTTGAGACCGCGCTCAAACCAACCGAAAAAACCTTTGGGCTCTTCGCCGGACTTGGCTTTCAGAAAACCCTGAGTCATTGCGGGGGTCAACGTCAGCGCAAAAAAAGCAGACAAGGTCACGGCAAAGGCGATGGTCAGTGCAAACTGCTTGTAGATTTCACCCACCGAGCCTGAGAAAAACACCATCGGAATAAACACCGAGATCAACACGGCGGTGGTGCCGATGATCGCACCCGATATCTGCTGCATGGCTTTTTTGGTCGCGTCGTAGGGCCCGAGGCCCTCTTCGGTCATCAGCCGTTCGACATTCTCCACCACGATGATAGCGTCGTCGACCACGATGCCGATCACCAGCACCATACCGAACAGGGTCAACATGTTGATCGAGAAGCCGAAGGCGTAGAGCCCCAAGCCCGTGCCGATCAGTGACAACGGCACCACCACCAGAGGCACCAAGGTTGTGCGCCAGTTCTGCAAAAAGACGAACATGACCAAGGTCACCAGCACCACGGCCTCAGCTAAGGTTTTCAACACCTCGTTGATCGACACCTCCACAAATCTGGAAGTGTCGTAGGGTGACATCCACTGCACGTCTTCGGGGAAGTACTGCGCCAGCTCTGCCATTTTGGCTTTGATCAAGCGGGCCGACTCCAGCGCATTGCCGTCGGTGGAAAGCTTGGTGGAGAAACCAGTAGCCGGCGAGCCATTGAGCACCAGCCGGGTCATGTAGTTCTCTGCACCGCGTTCAATGTCAGCGACATCTTGCAAACGCACCAAACCGCCCTCACCGCTGGAGCGCAGGATGACCTGACCGAACTCTTCAGGTGTGGACAGCTGCGAAGGCACCGTGACGGTTGCATTCATGTGCTGATCGGGCAGGGACGGCAAGCTGCCCAGCTCGCCAGAGGCCAACTGCACATTCTGTGCACGCACGGCCTGCACAACCTCATCTGGCGTGATTTGGAAAGCAGCCATGCGCTTGGGGTCGAGCCAGATGCGCATGGCGTATTTGGCGCCGAAAAGATCCGCAGAGCCCACGCCCGGCAGACGCCGAATCTCGCCCAGCACTCGGCTGTCGACGTATTCTGCGAGGTCGGTGACGCTTTTTGTGCCGTTGGGCGAATAGAGCGCCACAATCATCAAGAAATCAGGGCGAGTTTTATCAACTTTGACCCCCTGATTCATCACCGCGGAGGGCAACTTGGCCTCCACGCGTTTGATACGGTTCTGCACCTCTATGCCGGCGATATCAATATCGGTCCCTGTCTCGAAGGTCAAGACGATATTCGCCATGCCGCTGCGACTGCTGTCCGACGCCACGTACATCAGCCCGGCGATACCGGACATTTCTTCTTCGATTACCGTGGTCACAGCCTCCTCAACCACCTGAGCCGAGGCGCCGGGAAAAGTAGCCGACACCGTCACCTGTGGCGGCGCAATACTCGGGTAGGCGGAGACGGGCAAACTGTTGAGGGAGATAGCACCGCCGATCAAGATCAGCAGGGCGAGCACCCAGGCAAAAATAGGGCGATCAATAAAGAACTTGGCCATGTCGACGCCCTACTGTTCGGCTTGCGCAGCGGGCGCTGCCGCTGGCTGCGCGGGAACGGCCATCACCGACGCACCCATTGCTTTGATCATGGTCACGTCACTGACCACCACCTGAGTGCCTGCCTCCAAGCCAGAATCTATCACCCAATCCGTGCCCGCCATCTTACCCAGAACTACGGGCACGGGGCGAAGCTGATCATCCACAACCGTGTGCACCTGTGCGCCGCGCGCGCCAATGGACACTGCTTTTTGCGGGACAATCAATACATTGCTGGCGCTGTCCACAGGAACCCTGACCCGCACGAACATGCCCGGCAGCAGCAATCGCTCGGGGTTGTCCACCTGCGCCCGCAGGGAGATGGCTCCGGTAGAGACATCTACGTCCATGCCCGAAAAACGAAGCTGGCCTTGCAGCTTCAGCCCCTGATCACCCAACAGAATTTCCACTGTTTGTGATTCAGATTGCGCTGTCATCCCGCCCTGGCCAATCATCTCGCTGCTGGGGCGGCTGAAATCCACATAGACCTGGTCGATCTGCTCTATCTTGGCCAGGTGCGTGGAACTGGCCACTGAAACCAGCGCCCCCTCGCTCACCATGGCGCGGCCGATACGGCCAGAGATAGGCGCTATCACGGAGCTGTAATCCAAGCTGATCTGCTCTCTGTCGAGCCTTGCTTTTGCCTGCTCCACGCCCGCAGCACTTTGCTTGGCCTTGGCCCGGTGCGTGTCGAACTCATGCCGGCTCATGCTGCCACTTTTCATCAGTTTCGAGTAGCGCTTTAAAGTCTGCTGACTCAAGGCATGGGTGGCTTCTGCACTGTCCAGGTCGGCCTTAGCTGTGCGCACATTGGCGCGCAACATGCGATCATCGATGGTGAACAAAGTATCGCTGGCCTGCACCTGACTGCCTTCCACAAAATCCCGACTCTGCACAATGCCGTCTACCCGCGCTCGCACTTCTGCGGTGCGAAAAGCACGCACACGCCCGGGGTAATTTTTGAAAAACACTGCCTCTGATAGTTTTGCTTCAACCACTTGCACCGGCATTTTCGGCGGGCCAGCAGGTGCAGCGTCGCCCTGCTCCGCAGCGGCATGTGAATTCGAAACAACAGCGAATGACGTCAACGCCGCGAAGGCGAAGTGTCGAAAGTATGTTTTCATCAATTGAACCTTAGAGGATCGCAATTGCAGAACAATTGCTACAAGACGTGACAATGAGCTTGGGCAACAGACGACTGGAATTCATCTATCGCTACAGAACAAGGGACCGGGAAAATTACAGGAATATCTGAACTATTCACAAAACTCCATATATGGAGCTAACAAGCGATTAAATACCCCACGGCAAACTCGGTCAAGAGACTTTAAGTTTCTTTACAAAGCAGTCCCGCAAGGACCGAACAACAGCACAGCATCGCTCGGATAATGTGCACGGCGAGGGGCTGAATCGACAAGCCCGTGCAAGCAGATCGTCAGCTGTCGTGATTTTTATAGAGCCAGAACGGGTTCAATCGCCTTTTTTCAAAGGCTAATTGCTCATTGAATTCTTGAGGCCACGGCGAACGCCGCGAAGCCTATTGAACAGCGCCTTATTTCAGCCAGCTGTTTGCCGTGAATGTCTTGAGGTAGAGTGCTTCCACTTCCTGTCTGGCCCAATCTGTTTTGCGCAGAAATTTCAAACTCGACTTGATTGAGGGATCGCTGTTGAAACAATTGATCTTGATGCGTTGCGCAAGCCCGTCCCAGCCGTAATGGGCCTCCAGCTCTACCACCACGCTCTCAAGGGTTTTACCGTGTAGAGGGTTGTTCTTCTGATCACCTGCCATGTCACTGTCTCTTGGTTTTTCACCGGATGAAGCCAAGCCCATCTGGGTGTTAAATATTTTTCACACTCAATCAAGAGCCGTGGAATACTGATAATGAATGATATCGTGAAAGACGCAGACGCCGTCGCCCATGTTGCGATAGCCGTGCGGCTGATCCGCATCAAAACGCAAGCCTGAGCCAGCTTCTATGCGCTGCCAAAGACCTGAGACAAACACCTCCAGCTCGCCTTGCACCACGATCAGGTGCTCTCGAACACCCTCTCGGTGCGCAGAAGACATGCTGCTCTGCCCACTCTCCAGCTCAATGACAAACACTTCGAGGCCTGTCTCTGGGTCATAGGAAAACAGCGGCTTGCTCTGCTCTCGAACAGGCGCCGATAGCTTGACCCTGGGCGCGGCCTTGCTCTCGCCAAACGTCGTGCCCGACTCACGCCGCTCCAGCAACGCCGTCATGGGCACATCGAAGCCTGTGACGATCTTCCACAGGGTCGCTACCGTCGGGCTGGACTCATGGCGTTCAATCTGCCCCAACATCGCCTTGCTGACGCCGCAGGCCGCCGCGGCGCTGTCGAGGCTCCAACCACGCGAGCTTCGCAATTCCTTTAGCAACACCCCCGTCAGACTCGCCTCCTGTTCACACCTGCCTTTCATCTTATTAGATCGATTCCAATAGCATTGAATTCTAGATCGATTGTACGTTATAACGGTCGCAGACTTTGTGCGTTAAAACGCACACGCCACCACTCAACGGGTTCAATATGCTGAAAGCCAGCCACCTCACCGCCGGACTGATAGCCGTAGTCGTCGGCTTCACCAGTTCTGTGGCCATCGTACTGCAGGCCGCCGCCGCGGTGGGCGCAACACCCGCCCAACAAAATTCTTGGCTGCTGGCCCTGGGTCTGGGCATGGGTTTCACCTGCATCGGCTTCGCACTGCGCTACCGCCAGCCCATACTCACTGCGTGGTCCACCTCCGGTGCGGCGCTGATAGCGACAAATCCAGGCCAGTTCGACATGAGCACCGCGGTGGGTGCCTTTCTCTTCTCGGCGGCTCTGATACTTCTCGCCGGCTGGACAGGCTTTTTTGAGCGCGCGATGAATCGCCTGCCGGTTGCACTGGGCGCCGCTATGTTAGCGGGCATCTTGCTGCAATTCAGTCTCGGCGTGTTCACCAGCTTCAACACCCAGCCACTGCTGGTAGGTGCCATGCTGCTGACCTGGGTGCTGAGCTTCAAACGCTGGCCCCGCTACAGTGTCCCGCTGGTCTTGGCCGCTGGCGTCAGCTTCAGTTACAGCGCCGGGCTGCTCAGCGTAGAAGCCGTGGAGTTAACACTGGCGATGCCGGTGTGGACATCACCCAGCTTTGATTTCAAGGCCCTGATCAGCTTGGGGCTGCCGCTGTTCATCGTGACAATGGCCTCGCAGAACATACCCGGCGTGGCGGTGCTCAAAACATCCGGCTATGAGCCACCCGTCTCGACTGTCGTCGGCTGGACAGGGTTGACGTCTCTTCTGCTCGCGCCCTTTGGCGGCTACTGCTTCAATCTCGCCGCCATCACCGCCGCCATTTGTGCCGGCGAGGACGCCGACCCGGACCCCAAACAGCGCTACAAAGCGGTGATTGTTGCAGGCGTTTTTTATCTCTTGTGCGGCTTGCTGGGCGCCACCATCGTCACTCTTTTTGCGCTTTTCCCTCAGGAGCTGATTTTGTCAATTGCGGGTATCGCGCTGTTCGGCACAGTGGCCAATAGCCTCGCCATCGCCACGCAAAATCCACACACACGCGAGGCCGCGCTGCTGACTTTTCTGGTGACTTTTTCGGGCATCAGCCCACTGGGCGTAGGCGCGCCCTTTTGGGGTTTACTGCTCGGCGGCTTAGTACTCATTTGCACACGCACATCAAAAACGGCGCATTGATTCACTGCACAGGGACATTTTGACAGGGATTATGAGCTTCTTTTAGCCAATGCCGAGCCGCTCTGAAGCACTCACATCGTACATTTAATATATCCCAAATTATCTCTGGACATTACTGTACACTTCCTCACCTGCCTCGGCGCTCTTGTTGAACCAGCCCGCAAAACGCACAAGACCTACGCCCAGCAGCTCCCCGCCACGGTGAATCCAACAAGTACTGAGACTCACATCAAAGAACACCGCCAATCGCGTTGTTAGCATCCATCTCAGCTACACAAAACCACACATATGCCTGTGTGACCATTCAATCGACTGGGCCGCTGATCACTGTGCAAAGCAAACCACTAACACTCATTGGACTGATATTTGCGGCAAGCGTTAGCCTTGCTGGCTGCCAATCGGACAGCGCTTCAAACAACACCAGCCCCAGCGGTGGCGCAGACTACATAGAGACCACCGAAAAGACCCAGATTCAAATCTCCGCACCCGCCAACGGCGTGGCCTACTGGCTGAGCGCTGATTCAGTGCCAGTCGGATGGATCGCCCCAGAGGGCGAGCAGAGCAGCCCTACCTTCGCACTCAAAACCGGCGCCACCGACGTAGAAATGTCCGTGTTCCTGCAGCTCAACCAGCGCAGCACAACAAATCAAGTCAGCGAAAGCCAGGTGCTGGTGAAGGTGGTCCCGATCGAAGAAGTGCCGATCGCCATGGGCGAGAGCTTTTCTATCATCAAAGGGCAAACGGTTACCCACCCGGAATTGTCACAGGCGGACACCGCCAACCTGCTGCTCAATGACCGCGACGAACCCGAACACAGCTCCCCCAGTGATCGTCTTAAAATAGAATTGATCGAAGCCCCCAAACACGCCGAGAGCTTCGACCTCGGCCAGCGCGGTGGCTGGGTTTACGGCACGTCCACCTCCACAACTGCACAGCTGGACAGCTTCAGTTACCGAGTAAAAGACGGCCTGTTCACCAGCGACGTGGCCACCGTAGAAATCCGCTTGGTATCAGCAGACGCGAACAGCCCACCCGTTGCAGCCAACACCTGCCACAGCGTGCCGCAGCCAGAACTGGGTTATAGAGGCAATTTGTCAACCTTGGTGCAGGACGCAGAAGATCAGGTCTTCAGCTTTAAAGCGGTGCAACTTCCGCAGCACGGCACGCTGCAACTGGACATCAACGCTGGCACCTTTTTATACACCCCCACCACGTCTGAGCGCGGCTACCTCGACAGCTTCACCTACGAAGTTGACGATTTACGGGGCGGCAAAGACGAGGCGACTTTTAGCATGATCGTGGGCCAGCGCCGCATCATGCCCATCGGAGATTCGATCACTTGGGGCGTGGAATCCACCTCCGGAGCAAGCGGCGATCAGCCCACAGAAGCATTCGCCATCGGCTTCAGGCAAGAGCTGAAAAGCCTGCTTCAAGCAGACGGTTATAACATCGATTTTGTGGGCCCAAAGCGCAGCGGATACGCCACCTTAGAAGATGCGGAACATGCCGGGTTTTCCGGCTGGAAGGCAGGAGATCTCGCGCTGGGTCACCCAATACAAAAGGTCGCCGGCTCAGTGACTCAATGGCTTGACGCACACCCAGCCGATATCGTCTTGGTACACGCCGGTACCAACGACCACGGCCCCGATGCCACAGTGCTGACCCCACTGCTGGATAAAATACAGGAGTGGTCCAGCAGCAACGCCAGAAATCTAGAGCTCTACGTAGCAAGCATCGTCGATCAGCGACGGGACCGCACCGACAGAGCCTATCTGGACGCCTTCAACGCGGGCGTTGAATCGCTCGCACTGTCACAGCCAAGCACCGTATTCGTCAACCAATACAACTCACTGGATTGGCGCACCGATATCACGGATTACGACACCGGCGTCACCGGCCTGCACCCCAATGCGCTGGGCTACAAAAAAATGGCGCAGACGTGGTTTGATGCGCTGACGCAGAATAACTCTCTGCACAAGTGCATCTAAAAAATCGAGTTTTAGACAGCGCTAAAAATTGGCGCTGATCCGCGCCACAGATCAGCCCGCCGCGACCCCTACCCATAACAATTCAGGCACGTCGCCGCCCTGCCCCACCACGATTGCATTTTGGCCAAAACGCTCGGCCAGGCCTAGTAACTCAGGCAGCGCCATGTCAAAAATCACGAAACCCGGCTCACGCGGCCAGGCCGCATCGTCGGGCAGCGCTATAGCGGGCGCATAAGCACAGGACCGCAGAGACTGAAAAAGCTGCGCGTTGAGCCGCGCGTTTTCTGCGGCGGTGAGAATTTCAGAGCGCGGGTTCCAGCCGGTGATAAAGGCCCAGCGCGTTGCGCCTATTGCCGCCAGTGGCACCACCAGAGCCGACGCTGTCTCACCAACACGAACGGGCACCTGCTGCCCGTTCACGCTGAGTTGATAGGTGGTCGCCCGGTACGCCATGTCTAATCCTGAATCGACCACGCTGTTATCTCTCTCTAAGGAATCAGTATTTTCTGACCGGGGAAGATCAGGTCCGCGTTTTTGATCACTTCTTTGTTGGCTGCCACGATGTCGTGGTATTTATTGCCATCGCCGTACTGAGAGCTGGCGATCGCCCACAGGGTATCGCCCTTTTGGATCACATAGGTTTTTGGCTCACCGCCGCCACCTTCCAGGCCAGACAAGGCAGACACGTCCACACGCTCCACCCCAGCAACATTGCCCGCCATCAGCACAGCTTTTTGTGCGGCAGCCGCATCAGATGCAGCGCCGCTGATTTTAGCGACGCCGTTGTCATACTCAACCTTGAGCCCGTCAACCCCTGGGTTGTCTTCCTCAAGGTGCTCTTGAATCTTCGCTGCGGGGTCGTCGTCATCACCAAATAACTTACGCCCCATGTCGCTCGCAAAATCCATCCAGCCCATGTTGAACTCCTCATTATTGTGTTTGATTAATACGATCACGACGCCCGCGATCAACACCATTAAAGCATATCCAAGACGCGCTAATCTTAATTACCGTCCAGACAAATACCCCCTATGGCATGCCACTGTGAGCGCCGCCCTTCAGTTACAATGCACACTACTAAAAATTGATTAAGGTTCCTTTGATATGAAAGCGCTCAAGTGGCTTCTGATATTGGTGATTGCTGTACCGCTGCTGGTGTTTGCTGCACTTGCTGCATTTCTGTCCTTCGCGGACCTGGGCCAATACAAAGACCTTATCGAGGAACAAGCCGAGGTCGCCACCGGCCGCGCACTGAAAATAGACGGCGACATCAAGGTATCCCTGTTCCCCTGGATCAAACTGGAAACGGGGGCGATCGAGCTGGCCAACGCCGAAGGCTTTGGTGAGCAGCCTATGGTCTCGCTGAGTTCAGCCAGCGCCGGTATCAAACTGATGCCCTTGTTTAGCGGCAATATCGAGCTCGACGTGGTCAGCGTCGAAGGCCTCAAGGCCGACTTGCAGGTCAACGCTGCTGGCGTGAGCAACCTTGACGATCTGAGCGGCGACGCGGCGGCTAGCGAGTCAGCCGAGCCAAGCGCCGCCACTGGCGACACATCTCTGCCCGCTCTCACACTCGGCGGCTTGGCCCTGCACAACGCCGAGTTACGTTACCGCGACGCAACATCCGGCACAGACGCGCACGTGACCGATATCAACCTCGACATTGGCACCTTAGACGGCAAGAGCGACACGCCGATCAAGGGCAAGCTGCACGTATTACTGCAACCCGATGACCTCCGCGCCCAGTTGAATCTGGATACCAAACTTCGCGCCAACCTACAAGAGATGCGCTTCAACGCCCTGGCCCTGGAGCTCAAAGCCGCGCTCACTGGACCGGCGATCCCCACCGGCGCAATCGACATTGGCGTGGGCGGCGACATTGAGGCAGATTTGGTTGCTCAGACGCTGAACATCCCCAAGCTGAAATTCCTGCTGGGGGACACAACATTTGCAGGCGACGCGCAAATCAGCGGACTCGATCAAGCGATGCCCACCGTGCGCTTTAAACTGGCCGGCGATACGCTCAATGTGGACAAATTGCTCGGCGTGACAGCCGCCGAGCCCGTCGATGAAGCAGCCCCAGCGGCAACAACAGAAGTGGCCACGGATGACAGCATCGAGCTACCCACCGAGACGCTGCGCGCGCTCGACGTCGCGGGACAAATGACGCTTGAAAACCTGATCGTCTCTAACGTGGAAATGACCGCCATCACTTTAGAGCTGCAAGCCAAAGACGGCTTACTCGCTATCCCCAAGCTCGCGGCCACATTGTATGAAGGCAGCATAGACAGCAACTTCTCACTCGATGCTCGCAAGGACGTCCCGCTCTACAGCGCAGACGCCAATATCTCAGGCGTACAGGCGCAGCCGCTGCTGGCCGCGGCTGCAGACTTCAATCAACTGCTCGGCCAAGGCAATATCGCGCTCAACGTCAACACCAGCGGCGAAAGCGTCAGCCAGCTCACCGAAGCACTGGGCGGCAATTTCAGTTTCAACTTCAGTGACGGCGCCATCGATGGCATCAACCTCGCCGCCGAAGGCCGCAAGCTGATGAGCCTGCTCGGCAAGAGCTCCGGAGATGAGCCCGCGGAATCCACTCGCAAGACCGATTTCAGCGCGCTCGGCGCCAGTGCAAAAATTGTCGACGGCGTGATCGAAAGCACCGACTTGGAAATGCTCTCACCGCTGTTGCGCGTGGGCGGCGAAGGCACGGTCGCACTGCCGGCAGAAATGGTCGACTACACGGTGAAGCTGCTGCTGACCGGCACCCTGGAGGGCCAGGGCGGCACAGCACTGGACGACGCCAAGGGCCTGCGCATCCCGCTGCGCATCAAGGGCAGCTTCACTGATCTATCCAATGACTTTGTAGGCACCGTGCGCAAGGGCATGAAAGACGCGCTAAAGGCTGATCTAAAAGCCCAGGCCGATGAAAAGATCGCCGCGGCAAAAGCCAAACTGGACGCTAAAAAAGCCGAGGTCAAAGCCCAGCTTGACGCCAAGAAGGCAGAGGCACAAGCCAAGCTAGACGCGGAGCGCAGCGCCAAAGAAGCCGAGCTAAAAGCCAAGGCCCAAGAAGAAAAAGCGCTTTTGATAGATAAGGCCGAGAAGGAAAAAGAGCGACTGAAAAAGAAAGCCAGCGATGCCCTCAAGAAACTGTTTTGAGCCCCGCTGTGCAAGCAACGTCGCTGTCCCAGGCTGTATTAACGTGGTGGGACACCCACGGCCGTAAAGACCTGCCCTGGCAGCACGACCCCACACCCTACCGGGTGTGGGTCTCTGAAATCATGTTGCAACAGACCCAGGTGTCGACTGTGCTGCGGTATTTCGATGAATTCATCGCCCGCTTCCCCACGGTGGAATCGCTGGCCAAGGCGGATCAAGACGCCGTGCTGGCGCAATGGACAGGCCTCGGTTATTACAGCCGCGCGCGCAACCTGCACAAGGCTGCGCGCGAGGTGGCCACCCGCTTCGACGGCGCCTTCCCCTGCGACCTGCTGCAGCTGCAGACACTGCCGGGCATAGGCCGCTCGACCGCGGGCGCCATTGCCAGCCTGGCCTACGGCAAGCGCGCCGCTATTTTGGATGGCAACGTCAAACGCGTGCTCGCCAGAGCCCACGCCGTGGAGGGCCCACCCGCCAAGGCCAGCACCCTAAAAGCACTCTGGGAACTGGCCGAGAACCACACCCCGGACGACCGCTTTGGCCACTACACCCAGGCCATGATGGACCTGGGTGCAACGCTCTGCACCCGCAGCAAACCCCAGTGCCTTATTTGCCCCATTCAATCGAGTTGTATTGCTTGCCGCCAGGGCAACCCCGCCGCCTACCCGCAGCGTGCTCCGCGCAAAGACATGCCCACCAAGCAAGTCGTCCTGCTGATAGCCAGAGCGCCTGACGGCAGCATCCTACTGGAAAAGCGCCCCGCCAGCGGCATTTGGGCCAGCCTGTGGAGCCTGCCCGAGTTCGCCGACAAAGCAGCACTGTGCAATTGGCTGGCGCATCGACACATGGGGCTACGAGCCGATCTGCAACAGCAAAAAACCTTCAGGCACACCTTCAGCCACTTCCACTTGGACATCACACCGGTGCAGGCACAGCTCGATTCGCGCGGCATGGTGATGGATGACAACCGACAGGTCTGGTATAAAGGCGGGCCACCACCGGGTGGTTTCGCCGCACCGGTGAAACGCATACTCAACAGCTATCTAGAGGAAACAGCACCATGAGCCGCATGGTCAATTGCATCAAACTTGGACGCGAAGCAGAGGGCCTGAAAAAGCCCCCCTACCCAGGCGATCTGGGGCAGCGCATCTTCGACGCTGTCTCCCAAGACGGCTGGAAAGCATGGATCTCTCACCAGACAATGCTGATCAACGAATACCGCCTGACACCCATCGACCCCAAATCGCGAAAGTTTTTGGAAGAAGAAATGGAGAAGTTTTTCTTCGGCGGCGGATCTGACGTGCCAACGCAATTCACACCCTCAGGCGACTAAATCCCGTCAAGATGCTTGACACTCTGACTCACAGGGTGTCTAATAGTCTGCTTCGGACTGAACACTACAGTCCACTTGCCCAGATAGCTCAGTCGGTAGAGCAGAGGACTGAAAATCCTCGTGTCGGCGGTTCGATTCCGTCTCTGGGCACCATTTTCCATCTCGCAAGCCGTAGTCTCTCTGGCTTCTACAATTGATCTAACAAACTAGGTACCCACTTTAGGTACCCACTTTGCGTTGCACTTGGCCATGACAGCCAAAACATTACAGATCCCCCCTCTTAACTTTGCTCGCCACTTTTGGCGCACAATTCCACCCAAAACCGCAAAAATCCCACTGTTGCGATAAATTCCAGCTTTCGGGTAATCTGGATATCTACACCACAATTATTCACTCACGAATGAAGACCATGCTCACGACGAGAGACTGCCTTGAAGGCGGTATGGCAGACACGCGATCGGAGAAGACATATACCCTCTCGTTTTGCTCTGCGCCCGCTCGCGGACCGGCAAAGAACCTCGCTTAGAACTCCTCAACTGCCGCCTGAGAGCTTGACACCCAAATAGGTTAGAACACTATCTGCATTGGAGCACGCACAAAAAAGCCCGCGCAGTCGACGGGCTCTTTTGGATTGGGATCTGCTAGAAATCTCACATAAAGCAGTTTAGCGAGAGAACCGCCAAAATCTGGATTCTATCAAGTTAAAGGCTGCTGCCCTTTACTCTCTTGCCTTGCGCTGGACATCGCTTCTTTCATGTTAGCGATAGCCAATTTGATAAAATCTTCTTTTTTGTAGCGATCCTGATCATCGCCACGAAAAGCAGCAACAGACACGGCATTTCTTGCCATCTTCAAAGTAATCTGCTCATTCATCGGTCCATTCTCCTTTTTTCACGTCTACTTGAGAAGTCCTTGTTTATCAGACTGTCGAAGTAATGCTTTCGCTTCACCCATACTAAACCATCGCCCTTCGATATTAAAGCAACGTCAACAGGCCCGGCAACAGATTCCACATCTGAATCAACCCTGCGCCTTAAGGAAGTGATCTCAACTAACGACTCTGCCATTGCTGCCATCTCTTCTGGAGGCAAGCTTCGAACCACATCCAGCATTGGGCCTACTACCCACTCTCGTCGTAATTGTTGAAAATCATTCATCAATGACAGCAAAGCAGCTTTGCTCGTCCTCTCCAGAATAGCTAGCTCTACAATCTGTTCAGGTTCAGGAACATAGCTCTTTACGACAGATTCCGAATTTTCTTGAAATGCTGCAAAAATGACAGCTTCTAAGTACTCCATGTAGGCTCTATCAATACCCTCTATGAAGAGATGCGCAATATCTCCCTGCGCAAAAGGCATAATAAAGGCAGAAGCTGTTTTCCAGCTCTCCATGTCAATTGAACGAGCTGTCCATGCCCTAAGTCCGTTATAGGCTCGACCATCAATAACTACAGAGCATATCGCAGGAAGGTATTCATCCTTACCAAACCCCGCAATAACCACAATTAGAAGGGATGCATTTTTGAACCGCCTGGAAGCAACAATTAATGACTTTTTTTAGCATTAATTTTGACACTGTGAAGTTCGTTTTTTCTTTGAAAACCTCTTCTATTAGAATGCTGTAGATGCTCTCAAAATCATCTCGAATAAAATCAATATCACAAAAACCAACATCATTTATGTTTTCAATGCTGTCATCCAAGTACTTGGAAATCTGTATTTTTGCTTCAGTCTTGTTTTTCGCATCTCTACCCGAATTAGTGCCCATCCATAAAGCAT
>JAWSVD010000638.1:0-679 GCA_033852095.1 Granulosicoccaceae bacterium | reverse complement strand
TTATCGGCCACGGCGCACAGGTGCTCGAGGATGACCGAGGCACCCAACAGCGCGGTGGTCTCTGCGTGGTCGTAGGGCGGCGATACTTCCACCACGTCCATGCCGACGATGTCCAGATCACCGAGCGCGCGGATGGTGTCTATGGCTTCATGGGGTAACAGGCCGTCGACCACGGGTGTGCCGGTGCCGGGGGCGAAGGCCGGGTCAATGCAGTCGATGTCGAAAGTCATGTACGCAGGCCCGTGCCCCACGACGGATTTTATTTTGTCGATCAACGCGGGCACGCCGTGCTCGCGCAGCCAAGGGCGGTACAAGACGGTGATGTCATCCTTGTGCTCGTAGAAGGTGCGGATGCCTATTTGGATTGATCGCTTGGCATCGATCAGGCCCTCCTGCATGGCGTGGTGCACAAACGAGCCGTGGTCCAGGTCTACTGTGTCCGCCGTGTCCCGGTGGGCGTCGAATTGGATCAGCGCCAAGGGGCCGTGTATCTCGGCGTGGGCTTTTAATAAGGGGTAGGTCGTGAGGTGATCGCCGCCCAGGCCGATCAAGCGGGTGCCGCTGCGCAAGACGGCCAATGCCTGGTCGACAGTGTTTTGCAGCATGCGCTCCGATTGGCCGCGCTTGAAATGCACGTCACCGTAATCCACCACAGCGAGGCGGTCGAAAGGGTCAAAAC
>JAWSVD010000245.1:0-2608 GCA_033852095.1 Granulosicoccaceae bacterium | reverse complement strand
TTGGTCGCTCGCTCGACGCGCTTAGATCCGTGCGCTGCAGCACAGACCAGTCAAATGTTTCGCCTTTGCCGCCGGCCTCGCCCGCGACGTTGCTGTCGTACAAAAAGCCTCTGGCGCTGGGATAAGCCGCCTCAAAAGCCTGCGACTGTGCGTGCGCGTCCACCGGCACAGAACGGATATAGGGCCGCGCAAACTGCTCACAGTAGGCCAGATCTTCCTGTCCGTGAAATTGCAGCAGGCCAATGGGTAATGTCTCAATTGCCTGGCGCACCAAGGTCGGATCAGCGTCTAAAAACAGCGCCACAACCTGGCAAAACGGCGGCAACTGATCGCAGATGGTCTTCGCCGTGGCGATATCCACCGCGCGCGAACTGGGCGCATAGAACACCAGCCCGATCGCATCCACACCCTGCGCCACTGTCTCAACAGCTTGCGCGGGCCGGGTCAGGCCACAGACTTTGATGCGGGTTCGTTCCATGCTCAATTATGTCGCCGTAGAAATCGGGAAATTATACCTGAAGATAGGCGCTTCCAAACGAATCAAAGCGCCGCTTTGTGCACAACTTGTCACCTTGCAAGACCCCTCGATCAGCGCGCGCATCCCCGCGGCGTGCAGAGCGTACACAGAGACACCCACACGGCGTCCAAATCGGCACGATTGTGCAGCGCACGTGATGCCGGGTCCGGTGTAGCCCGGAAATAGCGCAGCAACTTGATCTCGCGTCGCGCACCGAATCTATTGATAGGGGTCGGGGAGATTGCCTCCCCGCCCTCCGAACCGTACGTGCGGTTCTCCCGCATACGGCTCTCCAGTTGCTTGTTCCCTCAGCGGGACTGAACATCTAAAAGCCAAGCTTCTTTCATCGTGAAAAGCCCCGCTCTTGCAAAGTAGGCATTTGGCCACCGTTTATGGTCCGCGTGTGTCCCGCCCATCCCCGGCCGCTTCTCCTGCTTGCGTAATATCGCCCGCAGTCGCCGCCGAACATAGCCGTCCAACACAAACAACTCCCATTTAAACGCGTGCTTGAAGTAGTTGTACCAACCCCGCAGTATCGGGTTCAGTCTCGCGATCACTCTCGCCAGCCCTTGCCCGCAACTGCGCTTGGTCAGTTTCTTGATCTTCGCACGCAGCGCTTTGCGACTCTTGTCCCGCACGCCACGCCGACCGCTCTCAAAGCGATAACCCAGAAAGTCGAAGCCTTGCCCCTGCGCCCGATAATCCACCACGTGGGTTTTATCCGGGTGCAGCGTCAACTCCGCTTCCTCCATCCAGGCCTGAACCTCCGCCAGCGCTTGCTCTGCCTGGGCCGCATCTCGGCACAGGATCACAAAATCGTCGGCGAAGCGCACCATCCTGTACCCGCGTTCGCGCAACCGCACGTCCAGCGGGTGCAGGTAAAGGTTGGCCAACAACGGGCTGATCACCGCACCTTGCGGTGTGCCCTGGGTCGGTGTCCATCTCGCCATTTCCCCCACGATCTCTTGTGACAACCAGCCTTGTATCAGCGCGAGCAGGCGCCCGTCGCTGATGATCTGCTCCAGTTGCGCGCACAGTTTGTCGTGGGGAATACAGTCGAAGTAGCTCTGGATGTCCGCGTCGACCACGTGAACGTAGCCGTCGCGGAGCAGACCGTCGACCTCGCGCAGTGCATCTTTGCAGCTGCGCTTAGGCCTGAAGCCATAGCTTGTCGGTTCGAACAACTGTTCGAAGATCGGTTCTACTACCCGCTTAACGGCCGTTTGCACCACGCGGTCTTTGACGGTCGGGATGCCCAGCGGACGGACTTTGCCGCCCCCTTTGGGAATCTCTTTCCGCCGTACCGCTTGGGGCGTGTAACTGCCGTCTTGCAGTGCCTCGCTCAGTTCGTGCAGGTAGCGCTCGGCTTGCGCCTCGAACGCCTGCACACTTTGTTCGTCAATGCCCGCCGCCCCTTTGTTGGCGCGCACGCGTTCCCACGCGCCCGCCAAAGTCGAGGGCCGCCAGACCTTGTCGATCAGCGAGAACCATTTACCGCCTTTGACGCCGTTGACCAGCGCCGCCAGCATACGGTCGTTCCAGATCCTGCGCTCCACCCAAGACCAGCCGGCCCCGTCAGTCGAGGAGACTTGTTTAGCCATTGGCACTGTCGTCTCTTTGCTCATCGCGCTCGCGTTCTCTGTTCAAATCGCATCAAACAACCTGCCTCCCTTTCCTCAGCCCGGCTTATGTTGACCGGGCCTCTCGGCTGCGGCTCGCGCCGCAGCCCTCGGTACTACGAAGGCTCTGACTGCTCGGACCATTCACTCGTGGCCCGAGCTCTCCCCACTTGTCTCGCTCACACTTCCCGACATTCCGCCTTCAACCACGCGGCAGACCCGACCATCGCTTAACCTTTGCAGCGTGGCCGATGATTTTCAGACTTCGCCGAAGTCCCAGGAAGCTCGTCGTCTTAACCTCGCCGAATCAAGTTCGTCGCCTACGGACTGCCGTTTCGTCTCGGCCTACTCCCCACCCCGTCTCACGACGACGCAGTTGGCTCTGACTACAGGGATTGGCATACCCTGACACGGACTTTCACCGTGCTGTGTGAACGCCTTCATGGGCGTACTGGGGCCGAATTTATTCGGG
>JAWSVD010000637.1:0-551 GCA_033852095.1 Granulosicoccaceae bacterium | reverse complement strand
CCCCGCATCACGGGTGAATGAACTGACGCCGAGGGAATGGAAAGAGCGTTTTGGTGGCAATCCGCTCAGATCACCGCTATACGAGATCCGCAACGGGCACCAGTTACGCCAGAATCTGGACGCTTACTTTAAGCAGACCCGCTGCAGCACCTTGCTCGCGCTTGATGACGTTGATTTGATTGCCGTGGTGAAAGATCACTACCTCATCGCCAGGCTTAATACCAAGCGCCTCGCAATCTGCAGCGGGTAATTTGATCTGCCCCCTCTCGTCAACTCTAGCCATGGTTCATCCATCTTAAGAAAAGCGTGCTCAAATAGAGGTATTGCTCATGCTGCAGCCCAACCAAATCAATGTTTCAAGGGGGAGTACACAACGGAAATTCAAAGACCCAATTGCAGTAAACATTACAAGACCATACAGCTCCGGCGCTAAGATATAAGTTGTTTTATCTTAAATATCACCAACTTACATCCTACTCCAGCCCATCTAGCGATTATTGTACATAGTCAAACAGTTGACAAGCGGGACAGGCGGAATGTGTCAACCTGTT
>JAWSVD010000244.1:0-17159 GCA_033852095.1 Granulosicoccaceae bacterium | reverse complement strand
GCCGATATCGATGAGCGCGGCAGCGTGTTTACCCGGGCGCTGGTGGAGACACAGCGCACTGAGGCGGACACCGCCTGGTGTTGGTTTCAACGCGCACGCGCGGTGGTGCGAGAGAACACCCAGGGTGTGCAGCTGCCGCAGTTCAGTGCCGCATTTCAAAGTGCCGCTGCACCGCTGCACGGCGGTGCTCGGCTGATCGACGGCGTGCCCTTATTACAAAACTGCAGCAGCGAGCCGGGCTTCGCCGCGTCGACCCAAATAGACAGCGACACACTGAAGCTGTCCGCCGCTTCTGCTCAGGCGGGTTGGCTCACGGCTGTCTCAGTGCGTGAGCAGGCGCAGACGCTGCAGATGCAGCCCCTTGCCAGTCGCTGGCATCACGGGAAAGACCGCCAGCTCAGCTTGGGCGCGGTGCAGAGCGTCGCGGATCAAAGTGCAGGCGCCTGGGTGTTGTGGACAGCAGACGGCGTGGATCTGCCGCGGCACCGCGGGGATTTCTCGGTGTTGTGGCAGACCTTATCGAGCTTGCCGTCGGATCAGTGGGCGAGCGCGTATGTGCCGGGGGTGGCTTTCGATGGACATTAATAAGTGGGGCGGCGCCGTGCTGCTCGGCCTGGCGGCGGTTTGTGGTGTTTCGCCCGCGTGGGCTGGCAGCAGCGATGCGCAGACCTTTAAAAAAGGCGGTTTTTACGCGCTCTACGCTGAGAACAGGCAGCTCGGCATCCCCCATTTGATCACCGAAGATTTGCTGTTGCAAGCCTACAGCTTATTGCGGCTGCAGGATTTGGCAGCGCTGGAGAGTGATCAGCTGTTGCCCGCGCTGACATCGACGGTGGCGGGCTTGCGTCTGCTCTTGGCAGAGAAAAACCGCAGCGATGCGGTGAGCGCCAAGGCGGTGGCCTATGTGCAAGTGCTCTCCGCCTTGCTTGAAGGCGAGGCGGCCGCGTCTGCTGGCGAATCGGTGCGGGCGGAGCTAGCACTGATTGAAGAACACGCCTCCACCACTGCTTCTCCGTTGTGGGGTGGGCTGATGGATTACAGCCGTTTTAAAGTGCAGGGGCGTTACAGCCATGACCCCGATCTTAAACGTTATTTTTTGGCCAGTCGTTACGCCAGCTCCGTGTTGTTGGCGGTGCTGCCCAGTGCGGCGACGGGGCTGAGCGCCGAGCAGGCGGAGGCGAACGCCGCGCTGGCCGTGCAACTCAGTACGCTGTTGGCGCACCCGAGCGTGGCGCCTCATTATTACCGTCTGACAGATGCCTTGCGCTGGCATTTCGGTGCAGCGGATGATCTGAGCGCCGCCGATGTACGGGTGGCGGCGACGCCGGGCAGCGAGTCCAAGGCTTCGGCTCTGCTCGCTTACGCTGAGGACAGTGACCGCCTGCCCAAAGTGCTGGCGCAGGCTGTAAACGTCGATGCACTGGAGCCGGGTGTCTCTGTGGCGGCGGTGCAGTTGGGATGGCGGCTGTTGCCAGCACGCTGGAGTGCTGACGCGCAGGCGCAGCAATCGCTGGTATTCGATGAGCGCGATGAGCTGCTCTGGGATTGTCAGGATTGCACGCAACCCGCGCTGTCCAGTGGCACGGGGCGGGGCTGGCAAAAGAGCTACCCCAGCCACACTGAGCTGATGGCACTGCTGGGCAGCGCGGAGGCACAGCAACAAGTCGATGCCTGGCAGCTGCGGCGCTTCTCCGCTTATGGCCAGCGGGTGAGCGCGGCGAAGGCGGCTTTCGACAGCGCCGGTGGTTTGGCGGCAGAGCAGTTGCCGGTGTTGCGGGCCGCGCTGGCCGGGGGCAAGGCCACTGCCAGCGGGGCGGGTTTCTGGCTCTGGCAACGTTACATCGCCCAGCTCTATCAAAAACAGTCGAGCAGCCCCTACAGCAAGAACATCAATCTGGCGGCTGCGCACCGCGCCGGCGCCATGTTGAGCAGGAACACCGCTCTGTACGATGCGCTGTACCGTTTAGTCGGCGCCCACGTGGCGCGCGAAAGCAGCCCGCTCTGGCGTGACTTTTCAGCGTTGCTCGAGAGCTGTCGATCGATCAGTGTGTCATTGGATCGCGGTGCGTCGCTGGGCCGTGCAGACGAGGTGTTCCTCAATGATCTGGACTTGCAGTTGCTGCGACTGACCGGGCGAGCAGATGCGCCGCTGGTGGTCAATTTGCACCGGAATTTTCAAGAGATGAAGGTAATGCAAGGCGGGCTGGCTTTGCCACGGGTGCTCACCGAGGGTGAGGCCAGAGGTGCTGGTTTTGCTGTGCGGGAGATGATTCGTCCGCTGGCGGATGCCTATGACAACAGCAGTTGGAGAGAGCACTTAATGTCAAAGGCCGGGGAGGGATCATGATGCGTCCCAAGGTGATCAAGCGTGGGTTACAGGCCTCGGGCCTGCTGCTTGCAGCTGCGCTGTGCAGCTCCGCGGCGGTGGCGGCGGACAAGGCGCTGCTCATGGGTGTCGGCGAATACGCCACGGGCATCAACAACCTGCCGGGCATCGCGCTGGACCTGAAAGTGATGCAGCAGGTGGCCCGCAAGATGGGTTATCTGGAAGAGAATATTCTCGTCTTACAAGACGCGGCTGTCACCGCCGACAGCGTGCGGGCGGCCATGCGCGGTTGGTTGATTAAAGGGGTCGAAGCCAATGATCGGGTGCTGGTCTATTACTCCGGCCATGGCTCCCAGGTGAAAGACCTCAACGGCGATGAGCGCGACGGCTTCGACGAAGTCCTGACCATGCACGACTTGGCCTTTGCGGATGGTCAATACACGGGCGTGCTGGGCGACGACGAGTTTAATGCACTGTTGGAGCAGATCCCCAGCGAGCGCGTGGCCGTGGTGGTGGACGCCTGTTGCAGCGGCACCGCCATGCGCAGTCTGAACCTGGACAGCAGTGCCTATGGCGCCGATGAATATGTGGTGAAATCCCAGGGCTGCCGCAGCACGCAGACCGATTCTTCGGCGGGATTTGCCGACACAGCGTCGGTTAAGGGCATGGTGTTTCTGGCGGCGGCGCAGGATGGCGAGCAATCGCTGGCCACCACGCGCGGCAGTTTGTTCACCTTGGCACTGCAGCGTGCTGTGCTGGAGGGCAAGAACGCCAGTCCACTGCAATTGATTGCCGCCGCCGAAAACACGCTGGTGAGCAGTGTGCCCAAAGAGCACCGTTTTCACCCGAGCTTGATCGGCGATCCGGAATTGTTGATAGACAAGGGTTTGTTCGTGGTGGATACCGTCGAGACCCAAGATGCTGAGCGCCTGGTGTGGGAGCAGTGGTTTGATTTGGTGAAGGCTGGCGAGCCTCTGCAAGTGCAGCCCTCGCGGGAGGCTTTTGTCGACGGGCAAATGCTGGAGCTGGACGTGGACATGCCGCGAGCCGGTTATTTGAACATCGTGGCGGTGAATTCTGATGATCAGGTGGTGGTCTTGTTTCCCAATGATTTTCACCGGGACAATTTTTTCCAAAAGGGCGTCGTGAAATTACCAGAGCAGGGCTTCGATTGGCCTGCAGGTCGCCCCTATGGTGAGTCTTTGATTGTCAGCGTGGTCACCGAGCAGCCGGTGAATCTCTATGCCTCCAGTCATCAACGCAATGCAAAAGGCGAGGCCCAAGGCGTGTTTTTACGCCCGGAGATGGCTGACTCGGAACAATTGATCGCGCTGGCCTCGCAAGCAGAGCCCGCGGTGCACGTCAGTGCATTGATGCTCACTGTCTGCGGTGCAGGGGGCTGTTAGAATGGTTGCGATAAGCCAGCGCGGCGGCGGAAAAAGAGCAGTGAGTGTGAAAGAGTCAGTGAAGACTGTGAAAATGCTGAGGCTTGCGGTATTGAGCGGCTGTGGGCTGTTGAGTGCCTGCGCGGAGAGCGAGGGCGAGTCACGAGCCCTGTGCGCCGGGCAAAGCATTGAAACCATCACCGTGGAGAACGCCAATCGCGGTGGCGTCTACGACACCGAGATCGATGTGGTCACGGGCGAATGTGTGACGCCGCAACAGCAGCTGGAAAAGGGTTTTACTGTCATCATTGATGACAGCTATAACAACGCAGTTAACCTTGTGCTCGCCGCACAGATCTTGGCACAAGAGGGCACGCTTGAGAGCGGGGCTAACGGCAAGCAAATGCTTCGCTGGCGAGACAGCTTCCAGCGTATCTACGACGGCAATACCTACACCAATAACCCCGACTCATTCTATAGCGGTGATATCGCGCTGGAGTTTGAGTTTGTGATCACCGAAGATGGGATTTTCCGCGCCACCACCATTGCGGCGGAGGACGCAGATCATTTGGCGATATTTGGCGCGCAGACAGGGCAGACAAACTACTTGAGTTTTGACGGTGCTCATCTGCGAACATCGGCCTACGGGGGCAAAGCGAAAGGTCGTTACAATACAAACGTCGAACAGGGCAACATCCTGTCGCACATGCTGGCCAACACTTACGGTGATTTGGCCCGTGGCGGTGCTTTGTCTAATCCCCTGCGGGATCATGCGGAGTTGTTTGCTCAGAGCCCCACGGTGATGCACAGCCATTTCAGCCGCAACGTCTATATCATGCGCAGCTACCTCTACCACAACCGCAAGGATTACGAGGAGCAGGGGCGTCCCGCCTTGGACGTGTTGAAAGAACCTGTAGTCGATACCTGGACGGCGCTCTGGTCACCCTTTGGAGCGGACGACCCCGACCCAGCGGAGAGCTTGATGTCCCGCAGTTACAACATCTATTACCACGACGGCCTGAGTGATGACGCGCTGACCTACCTCGAGACATGGAGCGGCTCGCACACGGTGGGTGCCCGGACCAGTATTCGTGCTACTGGGCACTACAGCGGGGCCTACTCCGTGGATCACCACGGTGTTCACGAGGGCAGTGTGTTTGCCATTGGCTGTTCGACGGCGCAAAGTGGTTGCGAGCTGTCCACCGCGCGCAACGCCGGCGTGGCCGTCTACATGAAGGGCTTGATGCCCACGCGAGTGGAGATGGAAATGTACAACGATTGGGCGCTGGGGCACACGGCGGTGGTGACGGCCATGTTCTCTGACTGGGACACCCACGGCCGCACGGAGTCGCCGATGCGCAACAACCCCAATCCCTTGACATCGGTTATCAGGCCGCAGTGAGGGGGTAGGCCCCGGGCGGGCTAATGGACATGAGACCATGAAAAAAAATAGAACGATGTTTGGCCTTTTTGCGCTGCTGCTCGGACTGACGACGCAGCTGGTGCAGGCAAAAGATGCCTCGCGCGGCGTTGCGCGCATTGACGGTGAGTCAACGCAGGGCCCCGCGCTCTCCGAGCACTACAGTGCCAGCCATGCGCTGTTGATCGGTGTCAGCGATTACGACCACCCGGGCTGGGAGCGGCTGGACAGTGTGCAGGATGAGCTGGCGGCTGTGGGCTCAGTGCTGAAGCAGCAAGGCTTTGAAGTCGAGACATTGACCAACCTCTCAGGCCGTGAGCTGATGAACCGTCTGACGGATTTTGTGGTGGAAAAGGGCTACGACGAGAATAATCGCCTATTGGTGTATTTCTCCGGCCACGGCGAGACCATCAAACTCTCCAAAAACCGGCCCATGGGGTATTTTGTGCCCGCCGATGCGCCGCCCTACGCGGTGGACAAGCGCGGTTTCATCACCCGTGCACTGTCCATGAATCGGGTGATGGCGATGGCCAAGGAAATACGTTCCAAACACGCCTTGTTTGTCTTCGACAGCTGTTTCTCCGGAGCGATATTTCAGAGCCGCAGTTTTGCCTCCAACAACAACCGCTCGCTGGAACGCTTGCTGAGCAAACCCGTGCGCTATTTCATCACCTCGGGCAGCGCCAACGAGACGGTGCCCTCCGACAGCGTGTTCGCGCGCGCCTTTGTGGACTCTTTCGCCACGGGGGCCGCCGATCTCAACGGTGACGGTTACGTGACCAGCACGGAGTTGGGTTTGCACTTGACGCAGAATGTACGGCTGGGCAACCAAACCCCGCAGCACGGCAAAATAAACGACTACGAGCTCTCGCAGGGGGATGTGGTCTTCAGCTCGCTTGTGGGGCCACGAATGGATAACGGCGTGCGCCGCCCGGCCGCCGCCATCGCTGCGGAGTTCAAGCTGCGCGCGGAGCTGTATTTTTGGCAGGCCTTGCAGAGTGATCCCTCTGCGCAGGGTTACGATGAGTATTTGCGGCGCTACCCCGATGGCCAGTTTGTGGTGTTGGCTGAGCAGGGGAAGCTGGGTCTGGATCGCCAGCTCGCCGCCGCGGCCCCTGCCAGTGCAGAGCCTGTGGCCGCTTCGATAAAAGTGGGTATAACACCGGCAAAATTGATCCTTTCCTCCATGCACTGGACGGGGGATTGGACCAATTCTGATCGCATCACCGACTACATCGATGAGGCGATGCGTGCCCGACTCGAGCGTCGTGGCCTGCAGCCGCAAGCTTTGAGCACTGAGCGCAGTTCCGGCAGTTGGGTCAAGCGCAAGCGCTCGACTTACGGTATTGACCGCCGCGTGTTTAGCCACATGACCGAGGCAGGGCAGGGCATCATGGGGGTGGTGGTGCGCATGCGGGACGACAATTCCAGCGGTGAGCTGCAGTTTGTCTTTTCTTCGGGCAGGCCTGAGCAGCTGAGCAAACGCTACCATTTTTACAGCCATCTCGGCCTCAAACGCGCCACCAAAGCCGCGCTGGATCAGGTGCTGGAGTCCGAACTGGATATCGTGATGCGCTGACGGTGAATCTGCATCGAGCAGCGCCTTCTCGCCGTTCAGCATAAGACAGCCGTGGCCAGCTACGGTTTTCCCGGCCCTCCGATCGATGTTTGCATAAATCCATTCTGCTTCCTCCTCCCATGCCATCCTAGCGATGTGCAAGCGCGGCTGCTTCACCAAGCCAAAGCGCTTTGTCTCGGTAGATTTGCGTGCATCAGTTGTTCTTTAATTGTCCTTCCAGCGATGCCGCGTGCTGATTTGCTGTGCCGGTGTTGGGTCATGAAACATGACCATCGGCACGGGAATTTTGTTGCGGGCCTCGAAATCGGTTAGATTTAGCGGTTGGGTTCTAGGCCTCGTTCAATCCCCTTGTGGATTGAGCTTGGGTCTCTAGCGAGAACCTCAAGTTTTAGCCTTAAATTACTACGGGTGGCGAAGGTCAATGGAATGGTTGGAAAAACTGTATTCAGCGCACTGGTCGAATAGATTCCAGTCGCGTGCGGCCCAGTTATACGGTCACCTTGAAGATGTGCAGACCCTCGCTGAGGACGCCGCCTCCATGACGGCGGTCAAGCTCTGCGAGCACAGCGAGGCAGAGGCCACCGATCCCTTGATCATCACTGTTTTCTCCAACGCGCTGACCGACTGTGTGCGCGAGCGCCAGGGTTTTCCGCGGCCGCGCAAATGGCTGCACGACATGGGCGACATCGGCAAGCGCCTGTTCAAGCTCATCTGCCTCAAGGGCAGCAGTCGCAGCGATCTATTGCAGTGGGTGGAGGCGCAGACGGCAGAGACGGGGCAGATCCCCGGTGATGCTCCGACGGTGGCAGCGGCGCAGGCACTGGCACAATCAATCTTCGATCAAATGCAGGAGGCGCAGGAGTGCGCACCCTGGCGCCGGCAGATGGCCCGCGAGGGCAGCGACGAAGACGAGACCTACTCGCCTTTCGCCACCCTGAGCGGCGCGGGCCCGCTGCCTGAAGAAGAGCTGGCCTTTGATCAATTGCGGCACTTTATAGAGGCCTTGGTATCGGTGGGTGGAAGCGAGACGGCCGAAGGTGACCGGCGACGTATGCACGCACTGGCGGACAAAACATGGCAGGAGCTTGGCCTGGATGATCACGATCGGCTGGTGATGAACGCCTATTTGGGCCGCGGGCTCTGGTCCACGGAATCGGGGCAAGCGGAGTGCACCGAGAAAGACATCGCGGCCGATTTGGGGCTCAGTGTGCCGCAGGTGCGCAATCGCCGGAAAAAGGTCTTAGCCGCCATGCTGGCAGTGTTTTCTTGACCAGCGAATGCCCCTCAAATGGCCTACATGCGCCGTCTCGGCGTGCTCGCTGGCTGCCCGTGTCATTTTGGCTTGCGAGGTCCGTTGTATGCAGCATGACAATGAATCAGATCGCTTCGCTGTTAAGCGGGCCGAGCCCAAGGAACTGATATGAATAAAGAGACACAGACGCGCGAATGGATTTACGCTCTCGCGGCCTCAAAATTGACCGACGGCAACTCCCAGGGCGCAATCCCCAGCTTGCTGGAGATAGATCAGTGGCGACTGGGCAAGCTGGTGGCGCCGCGCAGCGATGAGGTGCTCAGCCATGTGGCACATGACGAAGCGTGTTTCGCTCAGTGGCGTGAGCTCTGCGAGGCGCAGCGCTGGCTCGCCAGTGAGGCCGCGGGGGCTCAATCAGGCTTTGAAGAGCAGCCTCTACCGAGTGGCGCGCCCGTGGTGCAAACCACCAGTGGCTGGTTGGGCGGGATCGCAGCGCGGCTCTCGACTCTGTCGGTCTCCAGCTGGGGCGGCGCGATTGCCGCTGGTTTGTTTGCCCTGCTGGTGATCCCCGCGATGTTTCGTCCTGGTGATGACGGGGTGGCTCAAGCTTATCTGCAGCAGCTCAACGCGAGCGATCATGTGCTGGGTGCTGAAATACCCTCCACCTTGTCGCGATTGACCAAATCAATTTCCACGCTTGAGCAACTCGGTGACGACGATAGACGCGAGTTTCAGCAGGGTTTGGCCGCAGTGGCTGATCGCGTGGATGTGCAAGCCGATGAGCGCTGGGCGGCGTGGCGGGCTGGGCTTCCCGCGGCGGTTGATTGTGCGGCCAGTGACAGCGGCGATTGCAGTGCTTCGGCTGTTCGCAATCGGGCGCTGGGAAGCTGGAGCCTGGTGACTGCCTTGGCTTGTGGCACTGATACTACCGATGCTGCCTTCTGGTCGCAGCAGGGCGCGGCGCTGAATGATATCGCGGCCGCAGGTGTGGCGGCAGATCACTTCTTGGTGGCACGCTTGCAAGCGCCGTTACCGCAAGTGCAGGCGGATATCTGCGTGCTTGCTAACGGTCTGTTGGGGCAGGGCGGATGAGCAGGCTAGCTGCGCGCCGAGCCTGCCTAGGGGTGGCGTTGTTGGCTTTAGCTACTCAGGCACAGGCGAGTTGTCAGAGCGACATGCAGCTGTTCAATGCGCTGGCTGCGGATGCAAAGGAAGAAGCGATTACGCAGGCCCTCAGTGATTTGCATGCGTCAGAACAGTGTGGCAGAGCGGAGCTGGCGCAAGCGCGCCGCGCCACCGCTTCACGGGTCTTTCGTTTGGCCTATCAGGGCATGCTGTCGGACATGCCTGCGCTGCGTATTGATGAGCTTTTGTCGCGCTCGGCGGTCATCGCGCCGACCTGGCGTGCACTGGCTCTCTCCGGCACGCGCGCGCATCAGGCGGGCCATTACGACCGGGCCGCTCAACGCCTGCAAACGGCACTGGCGCTGATCGACGACGGCCTGGAAACGGCAATCACACCCGCAGAGAAAACGGTCCGGGATCTGCACCAATTGGCCAGCGAGTCGTTGCTGTTGGCGGATGAATTTATCGCGCCACCGCAAGTGCGCGGCGTCACCAGTGGCGTGTTGGCCGCTTCGGTGCGCGGTTTTGCAGTGCAGCGCACACCCTTGCCGATTGGCTTTCACACCGGCAGTACTGAATTTACAGATCAGGGCTTGGATGCCGTGGAGGCGCTCTGGGTAGCACTGCGCGGGCAGGGCGACAGCCCGGTTGAGATCATAGGCCACGCAGACGAGCGCGGCGATGATCAATACAATATGCAGCTCTCTCAGCAGCGCGCTGACACGGTGCGCGACTGGTTGCTGAGCAAGGGCTTGGCGCGCGAGATCAACACCTCGGGCCGAGGCGAGTCGCAGCCGCTCGCGCTGCTCGATGCAAGCGCATATACCCAATCCCAGCGCTGGCGCCTGAACCGCCGTGTGGAGCTGCTGCGCGGCGGCTCGAGCCGCTGATGCGCAGCGCAGCCAAGGGGCGTGGGCGCGTCGGCGTGGCATTATCGCTGTGCGCGCTGCTTTGCAGCCCGGTGGCGCAAGCCAAGGTGCACGCACTGGTGGTGGGCATCGACCAATACGCTTATTTGCCCTCGCTGCGCGGGGGCGTGAACGACGCCCGTGACATCGCGGGCACCTTGCGACAAATCCCCGGCAGCGAAGTGTCGCTGCTGCTCGACGCCAAGGCCGATTTCACGGCCATCCGCGACAGCTGGTTTGATATTTTAGAACGCAGCAGTCCCGGTGACACAGTTGTCTTTAGTTATGCCGGCCATGGCAGTCGCGTGCCGGAGCAGGTGCCGGGCTCCGAGGCGGACGGGCAGGACGATGTTTTTGTGCTGTCAGCCTACACGGACACGGCTCAGGGCCGTCAGCAGCTGATTCGTGACAATCAGTTGTTTGAGTGGTTCTCGGCTGCCGAGGGCCTGGGTATACAGCTGTTGTTCATCGCGGATTCCTGTCACTCGGGCACCATGACGCGCGCAGCCGACAGCCGCCTCGGTCTGCAGCGTACGCGGCGAGCCGAGATCGATTTTGGCGCGGGTTTGGCCGCAGAGACCGTTGTGAATTTTGATGTGAAGGCCAAGAGCTCGGCGAACATCGCCCGCGCCGATTTGCCCTATTTGACTTTTCTCAGCGCGGGGCTGGAGAGCCAGCAGATCCCGGAATTGGTGATTAAAGGTCTGGGCGGGGAGAGCAGCACCCGGGGCGCGTTGAGCTTTGTGGTGGCGCGCGCGCTGGAAGGCGAGGCCGATCGAAACAAGGACGGGCTGCTAAGCCGCGCGGAGTTGCGGCACTACGTGCTGGAAAATGTCAGCGTCTTATCCGAGCGGCAGCAGACCCCCGAGTTGAGCCCGCTCTCACAGCCAGATCAGGCCATCTTGTCGCTCGGCACCAAGCCGGTGCGCGTGCCATTGGCAGACACAGACCTTGTGTATCGCGTCTACGCGGCCAGTGCCGATGCTGCTACCCAGGCGGATTTGGCAGAGAAGATCCCCGATTTGCGCTGGGAGCCGGACTTAAGTCGCGCCGATCTGTTGTTGGACGTGCGCAGTGGCGAGCTCTTGTCCGTGGCGGGGGATCTGGTGCTGAGCGCATTGGATATTGCGCAGCCGCGCGAGTTTGTGGCGCGCCTGCGCGGTGCACTGGACAAGCGCACAGCGATGCTGGCGCTGCGTGGCTCTGCGCGGCGCTCCATGTTGAAAGCCAAGCTAGCCCCAGACTCTAAGCTCCATGCCTTGGGCGCGCGCATCGAGCCCGCCTTCTCTGGTCAGCACGGTGAGTATTTGATCGTGGTAAATCTTGCCGGGGACGGCACGGTGCAGCTGGTTTACCCGCTGGCGGATCAAGGTGATTTGTTGCGCCACGGCAAACGGCCGTGGTCGCTGGCGCTGCAGGTGGCGCAGCCACTGGGGGAGGATCATGTGCTGGCGCTGGCTTTTGCACAGCACCAGCCCGAGCTGATAGCAGCGATCGAGAGCCTCGACGGCAGCCGCGCGCCACTGCAACTGCTGGCCCTGCTCAAACCCGCGTTGAACAAGGCCGAAGTCGAGATTGGTATCGTGGGGATGTTCAGTCGCCCTTGAGTGAATGGGCGAGGGGCGTGGAGGGCGTGCCCGTGATGGCAGACCTTTTTTTAGATGTCTGTTGGGACGTGCCTAAAGGCTGAATTCTGACAACAACTGTGCCTGTACTTGTGGCACGTGTTGCACTTTGAGCGAGGAAGTCAGCGCAGACAGGGGCGCACCAGGTGCGTAGTCAAAGGACACCGCGAGCTTGTCGCCGGATCTCACTTCAATAGGCTCTGGCAGCGGCAGAATCAAATATTGGTTGTGCCAATCGATACTGCGCTGTTGAATCTCGACGATGGCGAGCAAATTCTTGGTGATCACACGAATGGCGTTGACCTTGCCGTCGCGGTCGATGTTGATGCTGTTGTCGTAGGCGATGTTCATGGGGATCGCCTCGTCCCAGCGAAACAACTGGTAGACGGTGGGCTGTCCCAGCTCCCGGGTGCGCGGCTGGATCGCAACGGGTGACTGAAACTGCAAGCACGGCGCGAAGTAACCCTCGTGGTTGAAATCCTGATCGATGGGCTGTAGGGCCTGCAGGCATGCCTCGGGGATGAACGCCGGCAGCGGTCCGCCAAAACATTCGAGGTAGCGTTGTTTGAAGCCATGAATGATGGCGACCTGCTGCTCGCGCAGCAAGCCCGTATGCAGCATCTCGCAGATCACCACATCCACAGGCTCTGGTGGCATCCAGCTGTTGGCGTTGGCGTGTACCACTTCTACGCGTTCCCCGTTGGGGTTCTGCGCCAGCAGGGAGCGCGCGGTGTCCACCAGGTCGGGGTTGAACTCGACGCACCAGACTTGCGATGCGCGCTGCGCTGCAAAATGTGAAAGCACCCCTGTGCCCCCGCCGAGCTCCAGTACTTTCCCGCCCATGGGGACCAGGTATTCAATCGCTTCGCGAAAGCCGCGCATTCGCGCTTCGTCATTGAGCATGTTGGCGTGATAGTGGGTGGGGATAAATTGGCCGAGCTCTCGTGGATCAGACTGCATGTGTTGGGTGCTCCAGTGCTGCGTTTAATCTGTGCTTTCGATAGGGCAATTTGGAGGCCTACCCTAAAAACGGCACTGCGCTGCGATCTTGCTGTTGTAACGGGCGGCATTTGCCGCGCCCTCGGGCAGTCGATTGCCAAGCAGGTGGCAAGCGGATGCCACGATTGTTTGTACAGAGCAGACTATTTTCTAAAGTCGAGGACGTGGCGACTTTAGATTTAAAGCGTCAGTGCAGGGGTGTTATTTGTGCCCCTGAGCAGGATCGCAGCAAGCTCGGATGGATCCGTGCCGGGTGCAGGGGGATTTGCTGTGAATTTCACAGAAATGCGTATTACACAGAGGCAGACGAGTGGCGAGTATGGACTGTCGCTGGGCTGGGGATCTAATGCTGCTGTTGGATGTCGAACAATAATGCTGAGCGATTGCGGCAGAAAAGGATGCTGTTGCCGCGGTGCGGGTGTCTGCACAGCAGCGACTATGATTACTGTGTGATCGTGCGCGATTTTAATCGAGGAGAGCTGAACAAGTGTTTATCAGTAACATAGAGACTATCCCTGGCAAGCAGGTGATCGCGTGTCAGGGGGTGGTGGCAGGCAGCACCGTTCGCGCCAAACATGCGGGGCGCGATTTGATGGCGGGCCTGAAGAACATCTTTGGTGGTGAGCTGAAGGGCTACACCGAATTGCTGGAGGAATCCCGCGAGCAGGCGATCGACCGCATGAAACGGCAGGCGGCTCGGCTGGGGGCCAACGCCATCGTCAACGTGCGGTTTTCTACTTCTTCGGTGGCGGCGGGTGCGGCAGAAATCTACGTCTACGGCACCGCCGTGACAGTGACGGACTGAGCCGTGCCAAACAACCTCGTGCTCAACATAACGTATGTACTTGTCTTGTTGTTTTTGGGTTATGTGTTTGGCCGTCGGGCCGAATCACGCCACTACAAGGACATCGTTCGCCGGGAATCGCGGCTGTTGCAGCTGCCGACCATCAATGGCAAGCAGCCGCTGGGCGACATCAGCGTGGTCAATTGCACGCTGGTGCGCGGCAGCGTGGTGATCAGCGTGGATTATTTCAAGCGCATGTTAGCCGGTTTGCGGGCCTTCTTTGGCGGCGAGATGCAAGCTTACGAGACCCTGCTGGACCGTGCTCGCCGAGAAGCCGTGCTGCGCATGAAGGAATCTTGCCCCGGCGCCGTGCAGATCATCAACCTGCGCATCGAGACATCGTCTATCTACCGTGGCGCTGAATCGGTGGGCTCGGTGGAGGTGCTGGCCTATGGCACGGCGCTCTACGGTGAACAGCCGGCAGAGAGCGGCTTCGTACCCAAAGTCCTGCCCACGCCGACGCGTGCTGCGCAGCCTGCCAGATCCGGTCCCACAGGCTGATGGAATACCGCCCAGGCATTCCGGAACACAATGACAACGTCTCGCACCAGCGCCCGGTGCGCGAATTTTTTCAGCTGGCCATCGCCGCGGTGGGGCTTGTACTGATCACTGTGTGGCTGCTGGGCAGTGCGGTTGATTGGGCGGTGGAGCAGGTGGATCCGCGCACGGAGGAAGCGCTGTTGGCGCAGATCACGCAGAGCCTTCCCCGTGAACAGCAGACCGACTCCGCGCAGTACAAGTACGTGGCAGCGCTGTTGCAGCCCCTGGCCAAATGCGTGCAGCAGCCCTACCGGCTGGAACTGGTCATCGTGGAGGATGAAGCACCGAATGCCTTTGCGGTGCCGGGCGGTCAAATGTGGCTGACCACGGGTTTGCTCGACAGCGGGCTGACCGAGAACGGGCTGGCTTTCGTGATGGGTCACGAGCTCGGGCATTTCGCCCACCGCGACCATTTGCGCGGCCTGGGGCGCGGTTTGGTGGTGTGGGTGCTCAGCTCGACGCTGTTGGGGGCGGATTCGGGTTTGAGCCGTTTGCTCAGTCCCTCGCTGGTGCTGGGCGAGGCGCAGCACTCTCAGGCACGCGAAAGTGCGAGCGATGAGACAGGGCTTGCTGTGTTGCAGTGCCACTACGGGCATGTGGGCGGCGCCACGGAATTTTTTCTAGCACTGCAACAGACGGACAGCCAGCGCCTGCCCGGTCTGCACTATTTTGAATCGCACCCACAGTTGCAAGCGCGGATAGATGCTTTACATGGGCGGGCCGAGTTGCAGGGACTGAGCAGTGCCGACACGGTGGCCTTGCCTTGGTAAATTACTTGGGTGAATTACCTGGGTGATTTACTTGATTGAGTCGCTTAGGTGAGTTTCTCGGCTGAATCGCTTTGCAGGCAGCGAAGTGTGCAATGCAAGCCCTCGCTCCTCAGTTGTGGGCATCTAAAATCAGGCTTCTTTTTCTTCACTGAGGCCTAAACGCCCGATCTCTGCCGCGATCGGGGCCTTGGCCACTGGCGTCTACCGAGCCGCTACTTGCTGTGGGTGACGCTTGCGCAGATGTTTTGAGAGCAATCTCCGCTGTATCCCTGCGTCACTGAGGGCGCTCTTGACCGAAAATGCCTAGGACTGACCGAACTTGAAAGCCCAAGACACTTGGTAAAGTCTGTACAAGAGTTACAATGGCTTATTGACGGTGACACTGTGGTCACCCACCGCGATAATACTTGGCATTTGGGCCCTGCGGATTGCAGCGGCGCACTCAATTTTCGGAGCGAACATGAGCTACAAAGCACCCCTCAAGGACATAGATTGGGCCCTCAAGCATGTCGTGGGCTTGTCCCGCGTGAGCGAATTGCCCGAGTATGCCGAGGCAACTGACGATCTCGTGGACGCGGTACTTGAAGAGGCGGCGAAGTTTGCAGAGGGTGTGCTGGCCCCGCTCAATCACCCCGGTGATCAGCAGGGTTGCAGTTGGAAAGACCACGAAGTGAGCACGCCCGACGGTTGGGTTGAGGCCTATCGGCAGTTCCAAGAGGCGGGTTGGATGCAGCTTTCCGCCACGCCCGAATACGGCGGTCAGGGCTTGCCGTATGTGGTGGGCTCTTGCGTGAACGAGCTGTGGAAGTCGGCGAACATGGCTTTCAGCCTTTGCCCCTTGCTCAGTCACGGTGCTATAGAGGCGGTGACCGCGCACGGCAGCAAAGCGCTCAAAGACAAATTCCTGGCGAAGATGATCGACGGCGTCTGGACAGGCACCATGAATTTGACCGAGCCGCAGGCGGGCACTGATCTGGCGGCACTGAAAAGCAAAGCCATACCCGAAGGGGATCACTACCGCATCAGCGGGCAGAAGATCTTCATCACCTACGGTGAGCACGGCATGGCCGAGAACATCATGCACCTGGTATTGGCGCGTCTGCCCGATGCCCCCGCGGGTGTGCGCGGTATCTCACTGTTCCTGGTGCCCAAATACCTGGTCGGCGATGACGGATCATTGGGCAAGCGCAACGACGCGCGCTGCGTCTCTATTGAAGAGAAGCTCGGCATCCACGGCAGCCCGACCTGTGTGATGAGCTTCGGTGACGATGGCGGTGCCATTGGCTACCTGATCGGCGAAGAAAACAAAGGCCTGGTGTGCATGTTCACCATGATGAACGCGGCGCGTCACGCGGTGGGCATGGAGGGTTATGCTCTGTCAGAGCGCTCCTACCAACACGCGTTGGCCTACGCCCGAGAGCGGGTGCAGGGGCCTGCAATGTTGGCGGGTGAGAGCGGCTCCGGCACCATCATCAATCACCCCGATGTGCGGCGCATGTTGATGGACATGAAATCCCGCACCGAAGCGATGCGCATGTTGGCGCTTGAAGCGGCGGTCTGTTATGACATTGCGGAGGCCAGCCCGGACGAGGCGGTGCGCACATTCCACCGCCGGCGCGGTGAGCTGCTGACCCCCTTGGTGAAGGGCTGGTGCACGGAGACCGCGCAAAAGATCACCTACCTGGGCATGCAGATTCACGGCGGCATGGGGTTTATCGAGGAGACGGGCAGCGCGCAATTCTACCGTGACGCGCGCATCACCACCATTTACGAAGGCACCACCGGGATTCAAGCGAATGATCTGATCGGCCGTAAATTGGCGCGTGATGGCGGCGAGGGCATCCAGGAACTGGTGTCTGAGATATCGCTCACCACGCAGTCGCTCAGCGACAGCGATGACGAGCGGCTGCAACTGATGGGCGCGCAACTCGCGGCCGCGAACGAGCAGGTGGGCGAAGTGGCCCAGTGGTTGCTGAACAATGACCAGCAGCAGCAAAGTGCGGGTGCCGCGGTGCCCCTGCTGATGGCCGCTGGCACACTGGTGGGCGGCTGGCTGCAGGGGCGTTCGGCGCTGGCTGCGGCGGCCGCGCTGGCGAGTGGCGCCAGTGACAAAGAATTTCTGCAGGGAAAAATTGGCTTGGCTCAGTATTACGCCGGTTCGGCGCTGCCCGAGGTGGCATCTTACGGGGCCGCCGCCATACAGGGCGGTGAGCTTGTGGGCGTGCTGTCAGAGGCGCAGTTGTAAACACGACTCTATACACTGAGTAGCGCTGGTGAGGGCGGGCAGTCATTGATTGCTCGCCCTGTTTTTTTTGCTGAGCATTCATCAATTAAGTGAAACACTGAATGGAAAACTACGAAGAATTGCGCTCGATATTGGAGCTGG
>JAWSVD010000020.1:0-12706 GCA_033852095.1 Granulosicoccaceae bacterium | reverse complement strand
TGCCTTTTCTGGCCACTGCTGAGCCAGGGGAGTGCGCATGACAGCGCCCAGAACGCTCTATAGAAAGCTGCTGGACTCGCACACAGTGACCAGACTAGATGATCAGAATATTTTGCTATTTTGTGATCTTCACTTAATGAACGAATATACCAGCCCTCAAGCGTTCTCGGGCTTGCTTGATCGAAAGCGCGATGTGGCGATGCCGGGTCAAAATGTTGCGACCGTCAGCCACATCATTCCTACTGATCCTGTTCGGCACCGTATCATACTGGATCCTGCCTCTTTGCAACAGGCTCAACGGCTAAAGAGCAATTGCAAGCAACAGGGCATTCCATTGTTCGATACCAATGACGAGTTGCAAGGTATAGAGCATATTATTGCGCCAGAACATGGAATGATTCGGCCGGGCATGGTCGCGATATGCGGTGACAGTCACACCACTACCTATGGAGCCTTGGGTGCGCTTGGATTCGGCATAGGAACTTCAGAGGTTGAGCATGTGTTGGCGACTCAGACACTGGTCTACCGCACGGCCAGTGATATGCGTATTCGGGTAGACGGCCAGTTGCCACTGTGGTCCACAGCCAAGGATTTGGTGCTGATGATCATTGGGCGCATCGGCGCCCAGGGCGCCCGCGGTTATGTGCTTGAGTTTTGTGGCAGCGCCATCAATGCCCTGAGTGTGGAAGCGCGCTTCACGCTTTGTAATATGGCAGTTGAGGCCGGTGCTCGAGGGGCACTGATAGCGCCTGACGCCAAAGCTGTTGACTACGTGCTCCAGCGCGCTACTGACATTGATGGTCCGCAGCGAGAGTCGGCCCTTGAATACTGGTCAACCTTGTACAGCGACAGTGATGCTTTGTTCGATTGCGAACATGTTTTTGATGCCAGCGCTGTGATACCTCAGGTCACTTGGGGTACGAGTCCTGATCAAGTGATTCCTATTACAGCTGCTGTACCAGAGGCGATAGGAGCGCAGCGAGAGAGCACCGAGAAAGCACTGAGCTATACGAAGCTGTCGCCTGGGATGGTGCTTGAGGGGGTGGCTGTGCAACACGTCTTTATAGGCTCCTGCACCAATGCCCGTATCGAAGATCTCCGACAAGTGGCGAACATTGCGCGAGGGCGGAAAGTATCGCCTGGGGTACGCGCGATGGTGGTGCCGGGGTCGGGGGCCGTCAGGCAACAGGCAGAGGACGAAGGTATCGCGCGGATCCTGCTAGATGCGGGCTTTGAATGGAGAAAGCCTGGGTGTTCTATGTGCCTTGCGATGAACAACGACGTGCTTGCAGATGGGCAACGCTGTGCCTCAAGTACCAATCGAAATTTCGAAGGAAGACAGGGGCGTGGGGCTATCACCCATTTGATGAGCCCTGCTATGGCAGCAGCTGCTGCTATCAAGGGGTGCATCACGGATGTTCGTCAATTGGGGGTGGCACATGACTGATAAAAGTCTGCTTGTAGGCGCAGCGGCGGCGATCAAAATCGACAATTTGGACACCGACCAAATTATGCCCAAACAGTTTCTCCGTGGTCTGGATAAATCAGGGCTGGACAAGGGGCTGCTCTGGGATCTTCGTTATGACGAGCTGGGCCAAACCCGGTCGAATTTCATCCTCAACCAGCCCGAATATTCAAAAGTGACTGTGCTGATAGCGGGAGCCAATTTCGGTTGCGGATCAAGTCGGGAACATGCTGTGTGGGGTCTGCTGCAATTTGGCATTCAAGCGGTAATAGCGCCTAGCTTTGGCGAAATATTCTATTCCAATTGCATGAACAATGGACTGTTGAGTGTGATGCTGCCGCAGGCGCTGCTTGACGCGCTCATGGCTGAAGCCCTCCAGCAAACAGGGCCAATGACTGTGGAAATTGATCTAGAGGAGATGGTTGTTCGAAGTCCGGCCTCGAGGTCCGAATTTATGTTGTCAGATCGCCATAGAGCCATGTTTCTAGACGGCACAGACATGATCGAATCGACTTTTTCCCACGAAGTTGACATCGCTGTGTTCTCCGAGATTCATTGGTCGAAATATCCGTGGCTTCGTGATATTGCAAGCCGCACAAAAGAAAGAATAGACACTCTTTAGCGCAGTGTTGATTTTCTAAAAACTGCGATTCTTCGACGTAGTCCCAACTAGAAAGGAACAGTGAAATGAAACTGAATAGAAAAACAAAGATATTCATGGCAGGTCTAACTACAAGCTTGTCTTTGTTGTCAACAGCAGTGGCGGCGAAAGAAAACCTGGTGTTTAGTGGCGGACCTGCAGGAGGAACTTTCCAAGTAGTTGCCAATGCCATTCAAGTGTATGACCCTATAAAGTCGTCAGATAACTACCGTGTACGGGCGCAATCCTCGGCGGGTTCGATCGAGAACCTGCGGAAAGTTAACTCTGGAAAGGCAGATTTCGCCACTGTTTACTCCGGACACATATACCTTGGCAGGAATGGCCAACTCAAGAACGATAAAAAACTATACGAAGATGTACTGGCGGTGTCCTATCTGTATGGTGCTCCCGCTCAGTTAGTCGCCAAAAAGGGATCTGGAATAAAGACAGTCATGGACTTGGAGGGGAAAAAAGTAGGCGTTGGCAATGCGGGCTCCGGGGCATTCGCCAACAGTGAACTGTTTTTCACTCATCTCGGTGTGTGGGACAAGATAGAGCGAAACGCGATGGGCTATAACGATGCGGCACAAGCCTTTGGCAACAATCAACTGGATGCATTTTGGCTGTTCACCGGGTTCCCAAGTGGTGCGGTGATCATGGCTGCACAGAGCAATGATATCGAACTGATCGACCTCGACAGAGAGGCAAGCGACAGTGGCTTCTTTGAGCAATATCCATACTTTTCTAAGCTCTCTGTCCCAGCAGGTACATACAAGGGTGTCGATGTTGACACGCCAACCTTTCAAGACTCGTCTCTTTGGGTGGCTAACAGTGGCGTGTCGGCGGACATTGTTTACGATTTACTGTCACACGTTTACACAGATGAGGGCTTGGCACACATGAGGGCGCAGAAGAAAACATTTTCGGAAATGGCTGTTGAATCCGGTGTGAAGGGAATTGTTACTCCGTTGCATCCGGGCGCTGAGAAATTCTGGAAAGAAAAAGGCCTGCTGTAGCATTTTGTAGAATAGAAACCGGTGAGTCTCCACGCTCACCGGTCTACCTGCATTCAGCAGGGCCAGAGAAAGTCCTCGATTAACTGGTTTTCAAATCCATAGGTGATAGGAGAATGCTTGAATGAGCACCACGCACTACAACGCCCTGTTTAGAACTGAACAAATTGCCTTTGACACGCTTGCAGTTGGATTGGTTTTGTTCTATGCCTACTCTGCGTTGGTTGAGCCGGCGGCGACACAATATCACCGGGGCGTTTACGCCATGATCACCTATGCATTGGTGTTTTTGGTTTATCGTTCGAAGACAAGGTCATTTCGAGTTGTCGACTACGTCCTGATCGTGGCTTCGGTCGTTACCACGGGTTACTGGATTCTTAACTTCGAAGCTATTAATTACCGCTCCGGAGCAGAAACAGCTACCGATCAATATATTTCTGCTGTCGGCGTGCTTATTGGCATAGAGGTGGCTCGGCGTGTTGTCGGCAATGTGTTTGTCGTTATTGGTGCTGTTTTGTTGCTGTATGGCGTGTTCGGCGATTCTTCTTGGATACCGGAGGATATGCAGCATGCTGGGGATTCGTTTTTGGGGCTCTGTACAAGCATATTTTATAAAAGTGATGGCGTATTTGGCATCATGGCTAATGTGCTCGCTACTTACATTGTACTGTTTGTGGTGTTTGGTGCTTTTTTGGAGAAGAGTGGCGCGCAAAGTTTTTTTATTGAATACCCGTTGGCGGCTGTTGGACATAAAATTGGTGGGCCGGGCAAGGTAGCAGTGATAGCCAGTGGTTTCTTTGGTTCGATATCAGGCAGTGCGATAGCGAATACCGTGTCCACTGGCGCATTCACAATACCGATGATGAAAAAAGCCGGGTTTAGACCGCACGTCGCGGGCGCAATTGAACCGGCGGCATCTATTGGGGGCATGTTCATGCCGCCGATCATGGGGGCTGGTGGTTTTATCATGGCGGAGCTGACGGGGCTGCCTTATTCACAAATTATGCTGGTGTCCATATTCCCGGCGCTGATGTATTTCTTTAGTGTGTTTCTTATGGTTCACTTCGAGGCCAAAAAGCATGGCATTGTCGGCGAAAAATCGACCAAGCGGCCGTTGGATATCCTGAAGAAAGAGTGGTTTTATGTCACCCCTTTGGCTGTGATAACGCTGTTTATGTTAATGGGTTATTCTCCTGGATACTCAGCCATGTTAGGAGTTTTTGCTTGTATTGGTGTGAGTTTTGTCAAAAAAGAAACGAGGATAGGTCCGGCGCGTTTCCTTGAGGCATCTCGTCAAGGAGCAATGAGTAGTTTGCAAATTGGGGCTGCCATGGGAGTCATCGGTATCATTATCGGAGTGCTCACCTACAGCGGATTGATACTGACGTTCGCCGATATAGTGATTGAAGCAGCAAGTGGTCGACTCTGGTTGACTATTTTATATATAGCGCTGGCCTCCCTTGTATTGGGCATGGGGGTGCCTGTAACTGCCGCCTATTTAATTACTGCCGTCGTTGCTGTGCCGGCTTTGACGCACTTGGGTGTCAATTTGCTAGCTGCGCACATGATTGTCTACTGGTTGTCTCAAGATTCCAACATCACTCCGCCCGTTTGTATCGCTGCATTTGCTGGTGCGACGATTGCCAAGGCCAATATGTGGAAGACAGCATTTACGGCACTAAAATTTGCAAAATTTCTGTACCTTGCCCCTTTTCTGTTTGGTTATGTTCCCGCATTTACACTTAATGGCTCCGCCACTGACATTGGTGTTGCCTTCGCGTTGATTGTTGTCGGAACCTATTTCTATTCTTGGCTCTTGAGTGGAATTTGGATGGATCGGAAACGAGCGAAGCCCACCGTGGTTGAGCAGGAATCCGCCACTGCGAAGTGAGTATTCTTCAGCTTCACCGGGAAGGCAGACTAATTGATTTCAATGTTCTCGCTTTCCGCGATGCCCGTATTGCCCAGCGCGTATTGCTTCAGGAACGTGAGGAAGTCCTGTTGCACGCTTGAGAGCTTTTGCCCCTCGGGTGTGGCCGCGCCGAATTGAATCCAGCGTTCGGGTTTGATCGGCACGCTGATCAGATCTGGTTGTAGATCGTGCAGCAGGTAAACCGCTGGCATTAAGGCGATACCAAATTTCTGTCGGCACAAGGCCATCGCAACCACAGAGGAAGACGTTTCAAACTGAGGGCTAATCTCGACTTGCTGTGAGTGCAGGAACTCATCCTGGCGGGTGCGTCCGATTTGCCCCTGGTAGAGCGAGATAAGCGTATGTTCAGCGAGGTCTTTGGCGCTGAGGTGGCTCTTTTTGGCACAGGGGTGGTCCCGGTGCATGACGGCTTCAAAGCGGGCGGCGCACAGAGGGTGCTCGGACAGCCGAGAGGAGTTGTGCCCCAGCGGCAGGGAAGCTACCGCTATGTCGTGAGAGCGGCTGCCCACCAGCGATTGCATGCCCAGGTGGTCGACCACTTCGACAGCACAGGCAAAACCTGGGTGCTGAGCGCGCAATTGTGTCAATGCCGGGGTTATCCATGAGACCGCTACCGGTGCGGTCGACAGTACGCGCAGTGCCGTAGCTGAGTCGGCGCGAATGTCCTGAGCAATACGCTCAATGCTCTCGAAATTGATCAAAATCGGTTGGCTCTCTCGCACGAAGCGCTCTCCCTGGGTGGTCAAGCTCAGGTGCCTTCCCTCACGGGAGAACAATTCCAAGTCTAGCTCGGATTCCAGTATGGACAACAGTCGGCTGGCTGCTGGCGGTGATAGATTGAATTGCTCGGAGGCTGCGGCGAGCGAGCCGGTGTTAGCAACCAGATGAAAGAGTTTCAGTGCTCTGGGGTTGATCATGGTGTTGCGTTCTCCAAATTGTCTTTCAATAGTTGGAAGATACCTTCTGTTAATTCTACTTTACAAAACCAACCCCTGCCTGCAATCTTCTGGTTGAAGAGATTGATCCCGTTAAATCATCTATCAAAAGAGGATGCTTGAAATGAGCAAGAGCTTTAAGCACGCTTTAAAAGTTCTGTTGGCGATCGCCTTGGCCGGCCCGTCGACCGCGTTTGCCGACAAAGACGACGATACCCTGGTGGTCGCGTTTTCCAGAGAGATCACCAACCTAGACTACAACTACGGTACAAAGACTGAGTACATCATACTGGGTGATCTGATCGATGATTCACTCTTTTATGTTGATCCTAAGTCACTGGACTACGTGCCTAGCTTGGCATCTGGGTTCAAAATCGTTGATGATTTCACCGTTGATATTGCACTGCGAACAGACGTGGTTTTCCACAGCGGTGATGCCATGACGGCTGATGACGTTGTCTACACGTACCAATTTATTTTGCAAGATGATCAAAACAGTCGGCACGCCAAAATATCCGATTGGTTGAAAGGCGTGGAGAGAATTGATGCCCATGCCGTGCGTTTCAACCTGAAAGAACCCTACGCCAATCTGTTCAATGATCTTTACCGTGTCAGAATTCGGAAGAATGGCATCATGGGCGTTGAGGGAAACTACGACAGCAATGCGCAATCCAATGCCGTGGACGGACTGGGACCCTATAAAGTGGTGTCCTTTGATCCGGGGGTAGAGGTCGTGCTGGAGCGCCACGAGGCGTATTTTGACGGCCCCAAGGGAATGCCTGCCATCAAGAATATGGTGATTCGCTCCATCCCCGATGGTGGCACTCAGCAGGCAGAGCTCATGAGTGGCGGCATCCATTGGATGTACAGTGTAAAGAAGGATGTCGGCGAAGCTATCTCTCGATCAGGTCGGGTGAACTATCAGTTGGGTGCAAGCCTTCGCATTGGTTTTCTTATCCTGGATGCGGGCGGCTATTCAGGTGAGGGCCATCCCTTGACCGACGTGCGCGTGCGCCGCGCCATGAACCATGCGATAAACCGAGGCAGCATTGCTAGCAACCTGATTGGTGGGCCGGCGAAGGCCATCCACACCGCCTGCAACCCCGTGGTGTTCGGTTGTTATCAGGATGTCGCGCAATACGATTACAGCCCTGAGAAGGCAAAGGCATTACTGGATGAGGCAGGCTTTGCCGATGGTTTTGATCTGGATATCTGGAGCTATCGCGATAAAGAAGCGGCTCAGGCACTTGCAGCGGACCTCGGCAAGGTGGGTATCCGGGTGAACTTGCGGCACGGCAAATTGGCGGGCTTGAACAAGGCGCGGGCTAATCGTGAGATCCGAGCCTATTTTGGCACCTGGGGTTCGACCGCATCACCCGACACGGCCACCATTGCGAACATTCATTGGCGTGATCCCGATTCAGGCGACAGAAATCTGTCCGGCAATGCGCGGGTGGGCGAGCTCATGATTGGTGCCGAGAGAACACTGGATATGAAGCAACGCGAAGACCTGTATGCCGAGGGTCTCTCGTTGATCGCTGATCAAGCCTACTGGGTGCCGCTGTGGACTTACTCTGAAGGTGTGCTTAGCAGCAATGACATCAACTTCCAGCAAGATCCAGACGGTTATCCCCGTTTGTGGAACATAAGCTGGAAAGAGTGATCTGAGCAGCCTGCCAACAACCACGGCCTAGACCGTGGTTGTTGGGGCGGATTCTCGTTTTGTTAGCCCTTATTCTTCCACCCAAGCTGCCCGAGTAGCCCTATGTTTCGATTTGTATTAGGGCGATTGCTGGTCGTTGTGGCCGTCGCCATGACGCTTTCAGTTGTCGCATTCTTTCTTTTAAACCTAGCCGTTGACCCGGCGCAAGCCATAGCGGGAGAAGAGGCTAACCTGCTTGAAATAGAGCAAGTCAGGCAGCGTTATGGATTTGATCGCGCCTTGACAGTGCGCTACGTGGAATGGTTCTCAGCCGTCATGCACGGGGATTTCGGTGTCAGTTATTACTGGAACAAGCCGGTGCATGAGCTGTTGCTCGACCGTGTACCGGAGACCGCAACGTTGGCTTTGATGGCGCTCAGCGTCACCGTTGTCATCGCTATCCCACTGGGATGTGCCGCCGCTCTGAACCCCAATACTTGGATTGACCGCCTGGCTCTGGGCATTGCGGTGTCTGCGCAGGCGATCCCCAATTTTTGGCTGGGTTTGATGCTGATTATTTTGCTGGCGGTTATTTTTCCAGTATTCCCTGTGTCGGGTGACAAGACCTTGTATCACTTTGTTTTGCCGTCATTTGTCTTGGGCGCCAGCTCTGTTCCGCCCGTTATGCGTTTGATGAGAGCGGGTCTGCTGGATGTCATGAGCGCTGATTATATACGTACCGCTCGGTCAAAAGGTTTTTCAGGATGGCAGCTGTTACTGCGGCATTCGCTGCGAAACGCCCTGCTGCCGGTGGTCAGTGTGCTTGCCGTTCAGCTGGGTCATAAATTCGGCGGCTCGGTCATCACCGAGTCTGTTTTTGCCATCAATGGGCTGGGGCGCCTGGCGCTGGAATCCATCTTGGGGGCTGATATGCCAACGGTGCAGATGTTGGTTTTTGTTTTTGCGTTCATTTTTTTGACGCTGAATTTCTTGGCGGACATTATCAATGCCTACCTTGACCCTCGATTGAGGACATAGACATGTCGTTATTATCAATTTTCAGAAAGACGCAGCTTGTCAGTGATGCGCGGAATCTAACCCCATCTCAAGTCATGCAATTGAAAGCCAGTCATCACAAAGGATTTAAGTTTGGTCTGAGCTTGTTATTGGGCATTGCGTTGATGGGATTTGTACTTCCGCTGATGCTCGATGCCTCCCCTTATGATCAAGATCTGAGCATGCGCTTGCTGCCACCCGTTTGGATAGAGGGCGGCAGTTGGCAGCACTGGCTGGGAACAGACGGCAACGGCCGAGATTATTTTGTCCGTATCCTGTATGGGGCACGTATTTCCCTCGTTGTTGGTCTGGGCGCAGCGACGGTTGGCATGTTGATTGGTGTCACGCTGGGGCTGATTTCGGGGTTTTATGGTGGGTGGGTGGATCAGGTTGTCAATTTTGTGCTGACTTGTCAGCTCGCTCTGCCCGGGCTTTTGCTCGCCATGACGATCGTCTTTTTAGTCGGGCCGTCGATCATGGTCGTTATTCTGGTGATAGGGGTATTGCACTGGACGTTGTTTTTGGTTGTTGTGCGTGCCACCACTCGGCGTATACGCAAACTGGATTACGTGACTGCGGCGCAGGCTATTGGCACGGGCCGGTTTGAGATCATGCGTCGGGAAATATTGCCAAACTTGATGAACCAAATCATTGTTATTTTCACCTTAGAAGTAGGTGTTGCAATCCTCTCGGAGGCGAGCCTGTCATTTCTAGGTGTAGGGATACAGCCCCCAACGCCATCCTGGGGTTTGCTTATTGCCGAGGGAAAGGATGCGCTTTTCTACCAGCCCTGGTTGATTATTTTGCCCGGCATTGCCCTGTTTCTGCTAGTGCTTGCGATCAACATGATGGGTGATGGTATTCGTGACATCACCGACCCAGAAAGCCAATCGGAGGGCAGTTCGTGAGCCAGCCACTGCTAGAGATCGAAAACTTGGCCGTCAGCTTCAAAAGTCCTGCCGGTCAGGTGGACGTGACACACGGTTTTAACCTGTCGCTGCAACGCGGCGAGACGATCGGCATTGTCGGTGAATCCGGCAGCGGCAAGACGCTGTCCATGCTGGCGATGACGCGGTTGTTGCCTGCGCAAGCCTTTGTTTCGTCCGGCGCGATCCGCATGGGCGGCACTGATTTACTGGCCTTAGACGCAGCGAGTTTTCACCGGCAGATTTCCGGTCGTAGAGTGTCCATGATTTTTCAGGAGCCCATGACCGCGCTGAATCCGGTGTACAGCATCGGGCGGCAATTGACTGAAACCATGATCGTGCACGAGGGCCTGAGCGCGAGTGTCGCCACCGCCAGGGCGCTGGAGATGCTGGAGGCTGTAAAGATGCCGCAGCCGCGGTTGAGGATGAATCAGTACCCGCATCAGTTGTCCGGCGGGCAGCGGCAGCGCATCATGATAGCGATGGCGCTGATGAACAAGCCGGATGTGTTGGTAGCGGATGAGCCCACCACGGCGCTGGATGTGACAGTGCAGGATGAAATTATCAAGTTGCTGGTCGAGCTGCAACAGCAGTTGGGCATGGCCATGATCTTTATTTCCCATGATCTCGGCGTGGTGTCACGGGTGTCCGAGCGTGTCATCGTGATGCGCAAGGGCGAGACGGTGGAAAGGGGTGAAACGAAGTCGGTGCTGCAGGCGCCATCACATGAGTATACCCAGGGATTATTGCAGTGTTTGTGGCGACTTGAAGACAAAAAACTGAGCACTGAATCACATCACCGTGAGCCGATACTGCGCGCCGAGGGAATTGCCAAGAGATATAAACTGAGCGCGGGGTTGTTGAAAAAGTCACGCAAGGTGGATGCATTGAAAGAGACGTCCTTCTCAGTGTACGCCGGTGAAACGCTGGCGATTGTGGGTGAGTCTGGTTCGGGAAAATCCACGCTTGCAAAAATCATCAACGGTTTGATCAGCAGCGATCGCGGCAAGGTCACCGTGGAAAATACCGCGATTGAAGATATACCCGTGAAACAGAGGGCGAGGCTCATACAGCCCATTTTCCAGGATCCCTACTCAACCCTCAATCCGACGCAAACCATCGGCCAGATTGTCGCCAGACCGCTGCATATTCATAAAACTGTCGCGGCTGAAGACATAGAGGCAAAGACTTTGGAGACAATGCAGAAGGCCGGTTTGTCTGCGGATTTTGTGCACCGCTTTCCGGGGCAGTTGTCCGGTGGGCAGCGGCAGCGCGTGGCTATTGCGCGTGCGATCATTCTGCAGCCGCGGATACTGATTTGTGACGAGCCAACCTCGGCTTTGGATGTGTCTATACAGGCACAGATCCTCGATTTGTTGTGCAAGCTGCAGCGCGAGTTGCAGATGACGCTGGTGGTGATCAGTCACGATATGGCGGTGGTGGGCTATTTGGCGGACCGCGTGTTTATCATGTTGGACGGCGAGCTGATCGAATCCGGCTCAGCGGCGGAGGTGCTGCAATCACCGCGCACCGCCTACGCAAAAAAATTAATGAGTTCGGTCTACCGTGTGCCGAGGGCCAGTGCATCATGAATGAACAGATTAGTCGTGCAGAGTCCTCACAGGGTGCGAACGTAGCTTTTGGTGAAGCCGCTAAGTGGCAGAGCTGGCTCGATGTGGAGGCGGCGCTTGCTTTGAGCCAGGCCGAGCTGGGTATCATTCCGCGTGATGCGGGGCCGAACATCGCTGAAAAAGCCAAGTTAGACACCATCGGTGTTCCGCGTCTGAAAGTAAAAATACAACAGACCATGGCCCCGGTCTATGCGCTGTCTGAGTGCCTGGCCGAGGCCTGCGGGCCCGATGGCGACTACGTGCACTGGGGCGCGACCACGCAGAATATCGTGGAGACGGGTCGGCTGCTGGTGCTCAAGCAGATACAGGCAGAGATTCTCCAGCGTTTAGACAGTGCCTTGCGCCAGCTGTGCAACATGGCCACCGAGCATGCCGGTACGATCATGGTCGGCCGCACCAACCGCCAGAATGCTCTGCCGATCACCTTTGGCTTTAAGGTGGCCGGCTGGATCGATGAGCTGCTGCGCGTTCGGCAGCAACTGCTCGAGCTCGAGCCGCGATTGTTTCAGCTGCGCTTTGGTGGAGCGGTAGGAGGCTTTCACAGTTTGGGAGCCGAAGGTCTGGCCCTGTCCAGTGCGCTGGCCGATCGGCTGCAGCTGTACCCGAGCCTGGTGCCCAACCGCACCTCCACCGACCCCTTGATCGAGTACGTCACCCGATTGTCCATGATCGGTGTCTGCTGCTCCAGGCTGTCGGACGAGCTGTATCTGCTGATGACGGAGGAGATCGCGGAGGTTCAGGAGATGCTGGAAGACAAGGTGGTAGGCAGCTCGACCATGCCGCACAAGGTGAACCCCAAATACATCGTCGAGCTGAGTTCCCTAGCGCTGCAGTTGCGCGCCAAGGGGGCGGCTGCCTTCTCGGTACCCAGCCCCAGTCACGAAGGTGACACCGTGACCAACCGACTCTTGGGTTTGTTGGTGGAGGAGAGCTGTCGTTTGTCCCTGTCTACTATACAGGCGCTGAACTCCACACTCACCCGGATCTCACCCGATGTGTCGCGCATGCGAGCGAACTATCAGGGCAGTCGCGAGATGATGGCCACAGAGAGCTTGATGATGGCCTTGGCTCCGAGCATAGGGCGCGGCGCGGCGCATGACAGGGTGCATGCGCTGGTTGCCGAGGCCAAGTGCAGTGGTCGGGCGTTGGTCGAAGTGCTCAATGCTGACAAACTGATTGTGGAAGCGTTGGGCAATGAAATCATAGCTAAAATCTTGGGGCAAGATGCTAACGCGGGGCAGTGTGAAACAATAGTGTTGATGGCCTGCAGCGCTTGTGAAAAGGTGTTAGCTGGAAACAATGACTCATCGCAGTAGCGTTGCTCGCGCCTTTGATGGTAGCCCTAGACATTACCAATATCAGATCACTGCTGTCCCGTTAAGTCTCATAGCAACGCAAGCTGCCTGTCTCGATCTTGATTGCTCTTGAAAGTGTCACCTCTTAACAATGCCGCCAAATCACGCTT
>JAWSVD010000243.1:0-7486 GCA_033852095.1 Granulosicoccaceae bacterium | reverse complement strand
GCCGTGGCTTGGCGTTTTGCCATCGAGAACAAGACCGGGCCGACCTGCCTGTGTCTCTCTCGCCAGGGGCTTGAGCCCCAGGCACGTGATGCAGCGCAGCTGGCGAACGTGGCCAAGGGCGGTTATGTCTTGGCTGACAGTGAAGGTGCTGCTCAACTTGTGATCATCGCCACGGGTTCCGAGATAGGCCTGGCCATGGCGGCCAAGGCCAGACTCGATGCCAGCGGCAAACCCACTCGCGTTGTGTCCATGCCGGCGACAGACCGCTTTGATGCGCAGGACGCGGCCTACCGTGCAGCGGTATTGCCCGCCGGTGTGCCAAGGCTCGCTGTTGAGGCCGGTGTCACTGCAGGTTGGCGACAGTACGTGGGCCTCGAAGGCGGTGTCGTGGGCGTTGACACCTTCGGTGAATCCGCACCCGCTGCCGATCTCTATCAGCACTTCGGTCTGACCGAAGACGCGGTGGTCGCCGCGGCTGAAGCCTTGTTGTAGTTCGCTCCCTTCGAGCCGCTGCTATAACAAGTAGTTGAAAATTAGGAGGCCGGGCTTCAGTCCCAGCCTCCTAGGAGCTTGGGCGAGGATTGGGCCCGTCACGAGGAAGAGATAGTTTTGAGGCGAATTTTTGTGCTGATTGAGGCGAATAACCGGTTATTTAACGAGATCAGTGCGGAAATACGTCCAAAATTAGCCTTCCGCAGCAGGGTTTCTAGTTCTTGCCCAAGCTCCTCGTCAGCCCGAGCAATAGCCGGGCTGCTAACCGCGCTGCAAGGCGCGGTTGCTTTTCTAAATTTCATTTTCAATAGATTTCCAGAGAACCGCTGTTTATGAATGTGCTGCGCATGAGTGATTTGTCCCTGGCAGGCAAACGGGTATTGATTCGCTTGGACCTCAACGTGCCGATCACCGACGGGGTAGTCAGCTCCGACGCCCGAATTCGAGCTGCCCTGCCTACGATCAAGCAGGCAATGTCCGCAGGCGCCAAAGTGTTGCTGATGTCCCACTTGGGCCGCCCAACAGAGGGGCAGCCCGAGCCGCAGTTCAGTTTGGCGCCCGTCGCAAAGCATTTGGGCTCAGCCCTGGGTGCAGAGGTGCTGCTGGTGGAAAACTACCTGCAGCAGGCGCCGGAACTCGATGATGGCCAAGTTGTACTGTTGGAGAATGTGCGCTTTAACGCCGGTGAGAAAAAAGACGATGAAGGGCTGGCCAAACAATACGCCGCCCTTTGCGACGTCTATGTCATGGACGCTTTCGGCACCGCGCATCGTGCCCAGGCGTCGACGCATGGCGTTGGTGAGTACGCGCCCGTGGCCTGCGGCGGCCCGCTGTTGTTGGGCGAGCTCGAAGCACTGGGCAAAGCACTCGACAACCCGGCGCGGCCCATGGTCGCCATCGTGGGCGGCTCAAAGGTCTCGACCAAGCTGACAGTGCTGAAAACCTTGTCGGGCATTGTCGACCAGTTGATCGTCGGTGGAGGCATAGCGAATACCTTCATCGCTGCTGGCGGTGACGAGGTCGGCAACAGCCTGTATGAGAAAGATTTGATCTCTGAGGCGAGTGAGTTGCTGGCGGCAATACAGGCCAAGGGCGGGGATATCCCGGTGCCCACCGATGTGGTGGTGGGGCAGGCTTTTGACAAGGACACCTCGGCCACTTTGCGCGCTGTCAATGAAGTGCAGGCCGGCGAGATGATTTTCGATGTGGGCCCTGAGACGACGGCAAAATTGTGCGATATCATCAAAAATGCCGGCACTATCGTCTGGAACGGTCCGGTGGGGGTTTTTGAGTTCGATCAGTTTGCCGCGGGCACACAGGCACTGGGGGAGGCCATTGCCAATTCTTCTGCTTTCTCGATAGCAGGCGGTGGAGACACGCTCGCAGCGGTCGATAAATACGGTCTCTCCGATAGAATTTCGTATATTTCTACCGGAGGTGGTGCGTTCCTGGAGTTTCTGGAGGGAAAAACACTGCCTGCCGTTGCCATGTTGCAGCGACGAGCGTAGGAGGCGGTGCCTCCTGCCTCGGCAGGTGTGGCCCTGAGTACCTGAGTGGGCTTCTGGGGTGGCGGAGCCGGTGTGTTCAGCGAGAGATCGCCGGGTGTACTCCGCCGCTGTTTTTGACGCGTTTTTATGGGATGAGATGAAGACGCGAAGATTGAACCGGCGAATAGCCCTGCCAATCAAATTATTATCGGCGCTGTTTCGGCAGCGCACACAGTGAGATAAATAACCATGGCTTTAATTTCAATGCGACAAATGCTGGACCACGCTGCCGAGTACGGCTACGGCGTGCCAGCTTTTAATGTGAACAATCTCGAGCAGATCCGCGCCATCATGGAGGCCGCCGACAAGACGGATTCTCCGGTGATTGTGCAGGCCTCTGCAGGGGCGCGAAAATACGCAGGTGCTCCCTTCCTGCGTCACCTGATTTTGGCGGCAATCGAAGAGTTTCCGCACATCCCCGTCTGCATGCACCAAGATCACGGTGCATCCCCGGATGTCTGTCAGCAGGCAATGGCGCTGGGTTTCAGCTCGGTGATGATGGACGGCTCATTGCACGAAGACATGAAGACGCCCGCCGATTTTGACTACAACTCCAGCACCACGCGCCGCGTGGTGGAAATGGCGCACGCGATCGGCGTCTCCGTAGAAGGCGAGCTGGGTATACTCGGCTCTTTGGAGACAGGCATGGCCGGTGAAGAAGACGGCTCTGGTGCAGAGGGTGTGCTCAGTGAGGACCAGCTGCTGACCGACCCCGAAGAAGCCGCTGCCTTTGTGAAGGCAACGGGTGTGGATGCCCTGGCCATCGCCATCGGGACATCGCACGGCGCCTACAAGTTCACCCGTCCGCCCACCGGCGACATCCTGTCCATTCAGCGCATCAAAGAAATCAATGCGCGCATCCCCGATACACACCTTGTCATGCACGGTTCGTCATCAGTGCCGCAGGAGTGGCTGAAAGTGATCAATGAGTACGGCGGCGAGATGGGCGAGACCTACGGCGTGCCAGTCGAAGAGATTCAAGAAGGCATCAAGTACGGTGTGCGTAAAGTGAACATCGACACGGATTTGCGCATGGCCTCGACTGGCGCGATTCGGCGCTTTTTCCACGACAAACCGTCTGAGTTTGATCCGCGCAAATACTTGGTCGCGGCCAAAGACGCCATGCGCGACATCAGCATCAACCGCTACGAAGCGTTTGGCACAGCGGGCAATGCATCGAAAATGAAGGGCATGAAACTCGAAGACATGGCGGTGCGTTATAAATCCGGGCAGCTCGATCCCTCGGTGAAATAAACAGCGATTGCAGTTTGCTTAATAAGGCCCCGCCACATTGATTGTGTGGTGGGGCTTTTTATTGCCCGTTTTCCAAAGGTATTTGCGATCGTACTCTGTGTGATTTCAGTGAATCTCAGGGTTTGCTTGGCGTTTTCGCTGGCTGTGGCTGATCGTTGCAATTGAGTATCGCGGTGACGCTGCAGCCTTCACCTTTTTTGCTGACAATGCGCAGTTCGCCGCCATGAGCCTCGGCAATTTTTTTGCACAGGTAGAGGCCCAGCCCAAAGCCGCCAGTAGCACGGGTGCGAGAGGGGTCGGCGCGGTAGAAGGGCTCGGTGATTCTCGTCAAGTGCTCCGCGTCTATGCCCGCGCCGTGATCTCGAACAGTGATGGACAGGCTTGTGTTATCAAACAGCAGTTCGATAGAAGGTGGTGGTTCCGCTTGTCCACCGTGTGTCAGTGCGTTTTTGATCAGATTCCGCAGCAGCAGTCGCAGTCGGGTGTCGTCCACCGGCAGCAGCGGAATGACTGTGGGCATGTGCACGGTAACGCCTTCGGCGTGCAGTTCGTGCCGCACATCGTCTACCAGCTGTGCGATATCGGTAGGGCTGCGGTGTAAGCTGGTGTGTGAGGAGTTCATGCGCTCCGCTTCGAGGATCTCGGAGATCAGTGATTCCATTTCCCGAATATCGTCTTCAATAGCAAATTTGTTGCGCGAATCCTCCAGCAGTTGGGTCGCGATTTTTGCCCGAGTCAGCGGGGAGCGCAACTCGTGGCTAAGTGCGAGCAACAATTGCCGCTTGGCATCCAGCATGTTCTCAATGTCACCCGCCATTGTATTGATGGCAGTGGCGAGCTGGCCCAGATCATTGGGTGCGCGCACTGGCACACGGTAGCTAAGGTGCCCCTGTCCCATCTGATCGACTCCGCGTGTAATGTCTTGCACCGGTTTGAGCATGCGTTGTAATAAAAAATAGGCGATGCCAAGAATAGCGACAAGACAAGTCAGAGCAAACCAGATGAAACGGGCTTTTTTTCTGGCGGATTCACCGCTCAATACTTCGTAATAAACCGTGTGATCACCGTTCTGACTACGAAGTGCGGGGTGGCCATTGATCTCGCCAAAGCTGAAATGACTTCCCAATTGAAAGAACCCGGTGCTGTCAATACCGTGGTTGCGCCATTGGTATTGGTCCTGCTCGAATTTGAATTCGCCCGTCTGTAGCAGATTCCCTGTGGCTGAGTGCGCTGTGCCAGGCCCTTCAATGTACACAGTGAGAGGCAGCGAATCGGACAGTTTTTGCGCGCGTTGCAGATTGGGTGGGCTGCCGATATCCTGGATTATGTACTCTACATATTGGCGTAAATGCGGTTTGATACCGCTGTCCCAGCTGCTGCCAAAGCCGTGCGCAATGGTCACCGCAATGAGCGCCAGCATGCACAGGCAGACAAAGACAAAAACCAACAGCAGTCGTGCGGTGAGTGATTCGCGCAGCCGTTTCAGTGCTGCACTCATCGGCTGCCGTCCACAAAGGCGTAGCCCGAGCCGTACACCGTTTTTATGGGCGCGGCAGGTTTTAGCTTGGTGCGCAGTCGGCTTACCAAGATATCAACGGAGCGGCTGAACAATTCCGTCTCTGTGCCTTTGAGCCGGTTCAGAATGTCGTCGCGAGAGAAATCTTTGCCCGGGCTCTCGGCCAGCAGCAACAACAGCTGGTATTCCATGGTGGTCAGCTCGATGGCCTTTTCGCCGACACTGACCTGTCGTCTAGATTTGTCGATCGACAGACTCTCGAAATGCATCTGCTTGCTGTCCGCCGGCCCCGCAGGCTTGCGTTTGGCGATGGCGTGCACACGGGCCACCAGCTCGCGCGGTTCAAAGGGCTTGGGCAGGTAGTCGTCAGCGCCCAGCTCCAGGCCGACGATGCGATCCGTCACCTCGCCGCGCGCCGTGAGCATGATGATCGGGATATCGTTGTTCTGGCGGATGGTGCGGCAGAGCTCGAAGCCGTCCATCTCCGGCAGCATCACGTCGAGTATCAGCGCATCAAAATCGGTCTCTGCTATCAGTTGCAAGGCCGTTGAGGGCCGCAGCGCTATCGAAACACGTATGCCGTAGCGCTCGCAGTACTCGGCTAGCAGGGGGCCGAGCTTTTGATCATCGTCAATCAGTAGTGCATGCAGCATAGCTAGTGCTCTGACAGTGTGGAAATTGCGGGTACAGAGTGTCTCTGTTGTGTTTTCGCAAGGCGCAGGCCGAAGGGAGTGGCTGGCTCTTTTCGAGGGCTGTAACGCAGNNCTCCCGAAGGGTGGTTGTTGAGGGTCGATGTTGTGCTTAACACCAAGGTTCCCACCCAATACAAAAAGTATTCTCATAGCCACTGCATCCCAATTTATCATGCTGTCTGAGTACTGAGGCTCAGTGATAAAATGCAAGCCTGTGAAGAAGCTTGCACCTGTGTGTATTCGAATTCATTTGCGTCGCGCAAGTTGCCAGTGCTTGTTCCGCGCCTCTAAGTGTAAGCCGTGCTCGCTTGCAAAAAACGATGCCGTGTTGTTTAGCTTGCCACTGCGCTGTTCTTGAAGCAAAGCCTTCGATGCGTTTATGGGGTGAGGGGCCGTCTGAGTGACGCCTTCGGTGTTCTGTCATCAAGGGCATAAGGTCGTTTCTGCAGTGGGCAGTCGGGACCATTTAAATGCCGCCCAAGATGCCCAGGCCGCCAGTGTGTGGTGCGTAATGTCCAGTATGAAATGGATGTCAAAACCTTCGCCGGATTGCAGGTGCACGATCTGGTGCGCAAGGAAAAACACCCCATAAGCTGCGGTGAGTATCAAAATCCACGTACGGTATTTGTTTTCAGGGGTGGCGCGTATCGCCATTTGTGCCAATACATTCACGCAGATTAAACATGACAGAAACCAGAGCCCAACAATTCCTGGGTCTTTTAGCAAATGCACTGAGGTTCTGCCGTAGTCTCCCTGCATGGCCAGTTCGATTATATCTGCGATGAGCATTGTCAGCAGTAAGAACAGCATGCCAGCCCAGCCTTGGGCAACCAGATCTCTGTATGTCTTAGCGCTTTGCTGCATGAGCTGATGCTCCCTTTTTCATGCGTGGAATAATGCTTGTAGAAATAACGTGCAAGGTCCCGCCGCATAAGCGGCACTGCGCTCATGTGGCGTTGCTGGCCGTGGTTTCTTCGCTATTAACCACTGCACAGTCTGCATCCGATGCGCTCTGTTTCTCGAGATTCGTGGCGCCAATTCGGGTGGGCCCTGTCCGTGCTTTTGGCTCGGTGAGTGAGGGCTTGTCGGGCGCAATAGCGCCAGCCGTGGTGCCGAAATTCGAGGCAAAAGCAGAGATGATCGCGGTTGAACAGTGCATGGCTAGGCTCCTGGATTTTTGGATCGACAGGGCTATTCTCGGCGCATGCGGCCGGCGACTCTTTGCGACGGTGAATCAGGATGTAACACGGTGTAACAGAGAGAGGGGAGGGGCTTGAGTGCGACTGATTCTATGTCTTGATGCACTGGGGCTGGCTGGCTCAGCTGAAGCGCTTGTTTACACTTGTGGTGTGGAAGGGGACGAATCCCCTTCCTCTTTGCTGCTGAGATGATGCGGCGGTCAGCTGGTTAGAATGTCGCGTGCCTCGCGGTAACGGGCAATGGTTGATTCCAAGACCTCGGTGGGCAGGGCGGGCCCTGGGGCTGTCTTGTCCCAATCCAGGGTGTTGAGGTAGTCGCGCAGTATCTGCTTGTCGAAGCTCTGCTGGTTCTGGCCGGGCTGCCATTGATCGGCTGGCCAAAAGCGCGAGGAGTCAGGGGTGAGCACTTCGTCCATCAGCACCAGCTGATCGTTCTCGTCCAGACCGAACTCGAACTTGGTGTCGGCGATGATGATGCCGCGTTGGGCGGCGTAGTCCGCCGCGCGCTGGTAGAGCTTGATCGAGGTGTCGCGCACCTGCTCGGCGAGCGGCAGACCGATCAGCTCGATGGTGCGTTCGAAGTCGATGTTCTCGTCATGATCGCCCACGTCCGCCTTGGTGGCAGGGGTGAAGATTGGCTGTTCCAGCTTTGCAGCCTGCAGCAGTCCCTCGGGCAGCCGGTGGCCACAGATAGACCCCGTGCGCTGGTAGTCGAGCCAGCCGGAGCCGATCACGTAGCCGCGCACCACCGCCTCGATGGGCAGGGCCTTGAGGCGCTTGCAGAGC